>NZ_DASYCB010000052.1:0-22133 GCF_036500425.1 Luteibacter sp.
GAAAAGTGGACGAACACGTCCTCCCCACCGTCCTCGGGCGCGATGAAACCGAAACCCTTGGCGTCGTTGAACCACTTGACCGTACCGAAACGCATTGCGGAAACCTCTGGACATGGACTGGAAGCACCCGGATGGCGAGGCTTCCCCTGGATCCCCTGAGCCTGCCCCCGCGGCGCGTGCGAAGTATCATCATGTTTCAGACCAAAGCGCAACTGGGACTCTTTCCCATATGCCCAGGCAAACCCACCCCTGTAGGAGCGGCCAACCGGTCAGGCGAGCATCCGGCCCAGGATAGGCGCCACGTTGGCCGTGGCGGCGGCAAGGTGGGCGAAGATCTCCTCGATGCTGATCTCGGCTTCGTCGCCAGCACCCGCGGCGAAGTTCGCGACCAGGGCCAGGCAGGCGAACTCCAGATCAAGCTCCCGGGCCAGCACGGCCTCGGGCATGCCGGTCATGCCGACCAGGTCGCAGCCATCGCGCTTCATCCGGGCAATCTCCGCGCGCGTTTCCAGGCGCGGGCCCTGGGTCACGCCATGGACGCCGCCATCGATGATGGCCAGGCCCTCGGCACGGGCCGCGGCGACGATCGCCTGGCGCAGGCTTTCGGTGTACGGCTCGCTGAAGTCGATGTGGCGGACTTCGGCGCCTTCGACATCGTTGAAGCTGGTAAAGCGGCCATGGGTGTAGTCGATCACCTGGTCCGGCACGACCAACACGCGCGGGCCCATGTCATCGCGGATGCCACCCACGGCATTCACGGCGACCACCTTGCGGGCACCCAACGCATGCAACGCCCACAGGTTGGCGCGGTAGTTCACCCGGTGTGGCGGCACCGTGTGGCTCTCGCCGTGGCGGGCGAGGAAGGCCAGGCGCTTGCCCTTGAAATCGCCGACGACGATATCGCCGGAGGCTGGACCGAACGGGGTTTCCACGGTATGGCGCTGCGGGTTTGCGAGGCCTTCGAACGCGTAGAGGCCGCTGCCGCCGATCACGGCGAGGTCGATGCTCATGCGGTTCAATCCTTCAGCGCGTAGATGGCCGGCAGGTTTCGGGCCTGCTCGTTGTAATCCATGCCGTAGCCGAATACGTAACGATCCGGAAGATCCACGCCGTTGAAGTCGGCCTCAATGCCCTCGGCGCGACGGCCGTGCAGCTTGGTGCAGAGCACCGCCAACAGGACGCGCTTCGCTCCCATCTTGACGCATGCATCGCGCACGGCCTTCAGCGTATGACCCTCGTCGAGGATATCGTCGACCAGCAGCACCGTACGGCCGGCAAGTGGCACATGCGGCTCGCGCAGCCAGTGCAGGTCACTGCCGGTGGTGGCGCCGCGGTAGCGGGTGGCGTGGACGTAATCGAATTCGAGGTCGGTCTTGATCGCCAGCGAGAGCTGGCCGGCGAAGATCAGTGCGCCGTGCATGACGGTGAGGAAGACCGGACGCTCGCCGGCCAGGGCGGTATCGATCTCGCGGCCCATGCGGGCGATCTCGGTATCGAGCTGATCGCGGGTAAAGAGGACATCCGAGTTTTCGAGCGCTTGCTCGAGCGAGGCGGCGGCGGTCATGGGTAAGTCAGGACTCCAGGGCGGTCACGCGCGCGATAAAGCGCTCGCGTTGGGGATTGTCGACAAGGCCTTCCCAGGTCGAACCGATCGCGCCACGCAGGGGCGCGATGCGTTCGGGCGGCGATAGCCGGCGGCCCTTGACCGCGGCGATCGCTTCGGGAACCACATCGGGGAAGCAGGCCAGCACGAGGTCACAGCCGGCATCGAGGTTGGCGTGCGCACGCGCAGCGATACCACCCGCGCTGGCGGCAGCGGCCATGCTGATGTCATCGCCGAACACGCAGCCACGGAAACCGAGCTCGCCACGCAGGATCTCCTCGATCCATACGTGCGAGTAACCGGCCGGCTGGTCATCGACCGAGGTGTACTTCACGTGCGCGGCCATGACGGCCTCGGCGCGCGCTTCGATACCCGCCACGAACGGCAGCAGGTCGGTGCGCAGGATATCGTCCTTGCTACGGGTATCGACGGCGACCGATTCGTGGGTGTCTTCGGCGACCGAGCCATGCCCCGGGAAGTGCTTGAGCACGGCGGCCATGCCACCGAGGTGCATGCCGCGGACGTAGGCCTGGGTCAGCTCGGCGGCGACCACCGGATCGGCATGAAACGCGCGATCGCCGATCACCTTGCTGCCGCGGTCGATATCGGCGACCGGCGCAAAGCTGAAATCCACACCGATTGCGCGCATTTCACTGGCCATGATCCAGGCGTGCTCCTCGGCGCGATCCACGGCTTCGCCCGGGTCCGTGTCGTAAAGCTTGCCTAGGGCGCGCAGCGGCGGCAGGCGGGTGAACCCTTCGCGGAAACGCTGGACGCGGCCGCCCTCCTGGTCGACGCAGACCAGCAGGTCGTCGCCGGCGACCTCGCGGGCGGCATCGATCAGCGCCGTCACCTGCTCACGCGATTCAAAATTGCGGCCGAACAGGATGATGCCGGCCACGCCGTGCGCGGTGAGCAAGGGGTGCTCGTGCGGCTTCAGCACCTTGCCTTCCAGACCGATCAGCAGCATCAGGCGTTCTCCTTCCCTTCCCGCTCGGCCGGCGTCCAGGTGTTGAACGGCCGGTCGATGAGGTTGACGTTGTAGTAGCGGACCTGGTCGCTCACTTCGCGCCCGAGCCACCCGGGTGTGGGGTACGCGGCATCCGCGCTGTCGAGTTCGATCTCGGCCACGATGAGGCCCTGGTTAGCGCCAGTGAATTCATCGATCTCGAAGTGTGCCCCATCGAGCATGACATGGTGACGAACCTTTTCGACCCGGCCATCGGCCAGGGTATCGAGCATGTGCCGGGCATCGGCAAGCGGTACGGCGTATTCGTACTCCTGGCGCTCGATGCCAAGCGTGGCGGATTTGATGTTGAGCCACGCCTGTTCCCCCGAGATGCGCAGGCGCACCGAGGATTTCGCATGGCCACCCTCGATCGCGCCCATGCCGACCAGGTAACCCTGGGCCATCGGCTCGCTGCGCTCGACCTGGGCGCGCCAGCCATCGCCGGCCAGGAGGAACTTGCGCTCGATCTCGATACCCATGCCTTCCAGACCTCGATCAGCCGCGTTCGAACAGTGCGATGGATTCCACGTGGGCGGTGTGCGGAAACATATCCATCACACCGGCCGACACCAGCCGGAAGCCGTGCTTCTCGACGAGGATACCCGCGTCGCGGGCCAGCGAGCCCGGGTGGCAGGAGACGTAGACGATACGGTTCGTGCCCTTGCGTGGCAGGTATTCCAGCACCTTGTCGGCGCCGGCGCGCGGTGGATCGAGCAGGATCTTGTCCCACGCCTGTTTGGCCCAGGGCTCATCACGCTGGTCATCGAACAGGTTGGCGACGCGGAAGCCCGCGTTGGCGAGACCGTTGCGGGCGGCGTTTTCGGCCGCGCGCTGGACCAAGCCGTGCTCCCCTTCCACGCCCACCACTTCGGCGGCATGCCGCGCGATCGGCAAGGTGAAGTTACCCAGGCCGCAGAACAGGTCGAGCACCTTGTCGGTGGACTTCAGATCGAGCAGTTCAAGCGTGCGCGCGAGCATGCGCTGGTTCATGCCGGCGTTGACCTGCACGAAGTCGAGCGGCAGGAAGTCCAGCGTAACGTCCTCGGCCGGGATGGCGAACGACAGTCGCGGCGACTCGGGCCATAAGGGTGCCACCGTGCTGTGGTTGCCGGGCTGAAGGTAAAGGGCGAAGCCGTGTTCCTGGGCGAAGGCGGTGAGCTTCGCGCGATCGCCGTCCGTCAGCGGGGACAGGTGACGAAAGACCAGGGCCACGGTGTCGTCGCCCGCGGCGAATTCGATCTGCGGGATGTCACGGGCGGTGTCCAGGCTCTGGATCAGCGTGCCGAGCAGGCCCACCTTGGGACCGATCGCCGGGTGGATGACTTCGCATACATCGATGTCGGCGACGAAACGCGGGTTGGATTCCTCGCGGAAACCCACCAGCACGCGATCCTTCTTGTTGACGAAGCGCACCGAGAAGCGACCCTTGCGGCGGTAGCTCCACGGCTGGTCGACCAGCGGCGGCAGCCAGCTTTCTGGAGTGACCTTACCGATGCGCTCGAAATTCTCGGCCAGCACACGCTGCTTGGCGGCGATCTGCGCTTCCGGCGCCATGTGCTGCAGCGAGCAGCCGCTGCACTGACCGAAGTGCCGGCACTTCGGTTCAACACGATCGGGCGAGGCCTCGATGATCGAAACGACCTCGGCATCGTCGTAGTTGCGGTGGCGCTTGCGGTACTTCAGCAGCACGCGCTCGCCCGGCAGCGCGCCGGAGACGAAGGTGGCCTTGTTATCGATGCGGGCGACGCCCCGGCCATCGTGGCTGAGGTCGGTGATGGTGGCTTCGAAGTCGGTCATGCGCTCAAAAACTAAAAGCCCGGACGTATCGGTCCGGGCCGGGGCTGGGAGGCGCCGCGCGGGTCTTCAGCGCGGCGAACGATCCTGGCGGAGAGGGCCTATTTGCGCTTCCAGGCGCCGGAGGCGTCCTGATAATACCAGCCCGAGGGGGCCCGCTCGACCCAGCCGGCAGCGAAGGTCTTGCGGATCTGCGGCTCCCATTCGGGGTGGCCGTTGGCCTTGGCGATCGCGACATAGAGCTGGTCGCGGTCGTCGTTTTCGTCACGGACGATGTTGGTGGCCTGTGAGCGCTGGTCCAGCGGGAGCGAGCCGGCATCGCGGACGGCGACAAGGCCATTGGCGGTGAAGCCGACCGCACCTGAATCCATGAGTGCCTTCAACTGACCACCAAAACGGCCCTTCATGCGCGCACGGATCGCGTCGGTTTCCGGGGAGCGAACCTGGATATCCGGGCTCTCGGCGGCCATGGCCTTCGGGATCACCAGATCGAGCAGCGAGGCGGAGGGCTGCTTGCCGTCCGCGGGCTTTGGCGCGGGCTTGTCGCCGCTGGCGGGGGCGACGCCGCTATCGTCGAGGACGTTGCCGATGAACTGGTCGGCAGCCTTTTGCGCCGCGGCTTCGGGGAAGTAGACGTTGATGGTGACGCAGCCGACCAAGGCAACTGCTGCGGCTAAAATTAGGCCAATCAGTGGTTTGCGTGACATTTGTTACGTCCTTTTGAGGTGGAATGCTTCACCGCTTCGTTGGCTTTCGCGCGCAAGCGCGCTCCTACAGGGGTTGCATCGGCCGGGGTTGCGTTGGCCGGGTGTTTCATCAGGCCGGGCTTATTGGATCGTGGGGCCATCGCCTTTGGTGGCGGCTTGCAGGCGGCGGACCAGGGTGGGCCAGTCGACGTCGCGCTGGTGGCCGACCACGGTAAGGTGCGGCAGGCCGCTGCCTTCGACGATAGTGTAGCCATCCTTCACCGCGCCCAATCCTCCCATGTTGCAGACATCGCCCTTGAGCGTGCAGCTGAGGCCGATACGGCGATAGCCGAACGTTTTGAACAGCTTGAGTACCGTGCCTTGCAGGCCGCCGGCGATACCGCCGCCACCGACCGAAGTGAGGTTGTTGACGGCCTTCTGGCTGATCCGGCCCCCCTGGTCGGCGAGCAACGTGGCTTTGAAGGCCGAGGGCTGCCACGCGACCAGGCGCAGATCATCGATGCCCCCATGCAGGCGGCCGGTGATGCTGCCGAAATCGAAGACCGAGGTCATCTTGGCCAGGTCGAGGTTACGCAGGGCGATGTTGCCGGCGAGTACGGGCGCGTCGCTGAAGGGTCGTGACAAGGTCATCCCGGTAATGTCGACGAAGCCGTCGAAGACGTTCAGCGACAAGCCGCCGCCGAGTTCGACCCGGTCATCGACATAGCGCAGCGAGGGGACCGCGCCACCCAGCGTGCCGCCAAACTCCGGCCAGCCCACCGCGCGACTGAAGGCCGCCATATCGATCTGGGTCAGCGCGAGCGAGGTCTGCAGGCGTTCGCCCGTCGCCGCGGCAGGCTTCCAGCCGAGGGACAGGACGCGCAAGTTACCATCGAGCACCGGGATGGCCATGGGCTTTTCAAGCGACAGCGTGCCGCCCTTGCTTAGCCAGTTGCCCTCCGCCGCGCCATTGGGAATGCGGTACACCTGCAGGCTGCGCCAGCCCAGCTTCGTCACCGGGCGATCTTCCGTCGCGCTCCAGTCGAGCGAGCCACGCAGGCCGTTGACGCCGAGCCGGCCATCCGCCATGGCGAGATCGAGGCCACCGGTCTGGAAGGCGAAGGCCGTGGGCCCACCGGGGCCGATGGCGGCATGCCCGGCCACTTCCCCGCTGGCTTGCAGGCCATCCAGGCCCCAGGTGCGTAACAAGCCCTTGCCGTAACGGTCGTAGGCGACCGGAAAGCGCGCGGTGAAACGATCGAGCTTCAGCTGGCTCAGGTCACCCTTCGCATCGAAGGCCAGTTCACCCTCAAGCTGGAGCGCATCGGGATCGGTCAGGCGCAGACGGCGGATGCCGAGCGTGCCCTTCTGCGCGCGCGCCGAGAGCGAGAGCTGGACCGCATGCCCGGGCAGGTTCGCGTACAACGGGCCGAGCAGCCATTCACCACCGCGCAGGCCCGCATCGAGGTCGATGCTGGCACCATCGCGGTTCATATCCAGGCCCAGCCGGCCGCTTCCGCTGATTTTCTGGCCAGCGAGCTTGCCACCGGGGCTATCGAATCCCAGGCCATCCAGTGAGAACTGGCCTGCGGCCTGGGTGCCTGTATCAAGCAGGTCCAGGGCCAGGTCGGCATCCACTTTGCCCGCGGTCGGGCGACCCGACCACACGGTAGAGAGCAGGCCTTGCAGCCAGCCAGCGGGCAGGTTCTTCAAGGTGATCTGCGCGTGGCTCACCTGGTCCATGGGCATCGCCACCTCGGCGATCGCCTTGTCCTGGGTGATCGTCACAGCCAGCGTATTGGCTGCTTCATCGGCAACGATGTGGACGCTGGCATCGCCCAGCGCCCCGCCGGGGGCGCCGCGCACGCGGACGCGGCCATCAAACACCCAGCGGCCCAACTCGTCGCGATCGAGCTGGCCCTCCAGGCCCAGGCCCAGCTTGCGCCAGCCCATGGCCGGCACATCGGCCTTTTTCGCCGCGAGGCGCAGCTCGATGCCTTTGCCGTCGGCCTGCGGATCGAAGTCGACCTGCATGTCGGTAAGCGACAGGCCCGGGACGCTCAGCGAATCGGCACCCACCGAAAGCCCGGCGTGTGCCGCCGCGCCCCAGGACAACGCGATCCAGGCGATAAGGAAAAATCCGAGGCGGCGGGTTGATACACGGTGCATGCTGCCCCATTCTGCCAAAATCAGATGAACGACATGGAACGTTGGATGGACTCGCACCGCCCTCCCCCTCTTGACCGCGGCACCCAGCGCAAGGTGCTGGTCGCCGATGACGACCCTTCGACCCGGCAGTTCCTGTCAGGCGCCCTGCTTTCCCTGGGTTTCGACGTAAGTCTGGCCGTGGATGGCGCCGATGCGCTGCGCCAGGCACGGGCTATCCGTTTCGATGCGCTGATCCTTGACTGTCGCATGCCTCACGGCGGTGCGATCGAGATCTTGCCCAATCTGCATGCGAGCATCGATGCCGCGTCAGCGGGCGTGCCTGCGTTCGCCACCAGCGCGGAAGTATCGCCGATCCTGCGCAGTGACCTGGAGATGGTGGGCTTTATCGGCGTCATCGAGAAGCCGTGCAAGATCGCCTCGCTCAAGATCGCGCTGGAAGCGGCGCTCGGCGTCGACTCGCGACTGGACGTGCTGGACGACGCCAAGAGCCTCCTGGCCACGGGCGACCTTGCGATTGTCCGGTCGCTCCGCGCACTGCTGCGCACAGAGCTGCTCGAACTGCGCAGCGAACTGCACACGCTGGCTCACAATCCAGCCGTGCTGATAGATCGGTTGCACCGACTACGCTCGGCTTGTGGCTTTTGTGGTGCTACGCGCCTGGGTGAGCAGGCGAAGGCCTTGCAGGGTCATGTGGTGGAATCTCGCCATGCCGCGCCTGCCGTGGTGGAGCGCTTTCGGCGGGAGGTTGAGGCAACCATCGCAGCACTCGTTTCGGGGCACTGACGCGGAAACCCCGTTATCGCAACACGCGCCACGCCTTCAGTTCACCACCACCCAGGTGGAACGTAATGACCTGTCGCATCATACGGCGAAGTGCGGCGAGCCCGGCCTGGTCAGGCACCGTATCCGCGGCCAGGGCTAGCAAATCGGAACCGCGCAACGCGCGCGGATCACCGCGGCGTCCGGGCATGGCCCCGGACTCGGGATCGTAGACATAGGTCGCGGCGGCATCGAGTGGCTCGCCGTTGATCGCATCCACATCCAGTTGCAAGGCATAGCCCAGTGCGTCGAGCATGTCCCGTTCAAACCGGCGCAGCGTCCACGCCAACGGGTGGCCTGCCGCCATGCGCTGCAAGGTTCGCTCATAGTGGCCGAACAGTTCGGGGTTAGGGTCCTGCCGGCCGGTCAGGCGCACCGCGAGTTCGTTGAGGTACAAGCCGGCGAGCCCGGCATCACCGGTGAGGCGCAATGGCACACCAACAGGCTCGGCCGACCGCAACGTGGCCAGTTCACCCTTCAACAATAGATCGAGCGCCAGCCGCTGAAACGGCTCCAGCTGCGCCCGCTGCATGCGCGCCCGTTCGTTGCGAACGCCACGCGCGACCACGCCAACGCGCCCGTAATCACGGGTCAGGCATTCCACCAGCATGGAGGTTTCGCGATAAGGCCGCGCATGCAGCACGAAAGCAGGTTGCTGTTCGACACGCATGCGCGGTGAGCCCGGTAAGGCTTATTCGTAACCGAAACGCTTGAGCAGGTTCTCGTCGTCAGCCCAGCCTTCGCGGACCTTGACCCAAAGTTTCAGGAACACCTTGCGCTCGAACATGTGCTCCATGGCCTTGCGTGCGGAGGTACCGATCGCTTTGAGCTGAGCACCGCCATTGCCGATCACGATGGCCTTCTGGCCATCGCGCTCGACCCAGATCACGGCGTGCACTTCGGCGACGCCATCCGGGCGATCCACGAAGCCTTCGATTTCCACCGTGGTCGCGTACGGCAGCTCCTGGTCCAGGCGCAGCATCAGCTGTTCACGAACCATTTCGGCGGCCAGGAAGCGCTCGCTGCGATCGGTGATCTCGTCTTCGCCGTAGATCGCGGCCTGCTCGGGCAGGCGCTTGAGGATGCCCTTCTCCAGGCCGGACAGGCCCTTCGACTTGAGCGCGCTCACGTAATACACGTCATCGAACGGATGCTTCTGCATCAGGTCGGCGACGAACGGCAGCATGGCCGTCTTATCCTTCTGCAGATCCACCTTGTTGATGGCCAGGAGCTTCGGCATGTCCTGCTGCTCGCAAAGCGCCTGGTACATGGCCGCATCTTCGTCGGTCCAGCGACCGGCTTCGATCACCTGCACGGCGAGATCCACCTCGGTGACCGCCGCGCGGGCCGCGCGGTTGAGGCTGCGGTTCATGGCGCGCTTGCCGCCACGGTGCAGGCCCGGGGTATCCACGTAGAGGATCTGGCCGTTGGGCTTGGTGGAAATGCCCAGGATACGGTGGCGCGTGGTCTGCGGGCGGTGGCTCACGATGGAGAGCCGCACGCCGATCAGCGCGTTGAGCAGGGTGGACTTACCGACGTTGGGGCGCCCCGCCAGCGCGACGTAGCCGCAGCGGAAGTCGTCGTCGACGAGGGTGTCGTTGTCGTTATTTTCGAAATCGATATCGTTCATGGTTTCTTTTCCAGCAGCCTCAGCAACACCGCTTCGGCGGCGTCCTGTTCGGCGGCACGCCGGCTGCCCCCGCTCCCTTCGGTGCGGATGGCTTCCGGTTCGTCAATGGAGCAGCTTACGTCAAAAATCTTGGCGTGGTCTTCGCCGTAGCTGTCGGTCAGTTCGTAAACGGGCAGCGGCAAGCCCTTGCCCTGTAGCCACTCTTGCAGGCGGGTCTTGAAATCCTTGCTCGATCGTTTGAGTTCTGCCACGCGTGGTGTGAAAAGCCTGCGCACGACCTGGCGGCAGGCATCGTAGCCATCGTCCAGGTAGACGGCGGCCAGCATGGCCTCGAAGGCATCCGCCAGGATGGATTCGCGGCGGAAGCCGCCGCTCTTGAGCTCACCCGGGCCCAGCTTCAACCGGTCACCCAGCTCCAGCTCGCGGGCGACCACCGCCAGCGCCTGGCCATTCACCAGTTGGGAACGGAGTCGCGAGAGCTCACCTTCGCTGGCATTCGGGTGCACTTCGTACAGCAGTTCGGCGACGAGGACACCCAGCAGGGCATCGCCCAGGAATTCCAGCCGCTCGTTGTTCGGCTTCCCGGCGCTGCGGTGGGTCAGCGCCAGGCTTGCAAAACCAGGATCACGAAAACGATGCGGAAATTCCACGAAACCTCATTACCCAGCGTTAGTGCTGCGGAGCTGCACCGATTTGTCGAAATGAAGCAGGAAATCGATGTTGTAGATAAACGGAACGCGCTTGTCGTAAGCCACGCGCAAGGTCGGCAGGCCGGCAGTGCGGTTAATGGTGATGTCCTGCGGCTTGATTGTCGAATCATCGACGTACTGGAAGCTCATCTTGAACGCGAGGTGGCGGCGGGCATCCGCGATATCGTCGTTACCGGGCTCGTTCGCCATCTGGTTCATCGCCTTAACGACGCCCATGTACTCGATATACGACGGCACCAGCTTCATGGCCATCAAGCCAAAGAAGCCCAGCACCATGAGCACGATGATAAAGCTGACGAGGGTAATACCCGATTGCCTGGAATTCATATCTTGACCCTGCCGCGCGTGGGCGGCTCCCCTGTTGATTCGGATACCGAAGGGGCGCACCTGCGCCCCGCTGCGGAGATTACCTTGTCCGCGCCGGGGCGCAACGCCCCGGGCCGTGACCGGGGCCACCCTTTGGGTCAATGGATGACCTTGCCCATACGGGAGAAATCGAACATGCCGCTGATACCGTTATCGAACCCGCGCCAGGCCAGCCAGACCAGGAACGCCTTGCCGACGAGGTTTTCCTCCGGCATGCAGCCCCACCAGCGGCTATCGGTGCTGTTCATGCGGTTATCGCCCATGACGATGTAGCAGCCCTTGGGCACTTCCGAGGGCACCACGGCGTTGGGGATATCCTGCGGCATATTGTAAGCCGGGGTCAGGGCGATCGTATGGTTCACGCTGCCCAGGTGTTCGGTATAGAGCTTCGAGCCGTAGGTCATCAGCAGGCGGTCTTCCGGCTGCTTCAGGTCGCCCTTGTAGGGTCCCAGCTCGTCCATGGCGACGCGCTCGCCATTGATGAACAGCTCGCTGCCACGGGTTTCGATCCGGTCGCCCGGCACGCCGATCACGCGCTTGATCCAGTTTTCACTGGGTACCGGCGCGTTCGGATCCTGGCAGGTCAGGTCGCCACTGCGGACGATATGGCCGTTGCCATCCGGGCAGCGGTAGCCGGGGAAGCGGAATACGACGACATCGCCGCGGCGCGGCTCGCCGTTTTCCACGATCTTGTTGTTGAAGGCCGGCAGGCGCAGGCCGTACGAGAATTTATTGACGAGGATGAAGTCGCCCACGTCCAGGGTCGGCATCATCGAGCCCGACGGGATCCGGAACGGTTCCGCCACGAACGAGCGCAGGATCAGCACCACCAGGATCACCGGGAACAGGGAGCGGGCCCAGTCCACCGGCCAGGGCTCGGCGATTTCGCTGCCCTGGGCTTCGGCTCGGGCACGCCGGCCCTTGGCGAGGAACAGGCGATCAAAGAGCCAGATGACGCCGAAAAGGACCGTCACGCCCAGTAGGATCGCCGAAAAATCAAAAGCCGCCATGCCATCTCCGTTAGTCGTGTGAAGGACCCGGTGGGTCCATTCCGGCGCATCCGGCGCCGGGTTTCCATGGGTAAAACGTCATGCCACCCGCGGGTGACTCTTACTTGTCGACCTTCAGCACCGCGAGGAAGGCTTCCTGGGGGATTTCCACCGAGCCGACCTGCTTCATGCGCTTCTTGCCTTCCTTCTGCTTTTCCAGGAGCTTCTTCTTACGCGATACGTCGCCGCCATAGCACTTGGCGAGAACGTTCTTGCGCAGGGCCTTGACCGTGGAGCGGGCGATAACCGCCGCACCGATCGCCGCCTGGATCGCCACATCGAACTGCTGGCGCGGGATCAGCTCCTTCATGCGCTCGACCAGCTCGCGGCCGCGGCGATCCGCGTGCGAGCGGTGCACGATCAGGCTCAGGGCATCGACGCGATCGCCATTGATAAGGATATCCACGCGCACAAACGGGCCGGCGTCGAAGCGCTCCAGGTGGTAATCCATCGAGGCATAGCCCCGCGACACCGATTTCAGGCGATCGAAGAAATCCAGCACGACTTCCGCGAGGGGCAGCTCATAGGTGATCTGCACCTGGGTGGCGAGGTACTGGATCGTCCGCTGCACGCCACGCTTTTCTTCGCACAATTTGATGACGTTGCCGACGTACTCGGCGGGCGTGAGGATATTGGCGACGATGATCGGCTCGCGGATCTCGGCGATCATTTGCGGCGGGGGCAGCTTGGCCGGGTTATCCATGCTGAGCACGGAGCCATCGGTCTTCGCCACTTCATACACCACCGTCGGCGCGGTCGTGATCAGGTCGAGGTCGTATTCGCGCTCCAGGCGCTCCTGCACGATTTCCATGTGCAGCATGCCGAGGAAGCCGCAGCGGAAACCGAAGCCCATAGCCTCAGAACTTTCCGGTTCGAAGAACATGGCTGCATCGTTCAGGCGCAGCTTGTCGAGCGCCTCGCGCAGCGCCGGGTAATCATCGGCCGAAACCGGGAACAAGCCGGCGAACACGCGCGGCTGCATGGTCTGGAAGCCCGGCAGCGGTTCCGCGGCCGGCTTGCCGGCGTGGGTGAGCGTATCGCCGACGGGGGCGCCGTGGACATCCTTGATCGACGCGTTGATCCAGCCCACCTCGCCCGCCGAGAGCTTCTCGAGCTTCTTGCGCTTCGGTGTGAAGACGCCGACGTCATCGACCAGGTGGGTGCGGCCCGTGGACATGACCAGGATCTTGTCGCCCGGCTTGATCTCGCCCTGCATGACGCGAACCAGCGAGACGACGCCCAGGTAATTGTCGAACCACGAATCGATGATCAGCGCCTGGAGCTTGTCCGTATCACGCGGCTTCGGCGGCGGGATCTTGTGGATGATCGCCTCGAGCACTTCGATGACGTTCTGCCCGGTCTTGGCACTGACCGGAATGGCGTCGGACGCATCCAGGCCGATGACGGCCTCGATCTCGGCCTTGGCCTTGTCGATATCGGCGGTGGGCAGGTCGATCTTGTTGAGGACCGGAATGACCTCCAGACCCTGCTCGATCGCGGTATAGCAGTTGGCCACGGACTGGGCCTCGACACCCTGGGCGGCATCCACCACCAGCAGCGCGCCCTCGCAGGCGGACAGCGAGCGGCTCACCTCGTAGCTGAAATCCACGTGGCCCGGGGTATCAATGAAATTGAGCTGGTAGGTCTTGCCATCGCGGGCCGTGTACGGCAGCGACACCGACTGCGCCTTGATGGTGATGCCACGCTCACGCTCGATCGGGTTGTTGTCGAGGACCTGCGCTTCCATTTCGCGCTCGGACAAGCCGCCGCACAACTGGATGATGCGGTCGGCCAGGGTCGACTTACCGTGGTCGATGTGGGCAATGATGGAGAAGTTGCGGATGAGTTCCATGGAGCGCCGTGGTCACGTTCACCATCGCTCGCGGCGCGAACGACGCGCACCCGCCGTCTTGGCCGGTGCGAATCCCGCATTATCGCATGGCAAGGGCCGTCCGCGCTCGGCGGCCCGGCCCATCCCTTGCGAGCGTGCCCCTATTTGTCGCTTGGCACGGTAATTCCTACGAACCGCGTGGAGTCGGCGCGGCGGACCAGCAACATGGCCGTATCACCCTCTTTCACGCCTTTGACGGCATCGCGGAAGGCGGCGGCGCTGCCGACCCGCTTCTGGTTGACCATGAGAATGACATCACCGGTTTGCAGGCCGGCACTGGCGGCGGCACGGCCGGTGATCTTGCTCACCACCACCCCCTCGCCCGCCTTCAGGCCCAGCTCGCTGCGCGATTGCGCATCGATATCTTCCACGGACAGGCCCAGCGCCGCTGCCGAACCGCCGGCCGCCGCACCCATCGCTTCGGCCAGGGCGTTCTTGTCGCGGGGCAGCTCGCCGACCTTGACGTCCACGCTCTGCTTCTTGCCATCGCGCAGGATCTCCACCTTGGCCATGGAGCCCGGCGGGGTGATGCCTACGAGCGGTGGCAGGTCCACGGACTGGGTGATGGGGGTGCCGTTGAAACCGAGGATGACATCGCCTTGCTTGAGGCCGGCCTTGTCTGCCCCGCTACCCGGCGTGACCTGGGCGACCAGGGCGCCGTTGGCGTCGGGCAGATTGAGGTTTTTCACGAACTGGTCGACCGGCTGGACCGTCACGCCGAGCATGCCGCGCGAGACGTAACCCTTGGCCTTGATCTGCTGGACCACGTTCATCGCGACGTCAATAGGAATGGAGAAGGACAGCCCCTGGTAGCCACCTGAGGTCGAGTAGATCTGCGAGTTCACGCCGATGACCTGGCCTTGCAGGTTGAACAGCGGACCACCGGAATTGCCGCGATTGATCGGCACATCGGTCTGGATGAAGGAGGTATAGGGTTGGTCGCCACTACCCAGGTTGCGACCCACGGCGCTGATGATGCCGTGGGTAACCGTGGCATCCAGGCCGAACGGGGAGCCGATCGCCAGGGCCCACTGGCCCCGCTTGACGCTGCGCGAGTCGCCGATCGTGACCGTGGGGAGCGCACTGGCATCGACCTTGAGCAAGGCGATGTCGTACTGCGGATCCTTGCCGACGACCTTGGCGGTGAAGGTGCGGCGATCCTGCAGGCGGATCTTCACCTGGTCCGCATCGTCGACGACATGGTCGTTGGTGAGGATGTAGCCGTCGGCCGAGATGATGAAGCCAGAACCGAGCGAGGTCTGCTCACTCGGCTGCGCAGGCATGCCGGGTAAGCCAAAGAACCGCCGTAGCAGTTCGTCCTGGTCATTGGGACTGTCCTGCGCCCCGCGACCCGCCCCTTTGCGTGCCGCCGTGGGGCCAGAGGATTTCGCCTCGACATGGACGACGGCGGGTGCGTTCTTCTCAACGATGCCGGTGAAATCAGGCAAGGTTTGGGCTTGCGCGCCGACGCTCGCCATGACGAGCGCGCCACCGATCAGCGCGCGTGCGTGCCAGGATGCCATGGGTGTTTCTCCTTTTCTTCAGGCATGACCGCCCGTGCGGCGGCTTCGCCACACGGTTCACTTAAAAGCAGGAAGGGAGGCGCGCCGGGGACGGCGGCGCGCGCCGGATACGACGCGGCTTATCGCGCGGCCGGTGCCGCTTGCGGCTGCACGTAGCGGGAGCCATCCGGGCGGGTCATCAGCAACTGGTACTGACCCCGGCTGGCATCGCGGACTTCGTCAGCGCGAACGCGCTGGATCTGGTACGGGGTGGAGCGCGGCAGGTACGCGGTAGCGGCCTCGTCACCCGAACTGTCGAAGGCGGCCTTCTGGGTGAACTGCGAGGCGACATTGCCGCTGAGCCACTGCGGGGCTACCGGCGCAGCCGCCGGCTCAGGCGTGGCGTCCGCGATATCGGCACCCGCCGATGCCGCGGCGTGGTGGGCGACTTCGGGTGCCGCACCGTGGTTGCCGGCAGGCTGCGAGGCCATGAGGGCCGCCACCGCCACGCTCGCGGCGATGGCGCTACCGGCGGACCAGTGCAACCAGCGACGGCGCGGCGCCGCTACCGAGGTCGCCTGTGGCATGGCTTCGGCCTCGATGGCCGCCATGACGCGATCGGCGAAGCCGGCCGATACCGGCGGCAGTGCCTCGCCGCGCAGGCCGTCGCGGCCGGTGTGGTAGCGCGACCAGGTGCTCGCCAGGGCCGAATCGGCCTCCAGGCGGCGCAACAGGAAGCGGATCTCCTCCCGTGACAGCTCTCCATCCATGCCGGCAGAGAGAATTTCCCGATTGGCTTCGCTCATGGGTTCAGTTCCTCGCGGTCGGACAACAATGGCCGCAATTTTTCATCAATGGCCTCGCGGGCCCGGAAGATACGCGAACGGACCGTCCCGATCGGACAATCCATGGCGGCGGCAATTTCCTCGTAACTCTTGCCTTCCACCTCGCGCAGGGTAATCGCGACCCGAAGTTCCTCGGGCAACGCTTCGACAGTAGAAAACACCGTTTGTTCCACCTGCTCACGCATGAGTTCGCGCTCTGGGGTGGCGTTCTCATGCATGCGCGTGGCCCCAGGCACGTAAACGGCGTCCTCGGCATCGATATCGCCGGTGGGCGGGCGGCGGCCCATGGCCACCAGGTGGTTCTTGGCCGTGTTCACGGCGATCTTGTACAGCCAGGTGTAGAAAGCGCTTTCGCCGCGGAACGAGCCCAGGGCGCGCCACGCACGCACGAAGGCCTCCTGGGCAATGTCCTCGCACTCGGTCCAGTCGTGGACATAGCGTGAAATCAGGGCGACCAGCTTGTGTTGGTACTTGCGGACAAGCAAATCGAAGGCGCGGCGATCTCCTTGTTGCACGCGTTCGACAAGTGCTTGATCCAGTTCGTTTTCGCCCATCCGGGCCGTCTCCTCAAACTCATTCGGTCCAGTCGCGGGCGCAGCTGAGACCTGCCGCGGCCCCGCAAGTTCAATCATGCGCGCCCCAGACAAAAATATGCGGTTGCACCGGTGAAGCTCAACCCAACCGGTAGGTCGGATCGCGCGCAAGCGCGCTCCTACACCATGGCCAGGCTCTGGCCCTCGGTCACGATGCGCTCGCGCTCGGCAAGGAGCTTGTCGAAGGTGACCGTCGGCAGCGGCCGGCAGAACAGGTAGCCCTGCAACTCGTCGCAGCCGTTCGCCTTCAGGAACTGCAAGTGCTGCTCGATCTCGACACCCTCCGCCACCACGCCGCGCTTGAGCCGGTGGGCCATGTCGATCGTGGCGCGGACGATGGCTTCATCATCGGGATCGACACCGATGTTGCGGACGAAGCTCTGGTCGATCTTGATCCGGTCGGCCGGCAGGCGGCGCAGGTAATCCAGTGACGCCGCGCCCGTACCAAAGTCATCGATCGCGATGCGGCAGCCCATCGCATGCAGTGCATCCAGGGTTTCCACCAGGTGCGGCACCGTCTTCACGCTGATGCTCTCTGTCACTTCCAGTTCGAGCAGCGACGCATCCAGCCCCGTATCTTCGAGCGCACGGGCGACCACGGCGGCCAGGTTGGCCTGCATCAGCTGCACCGCGGAAAGATTCACGCCCAGGCGCAGGCCCATACGGTACCGGTCTTGCCAGGCGGCGGCTTGAGCGCATGCGGTACGCAGCACCCACTCGCCAATGGGCACGATG
Organism: Luteibacter sp.; assembly: GCF_036500425.1. Taxonomy (GTDB): domain Bacteria; phylum Pseudomonadota; class Gammaproteobacteria; order Xanthomonadales; family Rhodanobacteraceae; genus Luteibacter. Next base: position 17,402 of record NZ_DASYCB010000052.1, read on the forward strand.
AGGCCACTGGCCTCGGCAAGCGGAATAAAGAACCCTGGGCTGATCATCCCCAGCTCGGGATGTTCCCAGCGCACCAGCGCTTCCATGCCGACGATATCTTCCGTAACGGCATCGACCTGGGGCTGGTAGAACACCCGCAACTCCCCATTGCGTTCGGCATGGCGCAGGCGCGCCTTCAGTTCGCCCTGTTGCTGCTGGGCGGTATCCACGCTGGCCGCGTACACCTGGTAATTGTTGCGACCCAGGCTCTTGGCACCGTACATGGCCTCGTCGGCGTGGCGCAGCAGGAGCTCGCCCTCAACCGCATCATCCGGGAAGAAGGCGATACCGACCGACACCGTGGCTTGCAGTTCGGAGCCATCGTCGAGGTGCAATGGCACTTCCATCGCCTGCACGATTTTCTCGGCAATCCGCAGCACGTCTTCGCGCTTGATGATGTGGCGAAGCACCAGGGTGAATTCATCGCCGGCGTAGCGGGCCACCGTATCGGAACCGCGCACGCTGGAGCGCAGGCGGCGAGCGACCGCCGTAAGCACCTGGTCGCCCACGGCATGGCCCAGCGTTTCGTTGATGCCCTTGAAACGATCGAGATCCACGAACAGCACGGCGAAGAGTTCGCCGGTGCGCGACGCTTCGCGGATCGTGGTATCCAGCCGGTCGTTGAACAACAGGCGATTGGGCAGGCCGGTCAGCGGATCGACCAGCCCGCGCTCGCGGCCCTGGTCGCGCGCACGGCGTAGTTCGAGCGCCGCGCTGAAGCGCGCCGAGGCGGCACGCAGTGCCAGCTCGAATACCCGGCCATCGCTGGCCGCACGCCGGCGGCCCGCGAGCATGGCACCAATGGGATTGCGCCGTTCATCGAACAGCGGCAGGAAAACAATCGAACTGAGGCCGAGCGCATCGATAAGCGGATCGGCCGGCATCGCGGCACGGCCATCGCCTAGCCGCACGATCGGCTCGCCGCTCAGGCAAAGCTTGAGCAAAGGCAGATCGGCGGCGTCCGCCCACTCCACCTGGCCGGGGCCGTTCCAGATGCGCGCGATGACTTCGGGGTCGCCTTCGCTTTCCGGCAGCGCGCTCCAGATACCGACGACATCAAGGTCGAGCGCATCGGCCAGCATCGCGGCCGCCTCGCCCAGACCCTCGTCGTCACTGGGGCATGCGTCGAGAACGGAGAGCAGGGACAACGCTCGCGCCGCCGTATCGCTCGCGCGCATGTCGCGAAAAGCGACGGCGATGCGGTGGCCACCCTGGCCATCGAGCAGATGGCGAACATCGACCTCGCCAGGAATCTCGCTGCCATCGGCACGGTGCAGCACGCAGGCCATACCGTCGCCATCGGGCATCGGCCAGCTCGCGCCATCGACCATGATGAAGACATCGCGCAACAGCCGACCCTGGATCGGCGCATCCTCCGCACACAGGCGGCGCATGCCGGCACCGGCATCGACGATGCACCCATCCGATGCGGAAGCCACCGCCCAGGCGGCGCCGGCATCGAATGCAAAACGGAAATCCGCCTGAACCGCGGTCGGTGGCGGCGTCGTATCGACGGCCACCGCCATGCGCACGCGCTGGGCGAGTTCGGCGGCGATCGCACTTTCGCGCAACCAGGCAGCACCATCATCAGGCGCGACGGCAAGAGGACCATCCGGCACGAGATACACCACCGGGATGTCGCGATAGGCGGCGAAACTACGCAGGACACGCATGCCAAGGCGCACATCGTCGCTGCCATCGCCGCCCACCACCGCGACTTGCAGCGGCGGCGCATCGGCGAGCAACGCCTCCAGCTGGAACGCATCGCGCGCGCTGAGCAGGACAAAAGCGCCATCGGCGTCGAGGGCGTCGAATACCGCGCGGCGCATGTCGCGGCGCGGGGTAAAAATCAGGACGCCGCTGGCGTCGGGGATCGACATCATGGCTCAGACCACCCAGCGGCCATCGCGAAGGCGCGGAGCGATGGCACGGGCCCCGCGGTCGGCATCGACGCGGACGATATCGTCATCGAAGGTGGCAAGCAGGGTCGCGCTGGCACCGAGCAGGACCACACGGCGCACGTGCCCCGTCTGTGCCTTGGCAAGTTGCCGTAAAAGCGCACCATCGGTCGCGCTGGGAACACCCGCCGGCATATCGAGCAGGTACACCCCAAAGTGCAGGCTCTGCAGGATGTAACGGAGCGCATCACCAAGCCGGGTGCATCCTGGCACGCGCATCTGAGCATCGCGCAGGCTGGTCAGCCCCTCGCCGCCACGCCACAGATACACGGCCTGGCCGGTGCGCCGGGCGACCAGGCGGAACTGATCGATAAGCATGATCGGCTCGTCCGCTTTCAGGGCGACGAGCGGGCCGGCGGCCGAAAGGATTCGGTCGAAGACATCCGTTCCTACGATGGGATCCACAGACCTCGGCCATCTGGCTACTTGACTGGCGCGCAGTATCGGGCCAACCGGGGTCGCGGCGCCAGATGGGTGCGACGCGCCGACCATACGGCGGGGTATCTCGCATTCGGCACGACGGGAAGGTATGGTGATGCGCTCATTCGCCACGCACGACGGCCATGTTCGAAGGACTCCGATTCAAGCACTGGAAGACCAGCGAAGGCGACGATGGCATCGTCGTCCTCACCCTTGACCGTGAGGGCTCCAGTGCGAACGCGCTGGCCCGCGAGGTCCTGGATGAACTGGGTACCCTGGTGGAACGCCTGGCTATCGAAGGCCCGAAGGGCGTCGTGATCCATTCTGCCAAGCCCTCCGGCTTTGCCGTGGGTGCGGACATACGGGAATTCGTGGAGTACGCGCACACCGGGACCGTCCTCGAGAACATCGAGAACGGCCAGCGGGTGTTCGAATCCCTGGCCCGGTTACCCTTTCCCACCGTGGCCGCGATCCACGGCGCATGCATGGGCGGCGGCGCGGAACTGGCGCTCGCCTGCCGTTACCGCATCGCCGCGGACGACGACAGCACGAAGATCGGGTTGCCCGAAGTCATGCTCGGGATCCACCCCGGCTGGGGTGGCAGCGCCCGCCTGCCGCGCCTGATCGGCGCACCGGATGCCCTGCCTGCCATGCTGACCGGCAAACCATTCCATGCGCGGCGTGCCAAGACCGTGGGCCTGGTCGACCGCCTGGCCCGGCCGGACGAACTCCTGGCCGAAGCCCGCCACCTGGCCAAGCGTCCGTCGCCCCGTCCTTTCGCGCAGCGTGCCAAGGCCTGGGCCACCAACACCCTGCCCGTCCGCTTGATCCTCGCGCCCATGGTGCGCAAGCAGACGGCGGCGAAAGTGCGCAGGGAGCACTACCCGGCGCCCTTCGCGCTCATCGATGTCTGGGCTAACGGTGGCGGCAACATCCAGCAGCGGCTCAAGCTCGAGGCCCGGTCCGTGGCGAAGCTCGCCACGACACCCACCGCCCGCAACCTCATCCGGATCTTCTTCCTGCAGGAACGCCTGAAGGGCCTCGGCGGCGGCATCGACCACGGCATCAAACACGTGCACGTGGTGGGCGCGGGCACCATGGGTGGCGATATCGCCGCATGGTCGGCGCTGAAGGGCTTCGAAGTCACGCTACAGGATCGCGAGCTGCGTTTCGTGGAGCCGGCGATCAAGCGCGCCCGCGCCATGTTCGAGAAGAAACTCAAGGCACCGGCCAAGGTGGAAGCGGCGACTGCGCGCCTCCGTGCCGATGTCGAAGGCAAGGGCGTGGCCGATGCGGATCTCGCCATCGAAGCCATCTACGAGAACCCGGAAGCCAAGCACGCGCTGTACGCGACCATTGAGCCGCAGTTCCAGGCGGACGAGATCCTCGCGAGCAACACGTCGTCGATCCCGCTCGATGAACTCCGCCAGGGCCTCGGTGCACCGCAGCGCTTCCTCGGCCTGCACTTCTTCAATCCGGTGGCGCAGATGCCGCTGGTGGAAGTGGTACGCCATGACAAGCTGGACCCGGCGATCGAGAAGCGCGCGCTCGCCTTCTGCAAGGCGATCGGCAAGTTGCCCGTGTCGGTCAAGGGCACGCCAGGCTTCCTCGTCAACCGCATCCTCATGCCGTACCTGATGGAGGCCATGCGCCTCTACAACGAAGGCGTGCCAGGCCCGGTGCTCGACCGTGAGGCAAAGAAGTTCGGCATGCCGATGGGGCCCATCGAGCTGGCGGATACGGTCGGCCTCGACGTGTGCGCGTCGGTTGGCAAAGAGCTCGCCCCGTTCCTTGGCCTGGAAGTGCCTGCCGGCCTTGACGAGAAGCTGGCCGCGAACAAGCGCGGCAAGAAGGATGGTGAAGGCCTGTACGTGTGGAAGGAAGGCAAGCCAGATAAGCCGGACGTCGATCCCGCGTACGTGCCGCCGGCCGATCTGCAGGACCGCATGATCCTGCCGATGGTAAATGAAGCCGTCGCGTGCCTCGCCGAGGGCGTGGTCGATGATGCCGACCTGCTTGATGCCGGCGTCATCTTCGGCACGGGCTTCGCACCGTTTCGCGGCGGCCCCATCCAATACTTGCGCACCGAAGGCGTCGCCAAGGTCCGCGAGCGCCTGGCGAAACTGGAACAGGCGCACGGGGCGCGCTTCAAGAAGAAGGAAGGCTGGGATAACCCCGAGCTGGCCACCCCGCCAGCTTGACGCTACCTGGGATCGCGCGCAAGCGCGCTCCTACAGACGCCTGCCCGTGACGTGACCGGGATCGCGCGCAAGCGCGCTCCTACAGGGGCCTGCGCAGGTCTTTTGTAGGAGCGC
>NZ_DASYCB010000053.1:0-35547 GCF_036500425.1 Luteibacter sp.
AGCGCGCTTGCGCGCGATGGATCTTGCGATACCCCCGATCGCGCGCAAGCGCGCTCCTACAGGCATGTGCCTACACGTTCGCGTGGCGCGCGCCGTCTACGCGGCCTGTTCAAGATTAAATAGCGTGGTTCTTCCCTCACGAAGGACACCACGCATGTATCGACGCTGCCTTTTACTTTGCCTCACTGTGTTGACCGCCCTGCCTGTTCCCGCCACGCGCTACATCGTGCGCTTCGCCGATCAGCCTTCAGCCACCGCCGCGCGGGTACCCCAGGCATCCAGCGCGCGCCGTAGGCGTGCCGTCGATCCGGGCCAGCCCAGACACATCGCTACGCTGGCAACGGGCGCTGAGGTGTTCGACATCGAAGACGGCAACCCTGCACACTTTGTACGCTTCCCCGGTGTGATCAGCGTCGAAGAAGATCGCATCGTCAAACCCGCTGCGTTGGCAGATCCACTATACCCACGCCAGTGGTCGCTGCATGACCCGCGTGCGGGGATCGATGCCGAAGTCGCCTGGCAGGGCACGCGCGGCGAGGGTGCGGTGGTGGCGGTTCTCGACACGGGCGTGACATCGCACCCGGAACTCGATGGCCAGCTCTTGCCCGGCTACGACTTCGTCACCGATGCCGGCCGCGCGCGCGACGGCGATGGCCGGGATGCCGATCCGCGCGACGAAGGTGACTGGGAAGATCCTGGTGACTGCGGACGTCGCGCTGGCTCACGTTCGTCGTGGCATGGAACGCATGTCATGGCGTTGGCGGCGGCAAAACGTGGGAATCGCCTGGGCATCGTCGGCGTCGCGCCGGAGGCGAAGATCCTGCCGGTGCGCGTGCTTGCCCATTGCGGGGGGTACCTGTCCGATGTGATCGACGCGATCGCGTGGGCTTCCGGCGGCGAGGTGCGCGGCGTGCCCGTCGCGACGCATCGCGCGGATGTCATCAACCTGAGCCTCGGCGTGGAAGGTGCCTGCGGCGAGGCCATGGCGGATGCCGTGGCCCAGGCGCGCGCACGCGGGTCCGTGGTCGTCGCGGCAGCGGGTAATGATGGGGTGTCGGCAGGCACGGTCGCACCAGGGAATTGCCCGGGCGTCATCAATGTTGGTGCGCTGGACCGGCAGGGGCGGCTCGCGTGGTGTTCAAACCATGGCACCGCCGTGTCGCTTGCAGCCCCGGGTGGCTCGCTGCGCGGCTTGCGCACGGACGACATGATCTCAGCGGTGGACCAAGGCGCACGTGTTCCGTGGCGCAGCGTGTTCGGCTACCTCGCCGGCACATCGATGGCCGCACCGCTGGTCAGTGGCGTCGTCGCGCTGATGCGCTCGGCGGATCCGTCACTCGGCGTCGACGACATCACCCGCCACCTGGTCGACAATGCACGGCCCGCGCGCTGCCCAAAAGCCTGCGGCGCCGGCCTGCTCGATGCGGGTGCCACCCTCGATGCCGTAGTCGAAGAGCGAATGGCCCTGTAGGAGCGCGCTTGCGCGCGATCAGGTCTGCCGCGAGCACCCATCGCGCGCAAGCGCGCTCCTACAAGGGGTTGGGATCAGACCGCTTCGAAGCGGTTGGCGTCGCGATTCTTGCGGACCTTCTTCGGATCCCACACGCGGCCGTTCATGGCGATATACACGCCATCGGCCAGCGTTTGCACGGCGCCGACGGCGCAACCGATGTTGAACACGGCATCGGAGCCCTGGAAGCGTGCCGGGTTCAGCGCGCCGGTAAGGACGATGACCTTGCCGGGGATGCCTTCGAGCACGGCGGCGGTTTCGACCATCGTGTCCGTGCCATGGGTCACCAGCACGTGGCGGTGCGGCTGTGCCTCGATCGTGCTGCGCATGAGGGCGCGATCTTCCTCGGTCACGTGCAGGCTGTCCTTGCGCAGGATGGGAATCACGTCGAAACGGAACGCGACGCCCAGCTGGGTCAGGATGTCGCCGATCTGCGGGGAGCCGATCTGGTAATCCGACTTGTCGTCGAAATAAACCTTGTCGATGGTGCCGCCGGTGGTGACGATGGTGAGATGCTGCATGGACTGGCCTGGGAAGCGTGGACGAAGCGGGCGGCCATTCTACCGCCCCTGTGGGCATTACGTGGCGGGGATATCTGAAGCGAGCAGGCTATCGTCATCGTTGGCGGGCAGGGCCAGCCGGTCGAGGCCGCGGGCCATGAACCGGCGGCAGGCCGCGGCGGGGCGTGGATCCCCGCCGGCATCGCCCCATCCGGCGGAACGCGCCAGCAGCGCGGCAGCCACGCACCGGGCCAGGGTAAACGCGATGCCACGAGCGGAGGCTTCCAGCGATGCCCGGTCGCCGACGACGTCGCCCAGCAGGGCCTCGGTGGTATCGAGCATGGCCGTGATGGTCCTGCGGTCCGGGGTGTCCACGGGCAGCAGCGTGAGGATGGCGGTACGTATCGGATCCACGCCGCTGTTACCGAGCGCACGCAACATATCGAGGGACAGCACGTTCGTGGTCCCTTCCCAGATGGCGTACACCTGCGCGTCGCGCAGTAGCTGCGGCAGGCCGGTATCTTCGATGTAGCCGGCGCCACCAAAGCATTCCAGCGCCTCGGAGACCACGCCGATGGAGGCTTTCGCCGTCCACAGCTTGGCCAGGGGCGTGAGCAGGCGGAGCAGGGCGGGTTCGTGGGCGTCGCCCAGCCCCCGCTCGGTGCGACCGAGCAGTTCGGCAACGTAGAAGGCCAGCGAGAAGGCACCTTCGAACGTCGCCTGCATGTCGGCAAGCGTGCGCGCGTGCAGCGGCTGGTCGATCAGGCGGGCGCCGAAAGCACGGCGCCGTGTCGCGTAGTCACGCGCCAGGGCGATGGCGCGGGCCATGCTCGCGACGGCGCACACGGCATTCCAGGTGCGCGTCACATTGAGCATGGGCGCGACCTGGCGCACGCCATGCTCAAGCGCGCCGACCGGTGTCGCGGGCAGTCCATCGAGGTGGATTTCGGCGGTGGGCAGCTCGTGCGTGCCGAGCTTCTTTTTCAGGCGATCGATCGTGATGTTTTGCCAGGCGCCCTTCGCATCCTTCGTTTCCACATAAAACAGGGCGAGGGCCGCGGTGCCGGGGCCTGCGCCCTCGGGGCGGGCGAGGGCAAGGGCGGCTTCACCGACCACGGCAGAACTGAACCACTTGCGCCCGTACAGGCGCCATTGGCCGTTCGCATCCTGGCGTGCAACGGTCTCAGTGCGGCCCACGTCGGAGCCGCCCGGCGTTTCTGTCATCCACTGGCCCGAAAGCCAGAAGCGCGATGCATCACGGCTGAGGAATCGCGGTAGCGCGCGATCGATGAGGGCCTGGTTGCCCGAAGCCTTCAATGCCGTCGCCGCGCCATCGGTCATGGCCAGTGGGCAGCAATAAAACTCACTTGCCGGGTGGTAGAGATAGACGCGGGCGAACTCTTCCACGCGCGACCACGGCGAGTCGCCATGGCCGGCGGCGAGCACCGCATGGCGGGTAGTCATGGCCGGGCCTTCTTCCCACGCCGGCGTGAGCGCGATGCGATCGACGCGTGCGCCCCAGGCATCCCACTGGGTCAGGACCGGTTCGCTGCGCGGGGTGCGCTGGCGGCGCTCGTAGGCATCGAGCGCGTAATCACCCAGGGCATCCAGGTCGGGTGCGCAATCGGCGAGCCGGTCGACAGGCAATACGTGGCCAAGCCATGCATCCAGCACGCGATCTTCGCGGAACGGGTGCGCCAGGCGCGGCGCGTCCTGCAGGAAACCCATCGTGGCACCTCTCCATTGGCAGACCCGGTTAGGGTGCACCGTGCGGCGGCGTACGTCGATACGCTGTGCACCATGGGTGTCCCCGCGGCCCCATCGCGCGCAAGCGCGCTCCTACAACAGCCGCCCTTTGTGTAGGAGCGCGCTTGCGCGCGATGGGCGCTAGCGGCGACGCACGCCCGCGCCGAGCGTGCCGATAAGCAGCAGGCAGAGGGTGATTTCAATCCACGCCAGCCAGCGGTCGCCCGTGGAGCTCCATGCCTCGGAGACGCCATGGCAGAAATAGAACAGCGCCAACGTACCCACCCACAACAACGCGCGGGTGACATTGCGCAACGCCAGCAGCGGCAGCAGCAGCGGCGGCACGGTGATCAGCAGGGCGACCCATACGGGAATGGAGACCGGTGGATACGCCGTGTACCAAAGCAGTTGGACCCCCAACAGCGCGGCCCACGCGGCAAGCCCGGCCTTCTGCAAGCCGGTGGCGGCAGGCCTCACGCCGGGGTACCCAGGCGGCGGGCCACGTCGGCCAGGCGCTTGCCGAGTGCGCGGGCGAGGTCGCGTTCGTCATTGCTGATACCGTTATCGCCACGGTGCCCCGCGACATGGCTGGCGCCATAGGGCGTGCCGCCCGAGGTCGTGGTCGAAAGCAGCGGCTCGGTGTACGGAATACCGACGATGAGCATGCCGTGATGGAGCAGGGGCAGGGCCATGGACATCAAGGTCGTCTCCTGGCCACCATGCATCGTGCTGGTCGAGGTGAACATCGCGGCCGGCTTGCCGGCCAGCGCGCCCGAGGCCCATTCCGCGCCGGTTGTATCCAGGAAGTACTTCAGCGGCGCCGCCATGTTGCCAAACCGCGTGGGGCTACCGATGGCCATGCCGACGCACTCCACGAGATCCGCCCGGGAAACGTAGGGTGCGCCCTCCTCGGGCTCGGGCGGCATCGCCGTTTCCGTGACCGGCGCGACGGGTGGGACCTGGCGCAGGCGGGCGCGCATGCCGGGTACTTCCTCGATACCGCGGGCGACCAGGCGGGCGAGTTGGGCCGTGTGGCCAGATCGGCTGTAGTAGAGTACGAGGATGTCGTGAGACATGGACGGCTGCCTTTTGGAAGGCGCTAGTCTCGCAGAACTACGAGGACGTTCCCAATGTTCCGGGACCAACGAAGGATGCCCATGCCGCTGCGCTTCGACCGCGAACGCGCCCTGAGCTTCACCCGCTTCACCTGGCTGCGCTTCGTCGACGACAAGTGCTTCGAGACGGCGGGCGCGCTCTCGTACACCACGCTGGTTTCCCTGGTGCCGCTCACCGTCGCAGTATTCGCCATTCTCTCCGCCTTCCCGGTGTTCGCTGAATGGCGGGGCAGCCTGGCCAACTATGCGTTCCAGAACTTCGTGCCAGCCACCGGCATCAAGATCCAGGAATACATGCTCGCGTTCGCCGACAAGGCCAGCCAGCTCACCGGCATATCGATCCTGGTCATGCTGTTCAGCGCCGTGTCGATGATGGTGAGCATCGAGGATCGGCTCAACCGGATCTGGCGCGTGCGCAAGCCGCGCGGCTGGGGTTCGCGCCTGCTGTTGTACTGGGCTGCGCTGACCCTCGGCCCGATCCTCGTGGTCGGTGGCCTGGTGCTCTCCTCGTACCTGACGGCCTTGCCCATGTTGCACGCGGCGGCCGACCAGATCGCCACCCAGGGCGGCTTGCTGAACCTGTTGCCCTTCGTCATCACCTTCATCACGCTGGTGCTGATGTACACGATGGTGCCGAACCGGCGCGTATCGTGGCGGCACGCGGCGATCGGTGCCTTGCTTGGCGCAGTGCTGTTCGAAATCGCGCGCTGGGGTTTCACGGAGTTCATCCGCAACGCACCGACGTATGAGGAAATTTACGGTGCGCTGGCGGCGATCCCGATCTTCCTGTTGTGGATCTACCTGTCATGGATCATCGTGATCCTGGGCGCCTCGATCGCCGCATCTATTTCCGCGTTCGAGTACACGCGGCCGCACGATGCCCTACCCGAAGGGGCGGAGTTCATCGGCATGCTGGTGGTGCTGCAGCACTTCGTGAACGCGCAGCGCATGGGCGATAGCGTGGATCCGGCCACCGTGCGGGTGAGCGAGCCGTACCTGCCGAGCAATGCCATCGCGTGTTATTTCGAGGACCTGCAGAAGGCCGACATGATCCAGCGCTGCGAATCCGGCGGCTGGATGCTCAGCCGCAGCCTGGATGCCACCGAACTCGGGCGCGTTTACCGTTGCACCCAATACCGGCTCCCGCTGCACCCACGCGAACAGGTCGAACGGCTGGGCATCCGCCTGCCGGCCGACCTGATGCTGCTGCTCGACCAGCTTGCCGGGGCGCTCGACGCCACGCTGGGCGCCCGGCTCGACCAGCTGTTTCCTCCTCCTACCGTCCCCAACGAGGATGCTCCCGCATGATTCCCCGCCTTATCGCCGCCCTGGCGTTCGCCTTTGCCGTGCCTGCCATGGCCTCCACCACCACGCCCGAGTTGAAGGTCAAGACGCTCGACGGCAAGCCGTTCGACCTGGCCGCGCAGCGCGGCAAGTGGGTGATCGTGAACTACTGGGCCACGTGGTGCGTGCCGTGCATCAAGGAGATGCCGGATATCTCGGCGTTCGTAAAATCACGCAAGGATGTCGTCGCGATCGGCCTCGCCTTCGAGGACACCGACGCGAAAGACATCAGCGCGTTCGTCGCGAAGCATCCCGTCGTGTATCCCATCGCGCAGATCGATGTCACGGCGCCGCCCAAGGATTTCGATAGCCCCAAGGGCCTGCCGACCACCTACCTGATCGCGCCGGACGGCCACGTGGCCAAGCGCTTCATTGGTCCCGTGGACGCTGCGAAACTCAATGAGGCCATCGCCAGGGGCAAATGATATGAACGCCGCGCGATTCATCGTGAGGGGCAGGGTGCAGGGTGTGTTTTTCCGCGCTTCGGCACGTGAGCAGGCCATGAAGCTGAAGCTCACCGGGTATGCCCGCAATATGATCGACGGCAGTGTCGAGGTCGTGGCCTACGGTACGGCCGCGGCGATCGACCAGCTGGAAGTGTGGTTACACGATGGACCGGCGACGGCCGAGGTGCAGGAACTCTTCCGTGAGGAGATCGGCGTGCACGACGTGCCCGCCGAATTCCTCACGAAGTAAAAAGCATCGCGCGCAAGCGCGCTCCTACACAAGACCTGCGCAGACCCTGTAGGAGCGCGCTTGCGCGCGATAGCATTTGCCCTATGTAGGAGCGCGCTTGCGCGCGATAGCCTCAGGGCCCGGTAGCGTTGGCTGGCTTGGCGGTAAACGTCACCGGCAACGTCGTCCCATCAGAGAGCGTAAACGTCACCACGACCTTGTCACCCGGATTCACCGGGTGTTTCGGCTGCATCAGCATCACGTGGTAGCCGCCCGGCGCGAAGGCCACCTGGCCTTTCGCAGGCACCGGCACCTTGTCGACCATCTCCATGCGGCCCATGCCGGTTTCGGTGCTGCTCTTGTGGATCATCGCGTCAGCGTAATCCGCGCTTGCCGCGCCGGTGATCGCCACGCCCTTGTCCGAGCTGTTCTCCAGCGTGAGGTAGCCACCGGCGGGCAGGCTGCCGGGCAGCACACGGATCCAGGCGCCGCTGGCTTTCACGCTGGAGGTCTCCGCCGCGTGAGCGGCGCCAACGCTAAGCAGGCTGGCAAGGAAGAGCAGGGATGTCTTCACGGATCAGGGCTCCAGGGCGGTGAGCAGGTGCAGGTCGTGGACGATATCGTCCTGTGAGGCCGATGGCGTGGCAAGCAGGCGCGCTTTGCCCTTCGCGTCGAAGATGTAGATCGCGGAGCTGTGGCTGACTTCGTAATTGCCGTCGGCCCGGTCGGGCTCGCGTGTAAATGCGGAACGATAGCGTTTGGCCAGCGCTTCCACATCGGCCTGCGAACCGACCAGGCCCACCGCGCGCTTGTCGAACGCGTTCACGTAGGTGTGCATGACCTGCGGCGTGTCGCGCGCGGGATCCACGCTGACGAAGAGAATGCGCACCTTGTCCGCTGGGGCGCCCAGGCGATCGAGGACGACGTGCAACTGGGTGAGTGTGAGCGGGCACACGTCGGGGCAGTGCGTGTAACCGAAATACATGATTGCGACCTTGCCCTGGTAATCGGCCGCGGTGACCGCCTTGCCGTTGTCGTCGGTCAGGCGAAACTCGAGGTCGGGCAGGTGGCCGGCCACATCGTTGAGCCGCCATTCCGGTTGCGGTTCGCGCTGGCAGGCTGCCAGCGGGAGCAGGGCGGCAAGGGCGAGCAGGGCCAGGAAGGCCCGGCGGCATGGTGACGGCTTCATGCGACACTCCGGGGAACAATCCGCCGAAGCATACGCCACCCTGTCGTGCACACGGCGGGGAACCCTTGGGGAACCACCCGAATGCGACAACCTGTCAGCACCTCCACCGCTTTCCTGATCGGCCTGGCCGGCGCGAGCGCCGTGGTCTTTGGCGCATTTGGCGCGCATGCGCTACGCGGCACCCTCGATGAGGCAGCCCTGGCGACCTGGCACACCGGCGTGGAGTACCACTTCTGGCATGCGCTAGCGTTGTTCGCAGGGGTGCTCGGCTTACCGCCGGGTCGCGCGCGGTGCGCGGCACTTGCCCTCTTCGGCATCGGCATCGTGGTGTTTTCGGGCAGCCTGTACGCGCTGGCGCTGGGCGCGCCGCGCTGGTTCGGCGCGATCACGCCGATCGGCGGCGTGGCCTTCATCGCCGCCTGGATCGCCGCGGCCCTTTCCCTGAGAAATCCCGCAGCGCAACCCCTGTAGGAGCGCGCTTGCGCGCGATCCGGGTTACGGCGAGCACCCATCGCGCGCAAGCGCGCTCCTACAGGGGAGGTGTCGATTAGCGGCGGCGTCACCCGTCGGGATCGTCGATCGCTTCGATCTTGCTGCCCTTTATGCGCCCGGCACGCCGCAACGCATCGCGCAACACATATTCAATCTGCGCGTTCACCGAGCGTAGCTCGTCCTCGGACCACTTTTGCATGGCCTCGAGGACGGCTGCGCTGATGCGCAGCGGATAGGCTTTTTTCTCCGCCACGCGTCAGCTATACAGCGACCCGGTGTTCACCACCGGTTGCGTGGAGCGGTCGCCGCAAAGGACGACGAGAAGGTTGGACACCATCGCCGCCTTGCGCTCTTCATCAAGTTCGACCACACCCTGTGCACGCAACTGTTCCAGGGCCATGGCGACCATGCCCACGGCGCCTTCGACGATGCGGCTGCGCGCCGCAACGATCGCACTGGCTTGCTGTCGCTGCAGCATGGCCTGGGCGATTTCCTGCGCGTATGCCAGGTGGCTGATGCGGGCTTCGACGACCTGCACGCCTGCCTTGTCCAGGCGTGCCTCGATCTCGCGACCCAGATGGTTGTTCACCTCGTCACCGTGGCTGCGTAGCGAAGGGCGGCCATCGTCGTGCGTGTCATAGGCGTAGCTTTGCGCCATCTGGCGCAGTGCCGATTCACTCTGGATCTGCACGAAGTTCTCGTAATCGTTGACGCAGAACACCGCTTCGGCCGTGTCGACGACCTGCCACACGACGATCGCGGCGATCTCGATGGGATTACCGTCGTTGTCATTGACCTTCAGCCGGCTGCTCTCGAAGTTGCGCACACGCAGGCTGACGGGGCGGCGCGAGTAGAACGGGTTGGTCCAGCGCAGGCCTTCGCGGCGCTCGGTGCCGGTATAGCGGCCGAACAGCTGCATCACCTGGCCCTGGTTCGGCTGGACCTGGAAAAAACCTTTCGCAAGGAAGGCGAGGAAGCCCAGCATGATGGCACCGGAGAACGGTACCAGCGGGGCACCGTGCCTATCGGCGCCGGTGAGCACGATGCCGACGGCGGCGAGGCCGAGGAGAAACAGCACGGCAAGCATCGGGATGCCGGGCAATGACGCAGCAGGACGTTCATTCATGACGATGGGCCCCTGGGATTGTGGGGCGGATGATATCTAAGTGATATCAGATTTTCAATTCGCCCCGGCCGCCCCCTTGCCGCCGCCACTGACCACGCCGCCGCCATCGCCCGCGGGGGCGGGCATATCCATGAGCGCCGAAGCCGGGGTCGCCCGCTCCATGCGGATGCTGCCGAGCACGCTCATGGAGCGGAAGAACCGCCATGGATCACCGCTGCCGGTGCCTAGGGCGATATGCGTGGAGTCGAAGCGGCGCTGGGCAGAATCGAAGCTCACCCAACGGTTGCCCAGCCAGGCCTGGGTCCACGCGTGCGGAATAAACACCCGCGAGGCGCCACCAAAACGATCCACGTAGACGATGCCGGTCACCACGCGCGCCGGAATGCCCAGCGAACGGGCGAGGGCGGTCAGCAGCACGGCGTGCTCGGTGCAATCACCGCGGCGGGTGTTGATGGTTTCGAGCGCCGAGGCATAGCCCACGTCGAGGCCTTTCTCGGTGATGTAGTCAGACATGTACGAGCGCAGGCGGCGCATGCGCTGGAGGTCGCTGGAGGCATCGCCGACGATCCGTTTGGCCAGGGCCAGCACGATCGGGGAATCCGATTGCACCCATGGATTGGGCGCGGTGTCTTCCTGGCTGGGGCCGGGCTCGTCGCTGCGCGGCACGGCAAAGCCGACATCCACCTGGAACAGGTCATCGCCCAGCTCATGCACGTGTTGTTCGTCGGTTTCGATGAATGGGTTGGGGTGGTTGCCACGCACGCTGATCAGGTAGCGCACGGGTGCCAGGCGCAGGTTGGCCATCGGCCGCGGGGCATCGACCATGGCGGCACGCAGCAGGTCTACATCCTGGTCGGGTGCGTTGGCGCAGGTTGCGTCGCATGCGGCCATTTCCATGCGAAAACCGAGGAGCGGGGCAATGCCGCGGCGCACGTCGCCGTTGTCGTTCACCCAGATATCCACGTATTGCGAGCTATTCCCGGCAAGGGTCTGGCGCAGGTGGTGCAGGGTTTCCCGCCCCTGTGGCAGATCAACGGCTTCGTCGCCGACGACGACGATATCCACCGTCGCCACCTGCTGCTTCACAGGGTCGAAGTTGCGGGTCTGGTAGGTGGTCCCGGGGCGGAAGCCTTTGCGCACCATGTTCAGGCGCTGGCCCTCCACGAGGGCGGCTCCAGTGGGCCAGATAAGCAGGTTCACCCGCGACTCGCCGCCCACGGTGTTCGCGACCTGGAACGCGCCATCATCGCGAACCTCGCCCTGCACCAGGTTCTCCTGCGAGGACATCGAGGATTTGGCGTAGAAGGCGAGCGGCTTGCCACCCGACGATTCAATGGAACGCAGTTCGGTGCGCATGGCCAGCGGGGTTTTGATCCGGGTAAGCCGGAAATCGAGCACCTGCGAGGTCGTGACCTTGTCCTGGCCGGCCTCGCGGTCAATTTTCAGCTTGCCGACCTTGCGGCCGTCGAGCATGACGGTCATCCAGGTTTCCGTGGCCAGTGCGCACACTGGGGCCAGGCACAGCAGTACGGCGAGAACAGCGCGTAAGCGTCTCATGGGCGTACTTCCGGATTGTCGGGGACAGCTGCATCACACCACGTTCACCGGCGGAGTCAAGCCCCCCATTCGTAAGGGCTCCGGGCCGGTAGAATCGGGGCTTTCCCATCTGGACCCGCCCGCCCATGAAAACCTTCGGTACCCCCGAGACCCACACTGCCCTGAAGGTGCTCCTGCTGGGTTCCGGCGAACTGGGCAAAGAGGTGGCGATCGAGCTGCAGCGCTTCGCCGTAGAGGTGATCGCGGTCGATCGCTACGCGAACGCGCCAGCCATGCAGGTGGCGCACCGCAGCTATGTGATCGACATGCTGGATGGCGAGGCCTTGCGTGCCGTGATCGAAAAGGAAAAACCGCACCTCGTGGTCCCCGAAATCGAAGCCATCCACACACCGACCCTCGTCGCGATGGAGAAGGAAGGACTGAAGGTCATCCCCACGGCGAAGGCCGCATGGCTCACGATGGATCGCGAAGGGATCCGTCGGTTGGCGGCGGAGGAACTGGGCCTGCCGACCTCGCCGTATCGCTTCTGCGACACGCGTGAAGCGTTCGACGAAGCGATCGCCGCCCTGGGCACGCCCTGCGTGGTGAAACCGGTAATGAGCTCATCGGGCAAGGGGCAGAGCGTGGTGCGCACGCCGGCTGACGCGGGTCACGCGTGGGACTACGCGCAGTCGGGTGGGCGTGCGGGCAAGGGACGGGTCATCGTGGAGGGCTTCATCGATTTCGACTACGAGATCACCCTGCTCACCGTGCGCCACCGGGGTGGCGTCGCGTTCTGCGCGCCGATCGGGCACCGCCAGGAAGATGGCGACTACCGCGAATCGTGGCAGCCGCAACCGATGAGTGACGCGGCGCGTGCCGCCGCTGAAAAGCAGGCCGATGCCATCACCCAGGCGCTGGGTGGCTGGGGTGTGTTCGGCGTGGAGTTCTTTGTGCGCGGTGATGAAGTGATCTTCTCGGAGGTGAGCCCGCGCCCGCACGATACCGGCCTGGTCACCCTGATCTCGCAGGATCTTTCCGAGTTCGCGCTGCATGCGCGCGCCATCCTTGGCCTGCCTGTGCCGGAGATCCACCTGTTCGCGCCGGCCGCATCGTGTGCGGTGCTGGTGGAAGGCGAGGGCCATGCGCCCACCTACCATGGCATCGCCGACGCGCTGGTCGAGACCGGCACGATGCTGCGGATCTTCGGCAAGCCGGAGGTGCGTGGCCGTCGCCGCATGGCCGTGACGCTCGCCCGGGCGGGCAGCGTCGATGAGGCACTGGATAAGGCAAAGCGCGCGGCGGGCCGTATTCGCGTCGAGCTTTAATGGCCTACAACGTCCGTTCACGCCTGAATGGTAAGCTGGCAAGCTCCTATGGACGATGCCTGGCCATGAGCGGACGCCGCGACCCCCACGAACGCACCGAGCCGACGCTCGGTCGCCTGGATGACCTCGATAAGCCGGCGCCGCCGGTGGACGATGGTTTACCGCACATCGTCATCGACGAGCCCCGTCGAGGCGGCGCCGTACCACCGCCGCGTTCACGCGGCCCGGGACGTCCCCGCAAGCGCGGCTGGCTCATCCCTGTACTGGTGCTCGCGCTGATCGGTGTGGCGACGGCGCTTTACCTGCAGCAGGATCGCTTGCGCAACCTCGTGCCCAGCACGGAGCTCAACGACACGCTGGCCCAGGCCAACACGGCGCTGAATGCGGGCAAGCTCGATGGTACCCAGGGCGATAGCGCACGCGAACTGTTCGAGAAAGCCCGCGATCAGCAACCCGATAGCGACCAGGCGCGCGATGGCCTGCGCCGGGTCGGGCAGGCCGAGGTCAGCCGTGCGGATGCGGCGTTGACCGCCGGCCGCCTGGACGAGGCCGAGGCCGCGCTCAACGTGGCCCGCGAACTGCTCGGGGGCGGTAACGACGTGGAGCAGCTTTCGCAGCGCCTGTCGCAGGCACGCAACCCGCAGCAGCAGACCGAATCGTTGATCGACCGGGCGCAGCAGGCGCTGGCTGCCGGCACGCTGGATGGCGATGCCGGTGCGGGCCCGCTCTACCGCCGCGTGCTGGATGCCGACCGCAACAATGCGGTCGCCGCACGCGGTCTCGACAAGGTCGGCGATGGTCTCGCCGCGCAGGCGCGCCAGGCCATGGCCGATAACGATCGTGCCAAGGCGAACGCTATCGTCGATCGCATCGCGTTGCTCGTACCCGGTTACGCCGACCTGCCGTCGTTGCGGGCGGCGCTCGCCGAAAACCGCAAGCAGGATGATCAAGCGGTCGCGACGCTGGTCCAGCAGGGCAACGAGTCCATGCGTGCCGGCCGCTTCACCGGCGAGGGCGATGACAACGCGCTCGCGCGCTTCCGCGCCGCGCTGGCCGCGGATCCGGATAACGCCGATGCGAAGGCGGGCCTCGGCCAGGTCGCCCAGGCGCTGATCGTGCAGGCCAATGCGGCGATCGATAGCGAAGACGACGACCAGGCCAGCCGATTGCTCGACCAGGCGGCGAAGCTGGCGCCGAAGTCCGCCGAGCTGGCCGCCGCGCGCGCGCGTATCGCCGGTGGCGGCAAGGCACCGGCGACCGCGGCAGCGGGTGGCAACAAGCTGCCGGTGGCGGGCGACGATACGCCGGCGCAGGCATCGATGGCCGTGAGCCCGGAACAGAAGGCGCGGGTCAACGCCTTGGTGCGGCGTGCCCAGCAGGCTGCCGCCAGTGGCAACATCATGGATCCGCCGGGCGACAGCGCGTACGACCTGTATCGCAATGCGCTTTCCATCGATGGCAACGACCCTGCCGCGCGCGCCGGCCTGCAAGGCCTGCCGGGGCAGGTGGAAACGCTCATGCAGCAGGCGGTCGCCAACGGTAACGTGCGTCGTGCGGAAGACCTGTACGGCACGTTGTCGGACCTCGCTCCCGGCGACGCCTCGCAGGGCGACCTCCGCCATAAGCTGGGTAGCGCATGGATCGATAACGCGGTGCAGCGTGCCGCCCAGGGTGATCGCCAGGGCGCGTTCCAGTCACTGGATCGTGCCCGCCGTTATGCGCCGGATGATCCGCGCCTGCAAAGCACGTACGAACGCATCGCGACCGGCCGCTGAGAACCATGACGGTATTGGTGATTGGCGCAACCAGCCAGGTCGGGCACTTCCTGATGCCGCGTCTTGAGGCCGCCGGCTTCGCCTGGATCGGTCTCAGCCGCAACGCTCCGCCGGAGGATCCCGGCTGGCTTCGCGGGTACCTGCCCGAGGGCATGCCTGCGTTGCCGCCGGTTTCGGCGATCCTCTCGTCGGGGCCGCTGGATGGCCTCGCGAACTGGCTCACCGCCACGCGGCTGGACGGCACGCCACACATCATCGCCACATCGTCCATGAGCGCGGAGTCCAAGCGTGATTCGGACGTGCCGTTAGAGCGGGAGCTCTCCCTTCGCCTTCGCGATGCCGAGACCAAGCTCATCGCCACCTGCGCCTCGCGTGGCATGCCGTGGACGTTGTTCCGGCCCACCCTGGTCTATGGCGCGGGCATGGACAAGAGCATCAGTCCCATCGTGCAAGCCGCCATCCGCCGCCGGGTGTTCCCCTTACCGGCCGCGCGCGGCCAGCGCCAGCCGGTGCATGCCGATGACATCGCCGCGGCCTTCGTTGCTGCCCTGGTCACGGCGCGGGCGCGCGGGAAGACCTTTCCCATCGGCGGCGGCGAACGTCTCAGTGTCGCCGAGATGTTCCGGCGCGTACGCCGCAGCACGGGCGTGGCCACGCTGCCCGCGCCGGTCCCGCGTGTCGTGCTCGAACTCGCCGCCTTGCTTCGACCCGAGCTCCGCGGCCCCCTGAAGCGGTTCGATAGCGACCTGATCGCCGACAATGCCGAGCTGGAGTCGGTGCTGGGGATTCACCCGCGCGCGTTCCGGCCCGAGCCCGCCAGCTGGCGTGGCGGGGCATAGCCATCACCTTGCCAGCTTCCGTTCAGATGTCCGCCGGGATCGTGCCCCTATTATCCGGAGACGTCCCTTTCCCCAGGATCACCCCGCGTTGGCATTCCTGCACCGTCTAGGCTCCCTCCTGCGCGCCAGCTGGCCGTGGCTGCGCATCCCCTTCTGGCTCGTCATGGGCCTGCTGTTCGGGTTCCTGCTGCCGTACACGCTGATCCTCAACGCGCGCCTGCAGGATCGTTTCAACGATCTCGTGTTCGCCGTGCCTACCCGCGTCTATGCGCGCCCACTGCTGCTGGAACCGGGGCGGGCCATGAGCCCGGCCGCGCTCGAACTCGAGCTCACCTTCGCGGGATACACCCCGGATGGCGCCGGTAAGGTCCAGGGCAGCTATTCGAAGAACGGCTCACGCTTCATCATCAATTCGCGTGGGTACGCCGGCCCCGATGGTGGCGAGCTTGCGCACCGCCTGCGCGTCGCGCTCTCGGATGGGCAGATCGCCTCTGTGGGGGATGATGCAACGGGCAAGCCGATCAAGGCGATTCATCTCGATCCGGCGCGTATCGCCACCTTCTACGGCGCCGACCAGGAAGAGCGTCGCATCGTCCGGTTGGAAAACGTCCCGCCGTTGCTCGTGCAGGGCTTGCAAGCCGTCGAGGATCGCGACTTCAACCACCACATCGGTCTCGATTTCTCCGCCATCGCGCGTGCCACCTTCGCCAACATCCGCGCCGGGCACACGGTGCAGGGCGGCTCCACGCTGACCCAGCAGCTGGTGCGCAACCTGTTCCTCGATCGCAGCCAGAACTATTTGCGCAAGGTCAACGAGGCGATCCTCTCGTTGCTGATGGAAGCGCATTACTCCAAGCACCGGATCCTTGAGGCGTACGTCAACGAAGTGTTCCTCGGCCAGCAGGGCAACCAGGCGGTGCACGGGTTCGCCGCAGGTGCGGAGTTCTTCTTCGGCCGGCGCATGGAGGAATTGCGCCCGCAGGAAGTCGCGCTGCTCATCGGTCTGGTCAAGGGCCCGAGCTATTACGATCCGCGCCGTTATCCGGAGCGGGCCTTGCAGCGGCGCAACCTGGTGCTGCAACAGTTCAACGAAACCGGCCTGCTGGATGATGCGGCGACGAAGGCGGCGCAGGCCACGCCACTGGGCATCGCCGCCAATGCGCAGCTGCCACACAATCGCTTCCCGGCATTCATGCAACTGGTGCGCTCGCAGATCCTGTCCGATTTCGACGAGGACGCGTTGCGCAACGGCAGCCTGAGCATCTTCACCACCCTGGATCCGGCGGCGCAGCTCTACACCGAGCAGGCGATCCTCACCACGACCAAGGCACTGGGCAAGCGTGGCGCCGCATCACAAGCCGCGGCGGTCGTCACCGACACCAGCGATGGCAGCGTGCTCGCCGTGGTCGGCTCGCGCGAACCCGGCGAGCAGGGCTTCAACCGCGCACTCGATGCACGCCGTTCCATCGGTTCGCTGGTTAAACCGTTCGTCTATCTTGTCGCGCTGTCGCAGCCGTCGAAGTGGTCGCTGGCCTCCACGCTCGACGATTCGCCGATCAGCATGCGCCAGCCGGATGGCACGCTGTGGACCCCGCAGAATGACGACCACCTGGTCCACGGCCAGGTGCCGATGCTGGATGCGCTGGTGCATTCATGGAACCTCGCCACGGTGAACCTCGGCCTGCAGGTCGGCCTGCCGCGGATCAAGGGCTTCCTCGAATCGTTCGGCCTGGAGAACGTCAATCCGAGCCCGTCGCTGCTGCTCGGCGCGGTGGATCTCTCGCCGTTGCAGGTGGCGCAGATGTATGAATACATCGCCGCTGATGGCCATGCGCTGCCGCTCGTTTCCGTGCGTGGCGTCATGGACAAAAAGGGTCAGGCGATCAAGCGTTACGACGTGAAGCCGGGCGAAGGCGAGTACCAACAGCCCACTCGCCTGATTCGTTATGCGATGCAGCAGGTGGTGAACAGCGGCACGGCGGCAGCGATCGGCAATTCGAGCCTCGGCTCGCTGCATGCGGCAGGCAAGACGGGTACCAGCGACAGCCAGCGCGATAGCTGGTTCGCGGGCTTCACCGGCGAGCACCTCGCGGTGGTCTGGATGGGCCGCGATGACAACAAGCCCACCGGCCTGTACGGCGCCACCGGTAGCATGCGCGTGTGGCAGGAGCTGTTCCGCAAGCTCCCGACCCGGCCGCTCGCCACGCAGTTGGGCGAAGGCCTCGACATGGCCTGGGTCAACACCCAGACCGGCAAGCGCACGGAACCCACCTGCGAAGGCGCGCGGCAGTTCCCGTTCATCGCCGGCTACGTGCCGGAAGAAGAGCAGGGCTGTTTCTGGCAGCAATTCAAGGGTATGTTCGGCGGCGGTGACACCGGCCAGCCGCCGGTCCAGCCGCCCGTTCCCAGTAATCCTACGGATTGACCATGCTTCGTCTTCGTTATGTCGCTCTTACCGCCGCCGCGCTCGTCAGCGCGTGCAGCCAGCCCGCCCCGCCGCAGGCCACCCGCCCCACCCAGCCCGCCTACGACATCGTGGCGCAGATCCGCGCTGCCGGTGAGCGCGAGAAGTCGGCGATTGAAGTCGCACCGCTGCGTGATCCGGGTGTCCAGGGCCTTGCCCAGTCGGCCATGACCGACGAACGTGCTGGCAAGTACGACGATGCCGATGGCAAGCTGGTGCAGGCCCTGAAGCTGGCCCCCCAGGCGCCGGAACTGATCCAGGACCGCGCGGAGATCGCCGTGCGCAAGCAGGATTACCCGGCAGCGGAGAAGCTGGCGAAGCAGTCGTACGAGATGGGCCCGAAGTCAGGCAGCCTGTGCGCCCGCAACCAGCAGACGATTTACGAAATGCGCATGCAGGCCGGCGACCAGAACGGCGCCATGGCCGCCCGCGCCGACCTTGGCAAATGCCACATCGCCGGCCCCAACCGCTTCTAAAATACCTGTAGGAGCGCGCTTGCGCGCGATAGGTGCTCGACGCACGCCCCATCGCGCGCAAGCGCGCTCCTACGCGTTTAGCCGCCGCGGATTTTGCGGCCGTGCGCGTGGACGGTGTCGACCAGGACCTTCACGTTCTCCGGGTCCACTTCCGGCGTGATGCCATGGCCCAGGTTGAACACGTGGCCGGGGTGGTCGCCGAAGGCATCCAGCACCGCGCGTGCCTCGCGCGCCACGATCTCGGGGGACGCACGCAGCACGGCCGGATCGAGGTTGCCTTGCAGCGCCACCTGGTCGCCGACGCGCTTACGCGCCTCGCCGATATCGATGGTCCAGTCGACGCCTAACCCGTCGCAGCCGGTATCGGCCAGCGCTTCGAGCTGGCCATTGGCGCCCTTCGAAAAGAGGATGACCGGGATCCCTTCACAGGCCGGGTCGGCCTTGACCGCATCGACCACCTGCGCCATGTAGTGCAGCGAGAACTCGCGGAAGTGCGCCGGGCCGAGCAGGCCGCCCCAGGTATCGAACACCATGAGCGCTTGTGCACCGGCACGGGCCTGCGCGATGAGGTAAGCCGCGACGGAGCGCGCCACCGTATCGAGCAGCTTGTGCGCCAGCACAGGCTCGTTCCAGGCCAGTGCCTTCACCCGTGCGAAATCGCGCGAGCCTTCGCCCTCGACCATGTAGCAGGCGAGCGTCCACGGGCTGCCGGAGAAGCCGATGAGCGGCACACGGCCGCCGAGCTCCTTGCGGATCAGGCATACCGCATCCATCACGTAGCGCAGTTCGCCATCCATGTCGGGCACGGCCAGCGCGTGGATGGCCGCCGCGTCGCGCAGCGGGCGCGCGAAGCGTGGGCCTTCGCCCGCCTCGAACGTAAGGCCCAGGCCCATCGCATCGGGGATCGTGAGGATGTCTGAAAAAAGGATCGCCGCATCGAGCTCGAACCGCTCGAGCGGCTGCAAGGTGACTTCGCAGGCGTATTCCGGGTTCGTGGCCAGGCCCATGAAGCTGCCGGCGCGTGCGCGGGTTTCGCGATACTCCGGCAGGTAGCGGCCGGCCTGGCGCATCACCCAGATCGGCGTGGTGTCGGTGTGCTGGCGGCGTAGCGCGCGTAGGAAGCGATCGTTGCGGAGTTCATCAGCGGCCATGCGCCGACTCCTGTCCCTGGCTGAACATGACTTTGAAACCCTTTTTGATCTGGGCGTCGCGCGCTTTTTCGAACGCGGCTAACGCGGCATCGCGCTCCAGGTACACATCGCGCTTCAGCGTGGCCTTGCCGCCCTGGGTGCCGCTTTCGCGGTACAGGGTCCAGCCGCCGAGCAGATCCTGCTCCAGCGTGATCTGGGCGTAGCGGGGCGCCTCGGCCCCCGCTGCGGGCATGGTTTGCAGGTAAATCCGCATCGCACCAACCTGGGATAACGCAGGAACCTATCATTCTAAGCGATTCCCGCCACTCCCAACGTGCCTGGGGCGCGGCGTGCTGCCACGGGTGTTGTCGCACGAACCATCGCGCGCAAGCGCGCTCCTACAAGGCCTGCGCAGGTCTTGTGTAGGAGCGCGCTTGCGCGCGATCAGCCGGTGGAGCCGGCTGCCAGGGCGCCAAGGACGTCTTCGTCAGCGACACCCGGAACGATCTCGGCCTTGCCGATACCGCGCCACAGGATCAGGCGCAACGTCCCGGCGGTGTTCTTTTTATCCAGGCGCATCAGGTCAAGGATCCGGCTGGCTGCGTGAATCCGCGAAGGCTCGGTCGGCAAGCCAAGGCGTTGTAGCAGCGAGAGCAAGCGCTGCGTATCCGCCGCCGGCGCCATGCCCAGCCGCTCGGAAAGCCGTGCCGCCAGCACCATGCCGATCGCGACGCCCTCACCATGCAGGATCTCGCTGTAATTCCCCGCGGTCTCCAGCGCGTGGCCGAACGTATGGCCCAGATTGAGCAGCGCGCGCTCGCCTTGTTCGGTTTCATCGCGGGCGACGACGCCGGCCTTGTAACGGCACTTACGAGCGATGGCTTCCACCAGAACGCCCGACTCACGCGCAGCCAGCGCATCGGCATGCGCTTCCAGCCACGCGAAGAACGGCTCGTCGCCAATGGCCGCGCCCTTGACGATCTCCGCCACCCCGGCGAGGAACTCGCGTTGCGGGAGCGTCCGTAGCACGTCGATATCGGCCACCACCGCGCGTGGTTGGTGAAACGCACCGACAAGATTCTTGCCTGCGGGCAGGTTCACGCCGGTCTTGCCACCGACCGAGGAATCCACCATCGAAAGCAGGGTCGTCGGCACCTGGATGAAATCAATCCCGCGCATCCAGCAGGCGGCCGCGAAGCCGGCGAGATCGCCCACCACGCCACCCCCCAGGGCGATAACGCAGGCATCGCGCGTGGCACCGAGCGCCGCAAGGGCGTCGAGCACCTTGCCGACGTTGGCGAACGTCTTATGGGTCTCTCCGTCGCCGATCAGGTAGGTCGACCAGCGCAGGCCTTCAAGGCCCTTCTCCAGTGCACCGAGGTACAGCGGCGCCACCGTGGTGTTACTCACCACGAGCACGTGGCGGCCACGGATCCGCGCGCGCCAGCGGGCGCTGTCGTCGATCAGGCCCGGGCCAATCCACACGGGGTACTCGCGGCCGGCGAGTTCGACCTCCACGGTTTGCATCAGGCGTGCCTCCAGTGGCGATCCAGCAGCGCGACGGCGCGGGGTAGGGCATCGTCCACGCTTTCGTGGCGGCCGCGGAAAACCAGGTCGGCGACTTCTTCGTATACATGGTTACGTGCGTTGGCCAGATGCTCCAGGCGGCCGCGGCGATCATCGCCAGCGATCATCGGGCGCACCGTATCGTGCTGGAGCCGGTCGAGTTGTTCGTCGACCTCCACGGCAAGCATCAGCACGGTGCCGCGCGTCATCAGCGTCTCGCGGTTCACTCCGGCCATGACCGCGCCCGCGCCCGTGGCCAGCACGATCCCCTGGCGGAGGCTAAACTCATCCAGGTGCGCCGTTTCCCGCGCGCGAAAAGTGGCCTCGCCCTGCGTTTCGAACATGTGCGCGATCGTGACGCCGTAGCGTTTCTCGATCTCGACATCCAGATCGATGAAGGGCAGGCCGTAATGCGCCGCAAGGCGCTGGCCGATCGTGGTCTTGCCGGCTCCCGTAGGGCCGACCAGGAACAGGTTGGGCGAAGGATTCATCGCTCCCATGCTAGCAACAAGCCACTCCCCCATGCATGCCAGCGTGCTTATCGCTGGTGCCGGCGATGTCGGCCTGCGTGCCGCACGGCGCTTTGCCGACCTCGGGCACCCCGTGCTGGCGCTGCGCCGCCACCCGCCCGGCGACGCACCGGAAGGAGTCACGTGGGTACGCGGCGACCTCA
Source organism: Luteibacter sp. (assembly GCF_036500425.1). Taxonomy (GTDB): domain Bacteria; phylum Pseudomonadota; class Gammaproteobacteria; order Xanthomonadales; family Rhodanobacteraceae; genus Luteibacter. The sequence goes on from NZ_DASYCB010000053.1 coordinate 21,485, forward strand.
CCGATCCTGGCAGCCTGCACGGCCTGCCGGCCGTAGGCATCGTGGTATTCGCCCCTACACCGGGCGCGCGTGATGAAAGTGCTTACCGGGCGGTCTTCGTCGATGGCCTGCGTCACCTGATGGCGGCGCTGCCCCTGCCGCCCTCGCGTCTCGTGTTTGCCTCATCGTCGGCGGTCTACGGCGAGCACGGCGGCGCGTGGGTGGATGAGGGCACCCCGACCGATCCGCCGGGCTTCAATGGCCGCGTGCTGGTGGAAGCCGAGCACCTGCTTGCGACGGCGGGCGCCGACGCCGGTACGCATGGCGTATCGGTGCGGCTCGCCGGCCTCTATGGTCCCGGTCGCACGCAGCTGCTGGAGCGCTTGCGCGACGGCACGGCGGCCGTGCCGCGCGGGCAGCATGTTTATGCAAACCGGATCCATGTCGACGACGCGGCAGCGGCCTTGGTGCATGTCGCACGGCTGGATCATCCCGCGCCGGTCTACCTCGGCGTGGACGACACGCCGCTCGAGATCGATGCGTTGTACGACCACCTCGCGTCCCTGGTCGGCGGCCCTTTGCCCGCCGATGGCCCAGCGCCTGCAGGCGTTGGCAACAAGCGCCTCAGCAACGCACGCCTGCGCGCGAGCGGTTTCCGCTGCCAATGGCCCGACGCCCGCGAGGGTTACCGGGCCCTGCTGTAGGAGCGCGCTTGCGCGCGATGGACCTTGCCGTGAGCACCCATCGCGCGCAAGCGCGCTCCTACAGGGCTAGGGTGGTTCGTGTGTCGCTTAGGCGGATGAGGAGGTCGGCCTGGGCGGGTAGGGTGGCCAGGGCGTGGCGGCTGAGGCGTTCGTAGTGCTGAAGGAAGCGGGCCATCGCGGCGGCATCCATGGCGCGCGGTTCGCCGCGGGCGCGCAGCGGTTGTTCGGCTTCGTCACGCCAGCGTGTCACCACGTCCCATGAGGGGGCTTGCAGCACGACCAGCGCGTGGATCGCGCGCCATAGCGGCTGGTAGGCCCGCAGTTGTCCATTGACCCATCGGCGCCACGTACCGTCGGCATCCTCGTCGCGCTCTAGCGCATTCACCGGGGTATCGAGCGCCGGCTGGTCCTGGGCCGTCACGCCCAGGCACCAGCCTTCCAGGATGACGAGTCTGGGCACTTCTGCCTCGGTGGGCCACAACGCCGGGGCGTAGCGGTCATCGTGCCCTTTGTCGAAGCGTGGCACCGACACGGGATTCACTGGCGACGCCTTGCCCAGCGCATCCAGCGTTGAAACCAGCAAGGCGAGGTCATGCGTGCCCGGCACGCCGCGTGTCCGCAACAGCGGATGGACGGTGCGTGCAAGCGCCTGGCGTTCTTCGTGGGTGAGGTAGGCATCGTCCAGCGACAACGTCACGGCGCCCCAGCCGCGTGCGGCCGCGGCGGCGATCAGGTCCGCGCCAAGCGTGCTCTTCCCGCTTCCCTGCAGGCCCGAGATGCCCAGCACGAAAGGCCCTTCCGCCTGCTCGATCGCTGCGGCGAAACGCCCAAGGACCACCCCGGCGAGCGTGCTAGCATCGTTGGATTCCATGGTGAACGAGCATACCCCACCATCATGCTGACCCCCGAGATCCTCCATACCTTCCGCGGCCTGCTCGACGAGGCGAAAGCCAGTGCCGATCGCGAGCCGACGGCCATGAACCTCGCGACGACCGACGGTGCCGGCCGAATCCACTCGCGCATCGTGCTGCTCAAGGCGATCGACGAGCACGGGCTGCAGTTCTTCACCAACTACACGAGCGACAAGGCTGCGCAGATCGCCGCGCATCCGCAGGTCGCCCTGTGCTTCCACTGGAAGGACATCCGTGAAGGAATCCAGGTGCGCTTCGAAGGTCGCGCCACGAAGACCTCGCCCGAGGTCTCCGACGCGTACTTCGCCAGCCGCCAGCGCGGCAGCCAGATCGGCGCATGGGCGTCGAAACAGAGCCAGGAGCTGCCCGACCGGCAGACCTTTGAAGACCGTGTAGCCCACTTCGAGAAGGAATTCGCCGGCCGCGATGTGCCGCGACCCGAGCATTGGGGTGGCTACGTCGTCGCGCCGGATCGTATCGAGTTCTGGTATGGCGCCACCTTCCGCCTGCACGAACGCATCGTGCACAGTGAGCACGGTACAAGCTGGACGTCCCGCCTGCTTTATCCCTGAGGTCGCCATGAGCCGTGCCCAGCCCGTGCAGCACATCGCCCAGTCCACCTTCACCGTGCATACACGCGGCCGCTCGCTCAGCGAGGTGACGAACCGGGTGGCCGAGGCGGTAGCGGCGAGTGGGGTCAGCACCGGGCTGGCCCACGTGTTCGTGCAGCACACCAGCGCCTCGTTGCTGATCGGCGAGAATGCCGATCCTACGGTCGTCGCGGATCTCGAACGCTTCTTCGCGCGGCTGGTGCCGGATGGCGACCCGCTGTTCCGTCACCAGGATGAAGGCCCGGACGACATGCCAGCGCATGTCCGCGCCGTGCTCACCGGGGTGTCGTTAGCGGTGCCTGTGCACAACGGCAAGCCGTTGCTCGGCACCTGGCAGGGCGTGTTCCTCTACGAACACCGCCACGAAGCCCACCAGCGCAAGATCACGGTGACCGTCACCGGGCACTGACGAGAGAAGCCCGCCCGCCGTGGTGGCCACCGGGGGTGGTGGTAGGCCAGGGATGTCCATAGCGCGGCGGGCGGGGTAAACGCTCGCATGCATCGTCGCTCGCGACCCAGCCAACCGCATCCGTACATCTACGGCATGCGCATGCCGTTGAACCGCTTAAAACAGCAGGCCGAGGTCTTCGGCGCGACGTACGAGTTCCAGCGTGCTGTGCACGTCGAGGATTTGCATGATCGTGTACTTGTGCGCTTCGACCGTGCGCACCGACAGGCCCAGCCGTTCGGCGATCTGCCGTGAACGCAGGCCTGCGCCGACCAGGCGCAATACCTCGAGCTGTTTTGGCGTCAGCTCCTGCATCCCAAGCGTATCCGCGTGCAGGTAATGCGTGCCCAGCGATGGCGTCACATAAGTGGATCCGGCAAAGACATGGCGCAGTGCCATCAGCAACTCTTCGCCGGCGGACTCCTTCAGCACGTAACCGTTCGCCCCGGCGCGCATCGCCGTCGCGGCCAACGCCGGTTCGGCATGCATCGTGAGGAAAACGAACGGGGTGCGGTTGCCTTCCGCCCGCAACGTCTTCAGCACGTCCAGGCCACTGCCGCCTGGCATGTTCACATCCGAAAGGATCAGGTCGGGCCGTTCACGGTGGACGAGATGGAGCAGGCCCGGTCCGTCCTGGGAGATCGCGACCAGCTCGCAGGTGCCGGCGAGCAGGCGCTGGATGCCTTCAGCCACCATCCGGTGGTCGTCGGCGTACACGATGCGGGGCAGGCACTCGGTCGTCATGGAGGATCCAGCGGTATATGCATCCAGAGGTCTACGCCCCTGCCTGGGGCGCTGCGCAATTCAAACCTGCCGCCGAGGAGCTTGGCGCGTTCATTCATGCTGATCAAGCCAAGCCCGGGGCGGGCATGCTCGCTGGCGATGGGATCGAACCCCCGGCCATTGTCGAAGATCCACAACGAGGCCCCATCGATATCCATCGATGCCTTGATCGTGATGCGCGTTGCCGAGGCATGGCGCACGGCATTGGCGATGGCCTCCTGGGTCACGCGGTAGAAGCACAGCGCGATATCGTGGGAGAGGCGATCGACCCCGCGATCGGCGATCAGTACGATCTCTAGCGTGCTGGCGCGTCGCGGAACGCGGCATAACGCATCCAGGGCGTCACGCAACCCGGCGTGTTCGAGCACGCTCGGGTGCAACTGCCGCGAAAGCTGGCGCACATCCTCGGAGAGCGACACCATGATCTCGCGCAGGTGGTTGACCTCGTCGTGCAGGGCGGGAGCGACCTGGCGGCGTAGCGCCGAGAGGCCGATGGAAGACGCCGCCAGGCGCTGGTTGATGTCATCGTGGAGGTCGCGAGCAAGGCGTGCACGCTCTTGCTCCTGTGTCGCAATAAGGCGACCGGCGAGTTCGCGCAGGTCTTCATGCGCCCGGCCCAGCGCGCGCCGGCTTGAATAGCGTTGCTCCACCATCACCGACAGGATCAACGCACACAGCGCCGCGAGCAGGCTCCACAACTGGACGGCCAGCGTGCTGTTGGGTGCGCTGTCGGCGATGTACGGGCCGTAGCCGTGCACGCTCATGTGCGCCGCCATGAGCGCGATGAAGAAGATCGTGATGGCGCTGCCGGACATCTGCGTGCGCAGGATCGCGAAGATCACGACGGGCGCCGGTGCCAGGCACATGACAGGCACCAGGCCAGGGCGGTCACCCAGCGTGTACCACAGGGCGCCCAGGGCCACGAAGCTCAGCGCCATCAATGCGAGGAACATCAACGAAAGGGTACCCGGCTGGCGAACCGCCGCCTCGGGATTGCGCAAGCTGAGCCATACCGGCAGGTACAACACGTAGCCGAGCGAATGGGCCATCGCGATGTTCGCCCAATCGCTCAGGATAGAGCCGCGAAACGAGGTGAAGCGGCTCGCATACTCCACGAGCAGCGCGGAAACCGCAGGCAGGGCGGTGACCGCGACGAAGACCAGCGCGGCGAGCCGGCTGAAATCATCGAGGTTGGGCAGGGCATCCGGCATCTGCCGCAGCAGCCAGCCCGCGAGCGGCACCAGCACGAGGGCCGCGACGAGCACCAGGGCGGTATCCCCTGGCGGCAAGCCAAATGCGACCCCGGTGGCGAACAAGCCAAGGAACGCACTGCCGACCAGTGCGGCCCATCGGCGCACACCGTTGGCGAGCAAGGCGCCGAGCAGTACGGCACCGGGGAACCACACGATATGCGTGCCGTACTGGTGGTTCCACAGGGCGGCGGACAGCACCTGGGCTATGGAAACGCCCGCGAAAACGCCACCGCACCATACCGTGAGGCTGCGTGACGAGAACGCCGGGTTGTCCGCCACGGTGCCTCCCGCGTCGCCGATGCATTGCCTTGTCGGGACGGCCTGCGGTGAAGCCGGGGACGGCCCCCTCGGCGTCCCGGGGTGACTATACGGTGCGGCGTGCGCGTGAAATCGCCGATAAGTGTGATCTCTATCACACTTTCACAAAAGTGAAGACGGGATATGCCGATTACGCGTGGCGTTTAATTCTCGATTGCATGAATCTGGTGAGTTCGTTCACCACTGGTTGTCGTCGAACGAGCCGCCATCGTCCGCCGATGAGCCGCTGTCCCACGAGCTGTCATCGTTACCCATGTCGATCGGGTCGTCGCGCAGGTCGTTATACGCCGATGCCGAGGGGTCCGGCTGGGCTGTGCCGCCGCCGAGGCCGCCAAGGTCGCGGCTCGCTTCGCCCGGGTTGCTGTGCGAACGCAGGGCCTCATCGAGGAGCATGCCGGCGGCAAGGCCGCCCACGCCTGCCGCGATCGTCGAGCCCATGCCCGAGGAGGGCGGCGGCGCGTAGCCTCCGTTGCCATAACCCCCGTTGCCATAGCCACCGGGGCCATTGCCATACGGCGTGCCGGGCGGCGTTGGCGGCATCGAGCCGTAACCCTGGAACGCGCTGTCCTGCGCGCGACGGCGGCGCGACCACAGGAAGGCGATCACGACGATGACGAGGCCGATAAGCAGGATGCCGCCCAGGCCGAAGCCGCCTTTCGTTTCACGGTCGGCCGCGGGGCGGGTCTCCGCATAGCGCACCGGCGTGGCGCCCGCATGGCGCGCGGTGGCCGGAGCCAGCGCCTGGCCCAGCTTCTGCTGGAAGGCCTGGAACTTCGCCGGGTCGGTGAACCGCGTGGCCGGATCCAGCACGGCCGCCTTGTTCGCTTCCGCCTGGGCCTCGCCGATGTTGCCCTCGTGCGCGAGCACCTCGGCCAGCACGTAGTGCGCTTTCGCGCTCTGCGGATGCTCCGTGATCGCCTCGCGCAACGCGGCCTCGGCGGCGGGGTAATCGCCACGCGCGATTAGTGCCTGCACATCCTTCGGTGAATCGGTGGCGCTGGCGGCCGTGGCGGCAACCAGCAGGATCAGGGAAAGCAGCAGCTTCGGCATGAGTGTCTTCCAAACTCCAACGTGAGCGGTGGTGGGACCACCGCAGGCACCCACACTCTGGGGTGGTGCGCGGAGCGCTTCAAGAGACATCTGTCATATCTCAGGGAGCAGGAATTTGCGAGTTAACCTGCGATTCAAGCGTGGCGTGCGGCCCAGCCATGGATGATGCGGGTCAGTTCGGCCAGGCCATCGGTAAGCGCGGCGGGTCCCGGCTGCAGGATCAACGGTGACTTCACTTCGTAGAGCTCGCCATCGCGAATGGCGGGAACGTTCTGCCAACCTGGTCGCGCGATCACGTGTTCCGGGCGGAAGCGCTTGCCACACCACGAGCCGATGATGATGTCCGGTGCCGTGGCGATGACTTCGGCGGCATCGGCGATGATCCGGTCTTTCGCCAGCGGCTGGCTCGCGCGATGCGGCAAGGCTTCATGGCCGCCGGCGATTTCGATGAGTTCGGACACCCAGCGGATACCGGAGATCAGTGGTTCGTCCCACTCCTCGAAATACACGGTGGGGCGGCGTGACAGCCGCGAGGAGGCCTCGCGTACATCGTCCAGGCCGCGGGCGAGCGTATCCGCCAGCGTAGCGGCCTTCGTCGGCACACCGACCAGTGCGCCAAGCCGGCGGATGTAATCCAGGATCTGTTCCACGCTGCGGTGGTTGGAGATCCATACCTCCACGCCTGCCTTGATCAACGCCTGGGCGATATCGGCCTGGATGTCGGAAAAGCCGATGGCGATATCCGGCTTCAACTCAAGGATACGATCGACCTTCGCGCTGGTGAACGCGCTGACCTTCGGCTTGTCCTTGCGCGCCGCGGGCGGGCGAACGGTGAAGCCACTGATACCGACGATGCGCTCTTGCTCGCCAAGCAGGTACAGGGTCTCGGTGGGCTCTTCGGTGAGGCAGACGATGCGTTGCGGACCCATGGGGCATCCATCAGGGCGGGGGAGCCCGCGATTGTCGCCGCTCAGGGCATTTCGATCCAACGTCCGTGGCGGCGTACTTCCAGCGGGTGGAAGCGGCGCTTGTAATCCATCTTCGCGTGGCCTGCGATCCAGAAGCCGAGGTACACGTAGGCAATGCCGCGGCGACGGGCGAGTTCGACCTGTTGCAGGATGCCCCAGGTGCCGAGGCCGCGGCTCATCTCGTCCGGGTCGTAGAACGTGTAAACGGCGGAGATGCCGGAGAGCGCGACATCGGTGACGGCGATCCCGAGCAGGCGTTCGCCCTGGCGGAATTCCAGGAACAGCGTGGGGCTCCACGGCGCCGCCAGGAAACGCTGGAAATCGTCGGCGTCAGCCGCATCCATGCCGCCACCGCTATGCCGCGCGTGCAGGTAGCGTTCGTACAGGGCATGCCGCTCTGGGGTGAAGCCCGGGGTGGTCTCAACCACCGTGAGGTCAGCGTTGCGGGCCAGGCAGCGGCGCTGGCTGCGATCGGGCGTGAAGCGTTCGGCATCGATCCGGCATGGCACACAGGCCTGGCAGGCGGCGCACTGGGGCAGGTACAGGTGCCCGCCGGCGCGGCGGAAGCCCTTGGCCAGCGCCGGCCCGTACAGCTTGTCGAGATTGGGCGCGCCCGGGTCGACCACGAGGTTTTGCGCCGTCCGCTCGGCGAAATAACCGCAGGCATGCGGCAAGGTCTGGAACAGGCGGACACGGTCGGTCATGGCACCATGTTATAGCTCGCCCGCTGCCTGTGCGCCCGTTACGGACGCGGCGGGTGATCCAGCGCCGCGCGCAATTGCTCGACCTGCTGCTGGTAGTGCTTGCGTTCCATCATCTCGATCAGCACGCGCAGGCTGCGCGCTGAATCGAGGTGCTGGCGCGACCAGGGGCGCGAGCGGCCACGCACGGTTTCCTGCCACGACGCGAAGCTCTGCCGCGGCGAGAGCCGGGCACCCGGGATGTTCTCCAGCTTGGCCAGCGCCGGGTTACCGGCCCAGCGCACGTTGCGCACCTGCTCGGCGCGCGTCCAGACCACGGCGTTGTGCGCATCGGCCTGCAAGGGCATGTAGATCACCCCGGCCGCGAGCGCCGTTGCCGTGGGGTCGTCGAGCGCCGGGAACGTGCGGCTGATCTCGTCAGTGTGGACCACGCCGGCGATGCCATCCGGTGTTGCGGTGCTTTCATGGGCGCCGACGACATCGCGGATGCGCAGCAGCGCCTCGGCATCGGGCAGGTTGCCATGGCGTATCACGCGGTCGCCCGCGAACACGGCGACACCATCCGCATCGACCACTTCGAGCAGTTCCGGGGCTAGCGAGGCGAGCAGGGTGGCATCGATGTGTTCGCTTTCGTTGAATGCCGTAATCAGCTTCTCGCGCACGGTGAGCAGGGTTGATTCCACTTCGATCTTGGCCAGTTCTTCCATCGCGGCGACACGCGAGGCAAACGCGCGGGCTATCGCATCGACCACTTCGCGCATCTGGTGATCCGCGAAGAACGGGCTGTAGTGATGGCAGGAGACCAAGCCCCACAGCCGGCCACTGGTGATGATCGAGGCAACCAGGGTGCCGGTGACACCCATGTAGCCGAGGTATTCCAGATGCACGGGCGAGACGCTGCGCAAGGAGACGTCGGACAGATCGGTCGCATCGCCGGTCTGCGGGTCGAACTCGGGCAGGATGCGTGCGGGAATGTATTTGCAATCGCTGATCTGGCGGACGCGATTGCGCAAGTAGAGCGCACGCGCCTGCACGGGAATATCCGTCGCGGGGTAGTGCAGGCCGAGGTAGGCCTCCAGTTCCTCGCGGCGCGCTTCAGCGATCACTTCACCATGCCAGTCGTGATCGAAGCGATACACCATGACCCGGTCGTAGCCGAGCAGGTTGCGGATCGTACGGGCCACGCGTTGCGCCGCCCGCTGCACCGAAGGGTCGTTCTCGAGCTTGTGGGTCAGGTCGTACGCCACCCGGATCGGCTCGTCGTCGAAGTACGCTTCGCGCGGCTCGATCTCGATTAGCCAGCGCGCGTCGTAGGCGTGCACGGAGGCATGCCACGCACCCCCGCGTTGGCCACGCGGAAACGCGACGGGCGCCCAGGCGCTGTGCGCGGGGCGCTCGTCGTCGTCGAACACATGCGCGGGCAGGGTCAGCACCTCGTGCAGCGCAGCACCGAGCAGGGCTTCGATCTCGAGGCCGAGCAGGTCCACGGCGTTTTCGCTCACCTGGAGCACGCGCTGTGTCGCCGCATCGGCCACGATGAGCACGCCGTGCGGTTGCACGGAGCCGGGGATATGGATGGGCTCGCGATCGCAGGCGGTAAGGTCAGGCAGGTCAGACATGGTGGCCAGGATCCTGGAGCGTCTGTTGAAAGCGCGCGAACATGTGCTGCGCACCGGCGATAGCAAGGCGTTGGCTGGCCTCGTCGGCTAACACGTCATCCAGCACACGCTGGAAACGCCGCCAGCGGCCCGGGGCATGTTCGCCCATGGCGTAAAAAGCATGCGGCAGCGCCGGAAACCGCTCACGCAAATGCCGCACGATCACCTGGCCGCCCAAGGTCGATCCCTCGATGACATAAAGCTCCCCCCAAAACGCAGTGTCGCCCTGTGGAAACCCGCTTGCGCGAGGCGCAGCCCCTACGTGTAGGAGCGCGCTTGCGCGCGACATCTTTTCGCGAGGCACCACAGGATCTTCGGCGTTATCGCACGCCCCCATCGCGACCAAGGCCGCTCCTACAGAGAGATCTGCGGTTAGGTGGGGGAGGCGGGAGGTATAGGGCCAGGTGGCCGTGATGGCGGCGATCTCGCTGGCGCGCTCGGTTTCCCATGCCTCGTACAAGCGCCGCTGCGCCGCCAGTAATTCGCGGTAACCCGCTTCGTCCATGCCGCCGGACATCAGCGCGCGCATGCCTGCCGTCGCTTCGGCGGCGTCGTGGGCATCGCGGGTGTGCTCGCGGAGCAACATGTGCGCGGAAGCGGAAGCGGCCGCGGATGATGGCGCGGCGGCACCGTCCATTCAGAGGATCCGGTTGGCCTTCAGCAGCCACACGAGCACCACGCCGGCCACGATGGCCAGGGCCATGAGCCGGTAGCGTGCCGCGGTGCGCTGCGGCCGCGGCCGCAGGTCCGGCGAGCGGTGCACACGCAGTTCTTCCTGGAAACGCACCAACGGTTCGATGCCGACGTCCTTCAGCAGGCCGCGCGCCTTGGTGAAATCATCGGCGTGCTTCACCCATACCTGCGGCCACGCATCACGGTTGGTGTTGCGCTCGGTGTAGCTGAAGCGCTGGTAAGTGGGGCGGTTGAAGGTCGAGCGGTTCGTCACCGTGGTCTCGATCGCGTGCTCGGCGAGCAACGCGACGACGCGGTCGATATTGTCCGGGCGGGGGGAGGTATAGATCTGGCGCATGGCCCGATTCTACGGCATCCCCCGGCCCGGTGGCCGCTATGGCGTGGCCAGGGCGGCCTTCACGTTTTCCAGACGCCCATCGTTGGGCAGCGGCGCCAGGCCGAGCAGGTGGGCCAGCAGCGGATAGACATCGACATTCTGGAACGGCGGCACCGTGGCACCGCGGGCGAAGGCCGGGCCGTGGGCCACGAACAAGGCGCGCATGCTCGGGTCCTGGTTGTCGTAACCGTGCTCGCCGCGCGACATCGGGTCCTTGCGCTTTGCCAGGTCGGTATGGCTGATGATCGACCAGCCCACGTCCGCCATGCACAGGTACGGCGGCACGCGCGGGTTCTTGCCGTAGTCGAGACGGGCCGGCACGTCTTCCTTGCGGTAGCAGCGCATGTGCGCATGCGGGCCGAGCAGGCGCGCCACGGCCTGCGTCGGGTCATGCCCTTCACGCGGTGCGAAGGTAGCCATGACGCCGTAGGACACGGTGTCGAGATCGTCGAGCTGGGTCTCTTCATCGGAAAAAATGATGTTGCCCTTGGGCACGTCGGCCATGCCGTGGTCGGAGACCACCACGATGTTCATGGCGTCGTACAGGCCGCGTTGGCGCAGCTGCGCGACGAGGTAGGCGAGGGCATCGTCCACTTCGCGTAGTGCCGCATTCACTTCCGGTGACTCCGGGCCGAATTCATGCCCGGCGTGATCCACCGCATCGAAATACAGCGTCTCGAACGCGGGCTTCGGGCCAGGCTCGTCGATCCACGAGAGCAACTTGTCGACGCGCGCCTTCGACGTAAGGGAATCGTCGAACGGGATCCAGTGGTCCGGGCGCATGCCATGGATCTCGGCTTCGGTGCCGGGCCAGAACATGGTCGCGGTGCGCAGGCCGTGTTTCTGTGCCGTGACCCAGATCGGTTCGGCCTCCGCCCACCAGCGGCCATCGCTGGTCGCGGCGTGGTTACCCAGGCTGAACCTGCCCAGCGCGGGATCGCGCATGGTGTTGTTCACGATGCCGTTGCGATCCGGCACACGGCCGGTCACCAACGTGTAGTGGTTAGGAAAGGTCAACGACGGAAACGACGGCCACATGTACGGCGCGTGCGCGCCATCGTCGGATAGCGCCTGCAAGGTCGGCGTCAGGTGCCGGTCCATGTAGTTGGCGCGGAAGGCATCGATCGAGACCAGCAGGACCGGATGGGCCGGGAGCGTGGCGGGCGTGGCAGGCGTCGCGGGATGGGTCGCGCAGGCCGTCAGGGCCACGAGCAACAGCGCCGTGAAGACGCGCGGCAGGCGGGAAAACATGGCATTCATGGGAGGGACGATAGGCTCGGTTCGAAAGACAATCTTTCCATGATGGACGAGTCAGATGACCAACGCATCACGCAAGTTCATGCTGATCCTGCTCGCGGCCGCGCCCCTGGCCGCGTTCGCCCAGGCCGCTACGCAGCCGGCTCCACCACCCAAGCCCGCGCCGCGGCCCAGGGTCTATGTGCCTGTGCAGAGCCCCAACCAGCGGTTCCAGCAACAGGTCAACCAGCAGCAGCTGATCAACAAGCAGAACCAGAACGCGGTGCAGGAGCAATTGCGTCAGAACAACCTGAACCAGCAGCGCAATGCCGCGACCGATCCCGCCATGCGCACCCAGCTGGACAACGCCGACCGCCAGCAGCAACAGCAATACCGCGCCCGCCAGGACGCCGCCGCCCGCCAGGCCCAGGACAAACAAACCGACCAGCCCGCCCGAGCCACAAGCCGCCCCTAACCCCTGTAGGAGCGCGCTTGCGCGCGATGGGTGCTCGCCGCAACGCCGGATCGCGCGCAAGCGCGCTCCTACAACGGTGGTGGGAGCCGCAGGGTGTTGCGCTGCACATGGCCCGCGCCGGGCCGCGGGGCCATAATCGGGAATTCGCTTCCACACCCCTACGGAGCCCCCGATGACCGCTGCCACGCGCATCGACACCACTCGTACCGTCCGCGCCCCGCGCGGTACCGAACTTTCCTGCAAGAGCTGGCAGACGGAAGCACCGTTCCGCATGCTGCAGAACAACCTCGACCCGGAAGTGGCCGAGAACCCGGCCGAGCTGGTGGTGTACGGCGGCATCGGCCGCGCCGCGCGTAACTGGGAATGCTTCGACGCTATCCTGCGCAGCCTGCGCGAGCTGCGTGATGACCAGACCCTGCTCGTGCAGTCGGGCAAGCCAGTCGGCGTCTTCCCGTCGCATCCGGATGCGCCGCGCGTGCTCATCGCCAACTCCAACCTGGTGCCCGCCTGGGCCAACTGGGAGCACTTCAACGAGCTCGATCGCAAGGGCCTGATGATGTACGGCCAGATGACGGCCGGCTCGTGGATCTACATCGGTTCGCAGGGCATCGTGCAAGGCACGTACGAGACCTTCGTGGAGCTGGGTCGCCAGCATTACGGTGGCAACCTCGCCGGGCGCTGGTTCCTCACCGCCGGCCTCGGCGGCATGGGCGGCGCGCAGCCGCTCGCGGCCAGCCTGGCTGGCGCCAGCTCGCTGACCATCGAGTGCCAGCAGAGCCGCATCGATTTCCGCCTGAAAACCCGCTACGTCGATGAGCAGGCGACCGACCTGGATGACGCGCTGGCGCGCATCGAGCGCTACACGAAGGAAGGCCGCGCGGTCTCCGTGGCCCTGCTCGGCAACGCCGCCGAGGTACTGCCGGAACTCGTCCGCCGTGGCGTCCGCCCGGATGCGGTGACCGACCAGACCAGCGCCCACGATCCGGTGAACGGCTACCTGCCGCTGGGCTGGACGGTGGACGAGTGGTTCGAGCGCCGCAAGAGCGACCCGGCCGGCACCTCGAAGGCGGCCAAGGCCGCCATGCGCCAACACGTGGAGGCCATGCTCGCCTTCCACAAACAGGGCGTGCCGACCTTCGACTATGGCAACAACATCCGCCAGGTGGCGAAGGATGAAGGCCTCGCCGAGGCGTTCGCCTTCCCGGGCTTCGTGCCCGCGTTTGTCCGCCCGCTGTTCTGCCGCGGGGTGGGTCCGTTCCGCTGGGTCGCGCTCTCGGGTGACCCGGAGGACATCTACAAGACCGACGCGAAGGTGAAGGAAATCATCGCCGATGATCCGCACCTGCATCGCTGGCTGGACATGGCGCGTGAGCGGATCAGCTTCCAGGGCCTCCCGGCGCGTATCTGCTGGGTCGGCCTGGGCCTGCGCCACAAGCTCGGCCTGGCCTTCAACGAGATGGTTCGCAACGGTGAGTTGAAGGCGCCGGTCGTTATTGGCCGCGATCACCTGGATTCCGGCTCGGTCGCCAGCCCGAATCGTGAGACGGAAGCCATGCGCGATGGCAGCGATGCCGTCAGTGACTGGCCGCTGCTCAACGCGATGCTTAACGTTGCCGGCGGCGCCACCTGGGTCAGCCTGCACCATGGCGGCGGCGTGGGCATGGGTTACAGCCAGCACAGCGGTGTGGTCATCGTCTGCGACGGCAGCGAAGAAGCCGACAAGCGCATCGCCCGCGTGCTGTGGAACGACCCCGGCACCGGCGTGATGCGCCACGCCGATGCCGGCTACGAAGACGCCATCGCCTGTGCGAAAGAACAAGGCCTCAACCTGCCCATGATCTAACCCGAGCCGTTGTAGGAGCGCGCTTGCGCGCGATGGGGTTTGCCGCACGCCCCATC
>NZ_DASYCB010000054.1:0-119767 GCF_036500425.1 Luteibacter sp.
CGCAAGCCCCATCGCGCGCAAGCGCGCTCCTACCGGGGTGGCCGCATCGGCGGTGTTTTGGCTGGATTGGATGCCTCGCATCTGATCCAGCCACGCCCTGCCGGCAGTGAAATGGTGCCCACCAACCCACCCAGAGGGCACCACCATGACCAGCACCATCGCAGGCATCGTCGTTCCGGATAGCGCGCTTGCGCGTGAGATTACCCAGCTCGTCCGCGATACCGAAAGCGACCTGCTCTATCACCACTCCCGCCGCGTGTTCTTCTTCGGCGCACTCACCGGCAAGGCGAAGGGTCTCGCCTTCGACCCTGAGCTGCTCTATGCCGGCGCCATGTTCCACGACATGGGTCTGGTGCCGGCGCATTCGAGCAAGACCGAGCGCTTCGAGGTCGATGGCGCGAATGTCGCGCGTGACTTCCTGCTCGCCCGCGGCATCAGCCCAGCACAGGTCGACACGGTGTGGGCGTCGATCGCACTGCACACCACCCCCGGTATCCCGCAGCACATGAAGCCTGAGATCGCCCTGCTCACGGCCGGCGTCGAGATGGACGTGCTTGGCCTCGGCTTCGAGACCGTGCACTCGCATGACCGCGAGTTGGTCGCAGATGCCCATCCGCGCGGCCCATCGTTCAAGACAGGGATCATCGATGCGTTTTACAACGGCATCCGCAACAAGCCGGAGACGACCTTCGGCAACGTCAAGGCCGATGTCATGGCGCACAAGGAGCCGCACTTCCACCGCACCGACTTCGTCCAGTGCATCCTGGGCAACGGCTGGCCGACCTGAGCGATCGCGAGGACGAAAGTGCAGCCCATAGATACAAGCTATCGGATCGAAAAGAACTTTGAATTTCACATCCCGCTGCGCGCTGGAACCACACGGCGTGCCATGCGGAGTATGGCGCGGGGGTGGCTGAGGCTATCAAGCGTCTTGGCTAGCACCTATCGCGCGCAAGCGCGCTCCTACACCCGACCTGCGCAGGTCGGGTGTAGGAGCGTGCTTGCACGCGACCCAAGCAGTCCCCGGTCAGTGCAACTATTTCAGGCCGTCTGGGTGCTGCGCACGGAACTCCAGGGCGGGTAAGCCACCCCAACCCCAGTTCTCCAGCGGCACTTCCTGGATCACGACAAAGGTCGACACGAGCGGCTTGTTCAGGACGCGAAGCAAGAGATCACTCGCGCCCTTGATCAGCTCGGCCTTCTCTTCATCGGTCACGTGTTTGCGACCCGGGCCTGAGCCCTCGCGGGTAATCTGGATAGTGACGACTGGCATGGCGTTCTCGTTCCTTGGGGTGGGTCAGTGCCCGGCGCTCTGTCCGCCGTCGACATGGAGGATGTCGCCGGTGACGAAATGCGCCGCGTCGAGATACATCACCGCGTCGACGATGTCCTTGATCTCGCCCATGCGGTGCATGGGGTGCAGGCCACCCAGCACATCCCACTCACTACGCGCATGCATGGGCGTCCGGATCACGCCGGGTGATACCGCGTTGGCACGGATACCCCGCGTGGCGTATTCGATGGCCAGCGACTTCGTGGCAGCGGTCACGCCGCCCTTGGTGATGGAGGTCAGCACGGAAGGGATCCCATCGACCGCATGCTCCACGAGCGTCGTGGTGATGCTCACGATGTGCCCACTGCCTTGTGTGAGCATCTGCCGTACGGCGGCCTGGGTGACATAGAAGAAACCGTGCAGGTTGACCGAAAGCACATTGGCATAGTCTTCGTCGGTGTAGTCGACGAAGGGCTTGGGAATGAACACGCCCGCGTTATTCACCAGCGTATCCACCCGGCCGAAACGCGCCACGCCCTCGCTGATCACCCGCTCCGCCACGCCACGGTCGCCGATGTCGCCGGGAACCACGTGGATATCCGGGTGATCCGAAGGTGGCATCGCTCGCGAGTTGGCGACGATTCGAAAGCCTCGTTCGAGGAAGGCGGAAACCAACCCGGCGCCGATGCCCTGCGAGGCACCAGTGACCACGGCAACCCTGGTGGCTGCACTCATATAACGGCCTCCGCTATCGAAGAAAAAGGCGCGCGCTCACCCGCCGCTCGCCGCTGATTGGTGAGCATGCGCAAACTGTGTTCGTCGGGACCCGACGATTTCGCGCCGGAATCCGTGAGCGTTGGGTTAATCCCGCGCTAAAGATTCGATACGCAACGAACGCCACGACAGGCCAGTCCAAGCCACGGCGGTCCGGGGGTGGCTACGCTTTTGTCTTGGCAGCTTCGCACTTGCACAGGACCGCTTCATGCCTTTTAACACCGACACCCAGCGCCGCCGTTTCCTCGCCATGGCCGGCACCTCGATCGCAGCGGCGGCGTTCGGTCAACAAGCGGTGGCGGCATCGTCATCCGTTCTGGCCGCGACCGGTGCCGCGACCGCCGCCGCGCCGCGGAAAACTTTCGGTCCCGTGAAGCAGATCCATGCCGGCGTGCTGGACGTCGGCTATGTCGACATGGGCAAGCGGAGCCACCCTGTCGTGCTGTTGTTGCATGGCTGGCCGTACGACATCCAGGCCTTCGCCGAAGTCGCCCCGGCGCTGGTGGCGAAGGGCTACCGCGTGATCGTGCCGTTCCTCCGTGGCTATGGCAGCACGCGCTTCCTCGAAGAGAGCACGATGCGCAACGGCCAGCCCTCGGCGATCGCCGCCGATGCGATCGCCCTGCTCGATGCCTTGAAGATCAAGCAGGCCACGGTCGCCGGTTTCGACTGGGGCGCGCGCACGGCCGACATCATGGCGGTGTTGTGGCCCGAGCGCTGCAAAGCCCTGGTATCGGTCAGCGGCTACCTGATTGGCAGCCAGGAAGCCGGCAAGAAGCCACTACCGCCGAAGGCCGAACTGCAGTGGTGGTACCAGTTCTACTTTGCGACGGAGCGCGGCAAGCTCGGTTACGAGCAAAACCGCCACGACTTCAACAAGCTGATCTGGCAGCTCGCCTCGCCGCAATGGCACTTCGACGATGCCACCTTCGATCGCACGGCGCCTGCGTTCGATAATCCGGACCACGTCGCCATCACGATCCACAATTACCGCTGGCGGATGGGCCTGGCCGAAGGTGAAGCGAAGTACGACGAGTACGAGGCGACGCTCGCTACCGGCCCCACCATCGGTATCCCGACCATCACCATGGAAGGCGACGCGAACGGCGCGCCGCATCCGGACCCGTCGGCCTACAAGGCGAAGTTCACCGGCAAGTACGAGCACCGGAACATCGATGGCGGCGTCGGCCACAACCTGCCGCAGGAAGCCCCCGAAGCGTTCGCCAAGGCGATCGTTGACGTCGATCGCCTGTGAGCGGGCACGCCATCGCAGTGATCGGATAACTTATTTTGCCGGGCAATCGTCCCGGCTGTTATCCGCGATGCCGGCGATTAGCCATTTGCCATCCTCACGGACCAGGTGGACGAGGTCGGTGCCACAATGCACGACCTTGCCGTTGACGCGGAAGTCGTAGCGGGCCCAGATGATCGCGAGGTTGTCGTCAACGCGAACCAGCGGGTCGTAGATCCGCTCTTCGATGCTGTCCTTGCCCGGCTTGATGTGGTCGATGAAGCCGGCCAGCGTGTTGCGGATCATCTTGTCCTTGCGCAACAGCGCGACGCTGCCTTCGGGCTGGACCGTGGCGCGCATCGCCGCCTGATCGTACTTCGCCATGCCATCGAGGAAGGCCTGGAACGGTGCGAGCACCGCTTTGTCCGACTCAGCGGCGATAGCGGGTGCGATGGCGAACAAACAGGCGACGGCAGCAAGCGTGCGGATAAACATTCGGTTCCCCTCCCGGTGGATGTCGTGGTGATGCTAGCCCCACGCCAACACGTTCCGCCTGTGTCTTTTGGGATGCCTATCGCAAGTTCTTGCGTGAATGCCAGGATGAAAACTGAACGTTTCGTACGAATCTGTTGCGTTGCCAGATGACAGTCGTGTGGCGGTCGCCCATCCTCGCGCCGCGAGCGCTGAGGGGCGTTCGACATAGCAAAAATAACGTCACACGACGCGGGGAACTCAATGAATTATCGTTCGATGCCGGGCCGGGCAGCGCCCGCTATCCGCACGCGCCCACTGGCCGCCGCTTGCGCCATGGCGTTCCTGCTGGCCTCCAGCGCCGCCTGGGCGCAGGAGCAAAGCCAGCCAAACCCGCCGCCTCCCACCGACGCCAATGCAAAATCGGCAAAGGATCAAAAGGCGCAGGATCAGAGCACCAAGAAGACGCCCAGGCCCACCAACAGCGATGGCGTGAGCAACCTCGATGCCGTGATCGTCACCGGTATCCAGGCATCGATCCAGAATTCGCTGAAGGCCAAGCAGCAGTCGAACAACATCATCGAGGCGATCTCGGCGGAAGACATTGGCAAGCTGCCCGATAGCAGCATCGCGGAAAGCCTGGCCCGCGTGCCCGGGCTCGCCACCCAGCGCGTGGATGGCCGCGCCAACCAGATCTCGATCCGCGGCCTGGACCCGGGCTTTGTCGGCACCACACTGAATGGCCGCGAGCAGGCCACGATCGGCGAAAACCGCGGCGTGGATTTCGATCAATACCCGTCCGAGCTGATCAGCGGCGTGGCCGTCTACAAGACCCCGGATGCCGGCCTGATCGGCCAGGGCCTCTCCGGCACGGTGGACCTGCACACGATCCGTCCGCTCGACCTGCCCAAGCGCACCATGGCGGTGAACCTCCGCGGCGAAACCACGGATAACGGCAACCTCAACCACGGCAGTGGCGTGGGCGATACCGGCCACCGTGCCAGCTTCTCGTACATCGACCAATTCTTCGACCACACCCTGGGCCTGGCCGTAGGCCTCGCCCAGCTCGATTCGCCCATCCAGGAGAAGCAATACCAGGCCTGGTGGTGGAGCCTGAATAACGGCTCGCAGGGAGCGGACCAGAACTGGGGCGCGCCGCACACGCCGGGCATGCCAGATAACGTGTTGTCACAGGAAGGCGCCCAGCTGCGCGCCAAATCCGAGAACCAGCTGCGCAACGGCATCATGACCGTGCTCGAGTGGGCGCCGGACGACCACTACCACTCCACGTTGGACCTCTATTACTCCACGTTCGACCAGAAGACTTACCTCAACGGCATGCAGTGGTCGAGCAGCCCGTACGACAACGTCTCGTATTCCAACGTGGGCACGGTGCCCACGCTGCCGTACCCGCTGGTCACTACCGGCCACATCGATGGCCTGCATACGGTGCTGCAGAACGAACAGACCAAGGAGAAGGACAACCTGTTCTCCGCGGGCTGGAATAACCAGTACGACTTTGGCAACGGCTGGATGATCAACGCCGATGCGTCGTACTCGATGGCCAAGCGCCGCCTGCACGATGCCTATCTGTTCGCGGGCCTGCCTGGCCAGGCGACGAGCTCCACGGATTTCGCCACGCCCGTGCATGAGCACTTCCCGGATTTCACCCCCGGGACGAACTTCGCCGATCCGTCGCTTGTTCAGTTCACCGACCCGAACAACTACGGTTACGACGGCCGCGCTGAGTACGACAAGCAGAAGGACACGATCCGCGCCTTTCGCCTGGAAGTGACTCACCCTGTGGGGTGGATCTTCAGTGACGTCACGCTCGGCGCGAACTATTCGGATCGTCGCAAGACCAAGTCCGCCGATGTGTTCTTCGCCTGGCTTAACGGCAATGGTTCCACCGATGGCACGTATCTGCCCGGCTACGGCTTGCCGGTCGATCCGTCGTTCCTGAGTGGCGTCACCGACCTCAGCTATGGCGGTGTTCCCGCCATCCTGAATTACGATGTGATGGATGCGCTGGGCAGCCAGTATTACCTCACCCAGCGTAATGGGCAGAGCGACTGGAGCCGCAACTACACCGTGCGCGAGAAGGTGCCGGTGGCCTACCTGAAGTTCAATATCGACACCAACGCTGGCGGCATCCCCATCGGCGGCAACATGGGTGTGCAGGTGGTGCGCACCGACCAGTCGTCCACGGCATTGCAGACGAACGGCGATACGCTCGTTGGTCGCATCTCCGATGGCACGAAGTACACCAAGGTACTGCCCAGCCTGAACGTGTGGGCCGAGATTTCCGACAAGCAGTACCTGCGCTTTGGCATGGCCAAGAGCATGGCGCGTGGCCGTATCGATGATGAAAAGGTCGCAACCTCGGCCAGCGTCGGGCAGATCACCGATGGCCCGGCCGCCGGGCAGAACCTGTGGTCCGGTAGTGGCGGCAACCCGAAGCTGAAGCCGTATGTCGCCGTAGGCGTGGACCTGAGCTGGGAAAAGTACTTCGGCAAGTCGAGCTACGTGGCAGCCGCGGTGTTCGGCAAGAACCTGCTGAACTACATCTACAACGAGACGGTGCTGGATTACGACTTCTCGAAGTACGTGAATGACAACCCCACGCTCACGCCGTCCAGCAACTTCGGCTCGTTCACCACCCCGCAGAACGGCTCGGGTGGCCGGATCAAGGGCCTCGAGTTGCAGGGTGGTCTCGAAGGCGGCCTGGTCGCTCCGTGGCTGGAAGGCTTTGGCGTGCAGGGCAACTTCTCGCTGACCAATAGCACCTTGCCGGTGAGCGCGGTGTCGACCATTCCCGGTAGCCCGAGCACCCTGCCCGGCCTGTCGCGCAAGGTCGCCAACCTGGCGTTCTATTACGAAAACCACGGCTGGTCGTTCCGCATCGCCGAGCGCTACCGCTCGTCGTACACCGGCGAGGCCGTCGCGTTGTTCGATCAGTTGGGTTACCAGACCGTGCTGGCCGACAAGCAGACGGATATGCAGGTGGGTTACGAATTCCAGGAAGGCACGTACAGCGGCCTGAGCGTGCTGTTTCAGGTGAACAACCTTACCGATTCCCCGATGAAGACCCAGCAGACCTCGGCGCTGCCAAACAACGTCAAGATCCAGCGGCCGCTGGAGTTCGACACCTACGGCCGCACCATCATGTTCGGCATCAACTACAAAATGTAACCGCTGTTGCAGGAGCGCGCTTGCGCGCGATGGGTGCTTGCCGCGACCTTGAATCGCGCGCAAGCGCGCTCCTACAAGGGGTTCGGTTGGCAGTTCCAACAGGGAACGGTGACGCGGCAGCCGACTTCTTCGTCGATGTACGTCAGCTCGCCAGTCCCCTGGCAGATCGGGCAAACGGGGGTGTCGGGGGTCTCCATGCCCCCGTTATACGCCGTGCGTCAGGTGCGGTCGATCTGCGCAGCGAAACAGCCGTAAGCGGCGTAGTGAGCCTGGATGTAGGCGACGTTGGCGACGCGGAGCATGCGCCGGATCGCTTCATCGAGCTGGCGGCCATCGGTCAGGGTGGCGTGGTCGATCAGGTGCTCACCATCGAAGGCACGCAACGAAATCATCCGTTGGGCCATGACCTCGGGCACCTCGTCGATGAGTTCGGCCGCGGCCATCGCGCCTTCACGAACAAACACCGCGTGGCTCGCGTGATAGGGGCCCGGTGCCGGTTGGTGGGTGAAGTTCAGCAGTAACAGCGATTCGCCGCGCCGGGCGTTACGCAGCTCGATACGCTCAGGATAGCCCGTGTCATCGCCGGCGATGACACGCCGGATACCGCGCTGTTTGAGTTCAGCGTCCGGAAGACCATAGAGCGGGAAGAACGGCGAGGGATCGATGCCGCGGATACGATAAGCCATGGTGTTCGCCTCCTGAAAGATGGCGCCATGTTGCACCCAAGGAAACACCCCGCCCATCCGACCCTTGCGATCACCCTGTAGGAGCGCGCTTGCGCGCGATGGATCTTGCGTAACCCCATCGCGCGCAAGCGCGCTCCTACAGGGGCTTTTCAGCCTCGGCGGAAGCGGGCGGGGGTGGTGCCCATCACGCGGAGGAAGGTCTTGCCGAAGGCGGATTCGGAGCGGTAACCGACACGCTCGGAGACGGCGGCCGCGGTGAGGTCGCCGCGGCGTAGCAACTCCGCGGCGAGATGCATGCGCAGCAAGGTCAGGACCTCATGCGGGCTTTGCTTGCCCCTGGCTTCAAAATGCCGGGCGAAGGTGGCGCGTGACATAGCGGCCTGGGCGGCGAGTGATTCCACCGTCCAGTCGTGGGCGGGGTCGCGCAACATCGCGAGCATGGCACGGCCCAGGCGCGGCTCGGCCAGCAAGGTCAGCAACGAGGGCGGCATCAGGCCGCCGCCGAGGTGCGCGCGCAACGCAAACACCAGCAGCGCCTGGCTCAGCGCCGTGACCACGGCGAGCGCGCCGGGCGCAAGCTCGCCCACTTCGATCCGAAAGACATCCACAATCGCTTCCAGCGTCGCCATACCCTGCGCATCCGCCAGCGATACGTGCAGCGCTTCAGGCAGGCTGGCGAACAGGAGCTGGCCTGCTTCCGGCGCATGGATGAAACGCCCGCAAAGAACGTCAAGCGGTGGCCCTTCGCCAGCGGTTTGCTTGATCGTCAACGGCCCGGACGTATCCAGGGTGACCGGCGCGTCCTGCAGCACGCCGCGGCTATCGCGGATGCGGTGGCTGGTGCCGTGCGGCAGGACCACCAGATCGCCTGCGGCCAGCGGCAAGCTGCGCCTGCCCGGCAGCTCCATGACCCCCTCACCGGCGAGTACCAGGTGGAACGGCGCCTCGCCCGGGCCGGCGTCCTCGTGGTCGAGGCTGAAGCCGCCCGCAAGCTGGCAACGCACGTCCAGCGCGCCGCGCACGCGGGCGAGTTCCATGATCCGGGTCAGTGCGTCCATGGTTCGATCTGGCGCCAGGGGTGACGCGAGTATCGGCATGAACGCGGGCGCGGACAAGCCACCCGGACTACAGGCGGTAGCCGAAGCTCAGTCCGTAGACCCAGGGGTCGACATGCGCGGTGCCGACCCGCGCGCCATTCACCTTCACCTTCGTGTCGATGTCCATGTAGCGGGCATCCACGGTGAAGGTCCAGCGATCGTCGAGGCGGATATCCACGCCCGCATGGCCGGCCGCCCCCCAACTGTTCTCCATCTGGACGTGCGCACCATCCAGCGCGTTGCGTCCCTTCTTGTCGAAGAACCAGGTGTAGTTCACGCCGGCGCCGACGAATGGCGACACCTTGCCGCCTTCCATGAAGTGGTAAAGCACGCCGAACGTCGGCGGCAGCTGCTTCACGCTGACCGCGCGCGTACCGTCCAGGCGCACCTCATGCTGGAACGGCAACGCGGCCAGCAGCTCAGCCGACCAGCCGGGTGCGAAACGGTATTCCACGCTGAAGGTGGGTCGGGTGCTCTTGCTGACGCTCGAAGGCAGGCCGGCGAGCTGGCCGGTGTCTGACTTCGGATCGACGACATGCGCACCGAAATGCAGCGTCCAGGGTGACTCCGCAGCCTGGACCGCGATCGGCGCGGCGAGCAGGACAGCGAAAGCGAGGGTCTTGGGCTGGAACACGGGGAAACTCCTTGTGGGCTGGGATGCCGACCATCGGGGCCGGCACCGCAGAGGTTAGAAACCCCCTGCCCGCGCGTTCCTGATCCTGCTCAGTTCTTCCTGCGTTCGCTCGTGGCGTCCGCGACGCACAACGCATCGAGCAGATCGCGGCGGTGGATGCGCAGGTGGCGGCCACTCGCCGACAGCACACCGTGCTCCTCCATGCGCCCCAACGCCCGGCTCACGGTCTCGACGGCCAGGCCGAGATAGCACGCGATATCGCTGCGGCCCATCGGCAGGCGAACGGTGTCGGTAGGGCGCGACAACCTGTCGTAGCGTTCAAGCAAGCCGCGAAGGAACAACGCGACGCGTTCGAGCGCCTGCGGCCGGCCCATCGCGAGTACATGCTGCTGCGTACTCGCGACCTCGCGGCCCAGCTCACGCATGATCTTCCGCTGCAGGGCAGGCAGCAGATGGAACAGATCCTCGAGGCGAGCGAACGGCACCTCGCAGATCGTCGTGCGTTCGAGGGCGGTGGCGTCGGTGCGGTGCGTGTCATCGAGCATGCCATCCACGCCGAGGATTTCACCCGGCAAGCGGAAGCCCAGCACCTGCTGGCCGCCATCGGCGTCACCCAGCGCAACGCGTACGGCGCCGGAGCGCACGACGTACAGCGCATCGAACGGCTGGCCTTGGCGGAACACGGTATCGCCCCGCTGGTAGGTGCTGCGCTGGCGCGTGAGGCGGTCGAGACGGGCGAGGCCGCCCTCATCGATACCTTCCGGCAAACAAACGGCGTGCAGGCCGCAATCGGCACAGCCCAGACGTGCCTCGATGGAAGTCCGCTGCGGCATGAGAGTCCTTCGCTGAATCCATAACGAGGCGACCCTACCAGCCATGCCGTCCCCGGCCTGCCGATGTCAGCGGGGTGCGACGACCTGTCCTGTTTTTTGCCGAAAACCCTGCGAGTGAGACGATCTAGCCAAAACGCGCGCCATTTGAGCATTCAGCGGCGCAGCGCCTGGTGCCAAACTGACTCTATCGGGTGGCGCATCCCGCGCCGCGCGCTCAATGGAGTTACGAACATGCTTGATTGGGTTGCTTATAAGAAAGAGCTCATGGGCCGTATCGGCGAGATCGGCAAGCTGAGTCCGGATACGCTCAAGGGCTACCAGACCCTGTCGGCCGCGAACGCGAAGGAAGGCAAGCTCGGCGCGAAGACCCGCGAGCTCATCTCGCTCGCCGTCGCCGTGACGACGCGTTGCGATGGCTGTATCACGGTGCATACCGACGCGGCGCTGAAAGCGGGTGCGACGAAGGAAGAGATTACCGAGGCGCTCGGCGTGGCTGTCGCGATGAATGCCGGTTCGGCGATGGTTTATTCCGCACGTGTGATGGATGCCGTCGCGGCATACAGCAACGCCTAAACCTCCAACGTGTAGGAGCGCGCTTGCGCGCGATGAGCCTTGCCGCAAGCACCCATCGCGCGCAAGCGCGCTCCTACAGGGGGTGGGTCTTGTCGCGAGTGCGTTCTTACATGCGTTGGGGGATGGCGATGCCTAGCAGGTGTAGGGCGCGTTCCAGTACGGCCAGCGTCAGTTGGCAGATGCCCAGCCGGTGCGAGCGGAGCGTGTCGTCTGGCTCGCGCAGGATCGGACAGCGGTCGTAGAACTTGCTGAAGCGCTGGGCGATGTCGTAGGCCCATTGGGCAAGCACACCGGGCTGGAGCAGGTGGGCCGCTTCACTCACCTTGGCGCCGAAGGCCAGGCAAGCCAGCACGAGTTCCCGTTCCACGGGTTGCGTCGCGTAGGGCGTGCCGGCGGGCGTGGCCCCTGCCTTCTCCAACACGGAGCGCATCCGCACGACCGCATATTGCAGGTACGGACCCGTCCTGCCTTCAAACGCCACCAGCCGCTCCGCATCAAAAACATAACCTGATACGCGATCACCAGCGAGATCCGCGAATTTCACCGCGGCGATACCGATCATGCGTGCCAGTGCATCGCGTTCGTCCGCGGCGACACGTTCTGATGCATCGACGCGCTCACGGGCGCGCTCGGTCGCCTCTTCCAGCAGATCGCGCAGCCGTGCGACGCCGCCCTGCCGGGTCTTGAACGGTTTGCCATCCTTGCCGTTCACCGTGCCAAAGCCAGCGTGTACCAGATCCACCCCCTCGGCGATGCCCGCGCGTCGGGCGGCACGAAACACCTGCTGGAAATGTAGCGCCTGGCGCTGGTCCACCACATAGATGATCTTGGCCAGGCCCGGCATGGCGGCGCGCGCCTGCAGCGTGGCCAGGTCGGTGGTGGCATATAAGGCGGCGCCGTCGCTCTTCGCGAGCAACAGCGGCGGCACCTCGTTGGTATCGCCAGGCAACGCCACATCCACCACCAGGGCGCCATCGCTATCGCGAGCGATACCGCGGGCACGCAGATCATCCACGAGCGGTGCGATCGCATCGCGGACGTCGCTTTCGCCATCCAGCGCATCGAAGTGGACATCGAGCAAGGCGAAGTCCTTCACCTGCGCATCGATGCTCAGCTGGCGCAGGTTGTGCCACAACGCGAGCAGACCTGGATCGCCCGCCTGCAGCGCCGCCGTGTCCGCACGTGCTTCCGCCATGCGCGCGGGATCGTCCCGGCTTGCGGCCGCGGCCTCGGGGTACAGGCGCTCCAGTTCATCCAGCGTCACCGGTGGCTCACCCGGGTAAGGACCGGCGCCGTTGAAATAGGCCAGGCCGGGCGCTTGCCGACGAATGGCCGCACTGAGCATGCCCATCTGCAGGCCCCAGTCGCCAAGGTGGGCATCACCATGCGGCCGCCAGCCGAGAGCCATATGAATGCGGCGCAGGCTTTCACCGAGGACGAGCGAACGCAGGTGGCCCACGTGCAGCGGCTTGGCGACATTCGGGCCACCGTAGTCGATCACGACGAGGCTGCCGTGCCCTTCATCAGGCAAGCCCAGCGCAGGATCGGCCAGCGCGGCCGTGGCCGTCTGGGCGAGGAAGGCATCGGCAAGACGCAGGTTGACGAAACCCGGCCCGGCCACTTCCACGGCGGCGAAGCGCGCGTCCTCTCGCAGCGCCGCGGCGATATCGTCCGCGATGGCGCGCGGCGCGCGGCGTACCACCCGCGCGGCGGCCAGGGCGCCATGGCATTGGAAATCACCGAATTCGGGCCGCGACGAGGGTTCGGCGTGCGCGAGTTCAAGTGGCAGGGAAAGGCTAAGGAAGGCCGAGGCAAGCGCCTCGTCCACCTGTGCGATCAAGGACAGGGACATGCAATCTCCAGGGATGACGACGAACGACGGCGCAGCCGCGCCGCGGCGTGGGGCTCAGGTTCGTCGTCGGAGCAGGCGTAACGGCATGACACGGATGTACAGGAAAGGTGGAGGCTTCGCAAGCAAACAACACCTTTCCTTTTATGCTCGTGATCAATGATTTCGAACAGGAAGGCTTCCATGACTGAACGCAGGCATCGGGTGGTGATCGTGGGTGGTGGTGCCGCCGGGGTTGAACTGGCGACGCGGCTGGGCCGGCGGGATCAGTGCGAGGTGGCACTGGTCGATCGCGACCCCAGCCACTTCTGGAAGCCGCGGCTGCACGAGCTTGCCGCCGGGCTGCTCGGCGATGGCGAGGAAGCGGTTCCGTTCCTGGCGCATGGCACCGTGCACGGTTACCGCTACGAACCCGGCGCCATTCGCCATGTGGATGCGCAGGCCAAACAGATCGACCTCGCCGAAGTGCACCTGCCCGGCACCGACGAACTCATCCTGTCGGCGCGAACGCTTTCCTATGACACCCTCGTGCTCGCCTTCGGCAGCCGGGTCAACGATTTCGGTACACCTGGCGTCCTTGAGTACTGCGATATGCTCGATAGCCCCACGCAGGCGGTCCATCTGCGCCGGCGCATCCTGGCGCTCGCGCTGCGCACGGCCGGTGATCCGACCTTCAAGATCCGGATCGGAATCGTCGGTGCCGGCGCGACCGGCGTCGAGCTCGCGGCTGAGCTGCACCACGCCTTCAACGATATGCACCGGTACGGTGGTCTCTCCCCGGCCACGAAGCTCGAAATCACGCTGATGGACATGGCTCCACGCGTACTGCCTGCCGTGGATCCGCGCACTTCGGCATGGGCCTTGCGGATCCTGGAGCGCATGGGCGTCCGGGTACGCGTCGGTGTCGGCGTGAAGTCCGTACAGGATGGCTCGTTTACCTTGACCGACGGCTCGCACGTGCCCTGCGATATCCAGGTGTGGGCCGCCGGCGTGATCGGGCATGACTTCGTAACGACACTCGGCCCGTTCGAGCTATCGCGCGACCGGCGCATCGTGGTGGATGCGAATCTCTCCGCGAAGGGTGTACGCGATGTCTATGCGATCGGCGATTGCGCGTACGCGGCGTTCAGCCCCGAGGGCACCGTGGTACCGCCGACCGCGCAGGCCGCGCACCAGCAGGCCAGTTGGCTGGCCCGCGCCCTGCCCCGGCTCATGCACGGAGACAGTGTGAAGCCGTTCGTCTATCACGCGAAAGGCACGCTGGTGTCGCTCGGCGTCCGCCAGGCCGCGGGCGAAGTGCCCTCGGTGCAAAAAGGCCATGCGGTGATCCCCATGCGCGGCTGGCTGGCGAAGATGCTGTACGTATCACTGGAGCAGATGCACCGCGTGACCCTGCACGGCTACATACGCGCCACCGCGCTATGGATCGCCGACCGCCTACGCCGCACCACCTACCCGCCCGTCAAGCTGCACTAAACCTGCAGGAGCGCGCTTGCGCGCGATGGGTGCTTGCGGCTAGAACCATCGCGCGCAAGCGCGCTCCTACAGGGGTGGTTACTTTACGGCGTGTTCGAGGGCTTCGTAGTCGGCTTGCGAGAGTTGCAGCGATGCACCTTTTACGTTTTCCTCAAGGTGGCCGGCATCGCCGGTGCCGGGGATCGGCAGCATGACCTTGGAACGCTTCAGCAACCAGGCGATGGCGACCTGCCCGTTGGTCGCGCCGAGTTTTGTTGCGATCTTCGACAACACCGAACCTTCCTTCGCCAGTTCGCCCGCGGCTAACGGGAACCAGGGAATGAAGCCGATGTTGTGCTGGTCGCAGTAGTTCAGCACCCCCTCGCTCTGGCGGTTGCCGAGGTTGTAGAGGTTCTGCACCGTTACGACCTTGAAATACTTCTGCGCGGCTTCGATCTGTTCGACGCTGACTTCAGAGAGGCCGGCATGACGGATCAGGCCTTCTTTCTGCATCTGCTTGATCACATCGAACTGCTCGTCGGCCGGGACCTTTTCATCCACGCGATGCAGCTGCCACAGGTCGATCCGCTCCACACCGAGCCGGCGCAGGCTCATCAGGACGCCTTGGCGGAGGTACTCGGGGCGCCCGACCGGGGCCCAGATATTCGGGCCGTGACGGGTTAGGCCGCTCTTCGTGGCGATGACCATGCCCTTGTACGGATGCAGGACTTCACGGATGAGGTCTTCACTCACGAATGGTCCGTAACTATCTGCCGTATCTACAAAATTGACACCAATCTCAGGTAGTTTCTTAAGTACGGCGCGAGCCTTGGCCGGGTCGGCCGGGTCACCCCATATGCCATCGCCGGTGATCCGCATGGCGCCGAAGCCGAGGCGATTCACCTCGAGGTCGCCGCCGATCTTGAACGTGCCGCTCGCCGCTGCGTTGATGCTTGCCATCGATGGACTCCAGACTGTGGGAGGAATGCAACTCCATCGACATTGGTACGGCATGTCTTGTTTAAAGAGGGCGAAATCACAAATGTAGGAGCGCGCTTGCGCGCGATGGGGTTTCGGCAGACCCATCGCGCGCAAGCGCGCTCCTACAACGGCCGCGTCAGCGCGGCGGGTGGCTTAGAAGGTTACGCGGATGCCTGCGTTGGCGGACCAGCCTTTCAGGCCGTAGCTGCCTACGAAGTGCTGCCAGGTGCCTTCGCCGTAAAGCTGCACGTAGTCGGTGAGCTGGCTGGTGAGGCCAGCGGCGACGCGGTACGCGTTGCCGGTGTTGCCGGTCTGGAACGTGTCGCCGGCATTCCAGGCTTCGCTTGAGGCCTGCAGGGTCGGGTTGCCGTTACTGGTGTGGATCAGGTCCAAGCGGCCATACGGGGCGAACACCGGGTTCGCGGTGCGGCCGATCTGAATGCCCAGGCGCGAGGTGGCCTGCACGCTGTTACCGAGCCGGATATCCAGGCCATCCTTGTCGCGGAAATCACGGAAGTTCAGCTGCTGCACGCGGAACTGGAACTGCGGCTCCACGGTCCAGTCGCCGCCCAATGGCAGCGGCTTGCCCATTTCCACGGACATCGTCCAGCCCTGCGCGTGGAGCTTGCCTACCTCATCGCCGCGCAGGTCGGTGCTCACGTCGCCGTGGAAGCGGGTCACGCCGAGGACACCATCCACCCACAGGCCGCTGCCGTGCTGGTAAGTCACCCAGGCGTGACCACCGTTCGCATAATACTTCGCCCGGCTATTGCCATCCGCCGCGCTCGGGGTGACTCGGGTGCTGCCACTATCCAGCGCCCAGCCGGCACGGATTGAACCCTGGTCGGTATCCACCGCCACGATGCCCGCGCCGACCTGCAGTGCGTTGATCTGCTGATCGAAGTCGTAACCATAACGCTGGAATGAAAGGTTGCGGGTGTAATTCAACTGGCTGCTGATGGCGCGTGCGAACACTTCGCCACCGACGTCCGCGCCATACGCGCTATCGCGGATCTCACCGAGCCGCTGGTGAAGGCCATCGTTAAGCGCATTTCCGTAATTCTGCAGCGCCATCGGGGCGAGCATGTACGACGGAAGCTGCGGCACCACCGCGACGCGGTCCACCGGGGCCGGCACACCCGGCTCCTCCGGCAGCTCCGGATCGACAGGCACCACCGGCGGCGTGCAGTCGTCTCCGCAGTCGGTCACATAGCGGTTGCCGAGTCGGTAATCCCACTGCAAGCCGCTGCCGGTCCCAAGCTGGCTCTGGGTTACATCGGCCTCGCCCGGACCGAACGCGTGCAAGGTGTACTGCCACGGGCCCGCCGCCACGTAACCACCCGCCAGCGCAAACGCATCGGCGCGCGAGGAACCCGCCACCTGGATGAGTGAGATACCTTCGTTGTTATCGACGACACCGTTCTCGTTCGTATCGGTCAGCGCGCCATCACCCTTGGGCGTGACCGAAATGAGCGTCGTACCGGTTGTGGTCACATTGCCGTGCACGAGCACGCGGTCCGTCGCCTGGTCCGCGATCAGGCCACCTACATTCATCAGCGTGTTGAAGCTGATCGTGCCGCCCTGCCCCGAAAGATCGCCCGCGACATCCACGGTCTTGTAACCATCCGTCGGCGCGAATGCCAGCGCGCCATCCAGGCGCAACGCGCCGATCCGGGAGGCACCCGTGGTTATCCAACGCGCGCTGCTGTCGATGCCGGTATCGATACCGTTACCGGTGATGACCCCCGTTAGCAGGGCCTTATCGCCAAGCGCGAGATTCGCCGTACCATTGTCTTGGGCCACGATATCGCCAACCACGCTGCTGGTCGCGATATCGATATCCGCGTGCATACGGCGCTGGATCTGCACAGCGACGCCATTCCCGCCGATCAATTGACCGCCATTCACCACCGACACCGTGCCATTGGCCGATGCGGGAACTCCGTACTGCAGCAGCACGGCAGCCCCGCTGCCGCCCTCCACCGTGGAACCATCCACGATGAGGTGGCGGCCGGTATCGCCTACATCACCGCCACGCGCATCGCCATCGAGGATCACGCCATTGACCGCACCCGAGACGTGGGTGGCCCCGGTGAGCTGGGCCGTGCCGTTACCTATAAGCATGCCGTGGCTACCCACGCCGATCCCGGCGATGTTCGCGCCCGATGCGACGAGCTGGCTGCCGTTGGTGACGCTTGCGCCCCGGATGCCACCCGAGATAAGCGTGCCATTGACCGTCGCCGTCGCGGCCTGATCGTCGCCGTCGCGGCCACCGATGCCGGCGACCGAAAGGCCCGTGCCGTACAACGAGCTGATCGAACCGCCTTGCAGCGTCGCGCTCGACCCATTCATCACGCTCAGGGCGACATCACTGCCGCTGTTCACGATTGAGCCGATCGTCGCGTTCGCGGCCGTCAGCTCAGACCTCAATAGCGTCACATTCAATGTCGAGGCGCCGGACTCCAGGGTCAGGCGGCCACCACCACTCGCCGCCCAGGCTTCGACCGAATCGCCGTTTCGAACGGTGTAGGACTGCCCGGGGTTCAACACGCTGGCGGCGGCACCGGAGGCCTGCACAGCAAGAGCCAGTGCGATGGCGTGGCACAACCGAATGCGATGAGAGCGATGCGGGCGGGAAACGATCATGGCGGATTTTCCTTGGACAGACGGCGCACCCGCCCCCCCAGGAGAACCCGGTGGACAAGCGACGATGCAATGGGATGCTGGATATTCCAACAACCCGCCCCGTCCCCACCATTGGGCGTTGTCCTAAAAATGCAGGCGCGTGCACACCGCGACGTTTATGTCGCTGATGAAACGACCCGAGCCATGGTGTCCGGCCATGCGCAGGGTAACGGCCATGCCGTTGATGTGCCGATTAATCCGTAGTCCGTGAAGATGCCGTGAAGCCCACGGATACCAAGGCGTCCCGCAGCGCCGATGCATGCCGTTCCAACGTCGAGGCATCGCCCTCTAGCGCACCATTCACCAAGGCGATGGCCGCCTCGAGCTGCGTTAGCCGCAACACCAGCGTCGCACCATGCAAACGGTGGATTGATTGCCGGGCCGTGGCGATATCGCCCCGACGGGCAGCGCCCAGCGCGGTATCGAGATCACGCTGGCCCTCAGCGCGGAACACGTCGAAAACATCATCAACCGGCGCTGTGGGGGAGAGCGCATCGCGCAGCCGGTCGAGCGAAAGCGGCTTGCCCATCACGATATCAATGCCGCTCTCACTGCAGCGCTGAATGTGATCGTCGCCATCATTGGCGGAAATCGCGATGAACGGTGTTGGCGTTCCCTCGGTACGGGCCTCGTGCGCGCGCAGTTCGGCGGCAATGTCATAGCCCTGCATGTCGGGCAGCTCGCAATCGAGCAGCACCGCGACAAACCTGCCTGGCTGAAATGCATCGATAGCGGCCTGGCCATCGGCGGCGGCGTAGGTATCGAAGCCGAGGAAGCGTAACTGCGCCGCGATGATCTGCCGGTTTGCGGGGTGGTCCTCGACCAGCAGGATGGTGCCACCGCTTGCCGGCACCTCGCCACTTGCACTGGGCTCCGCCGTGGGTGCGGCGGGTACGAGGCTGGTCGGGAGCTCCACCCGTACCGACGTACCGACACCCGCATCGCTGGTCAACGCGAAGCGGCCACCCAGGTGGTGCACGATCTCCCGACAGATGCCAAGGCCAAGGCCCGTCCCGCCGAGGCGTCGCGAGCGCTTACCATGGGCTTGGGTGAAAGGCCGGAACAGCTCGCGCTGCCGCTCCCTGGGAATGCCGGCGCCGGTATCGAAGACATCGATGACGAGCTGGCGCGTGGCATCGGCACCGACGATCTGCCACAGGGCCATGCCCACGTGCCCCTGCTCGGTGAATTTCACGGCATTGGAAAGGAGGTTCTCGAGCACCTGGCGCAGGCGTATTTCATCGAGCAACAACCATGGCAAGGCCCCCATCGGCAAATCCAGGCGCATGGCCAGCCCCTTCTGCTCGATCGCCGCGGCCTGCCCCTGCAAGACTTCACGCGCCACAGCCAACGCATCGCACGAAACCAGGTCCGGCGTGAATCCTTCCGTCTCGGTCCGCGTGTAATCCAGTGCGCTACGCAAGAGCCCTTGCAGGTTTCGGCCGCTGGATTGCGCGATCGCCATGAGGTCACGCTGTGCCTCATTCATCGGTGAGCGTGCCATCAGCTCGATCGAAGACACCACCGCATTGACCGAGTTGCGCACTTCATGACTCATCACCGCAAGCAACATCGTCTTCTGCTGTTCGCCGCGCCGCGAGGCCATCTGGGCCCGGCGCATCTGCCAGAGCGCGAACACAAGTGCGATAGCCAGGGCCACGCCCAGGCCAATCTCCACGCGGTAGACGGAAGCGATGTGCGCCACGGTGGGTGCGCGCAGGTACGCGGTTTCAAGCCAGCGTTCGATGACCGCCGCATTTTCGTCGGTACTGATACGGCCCAGGCTCTCATCGATAATACTCAACAGCTGCGGCGCATCCTTATGCACTGCAAGGCGGACGCTCACAGGCATCTCGGGGACATCGCCTGCGATACGCAGGCTCAACGCGTAGTCACGACGCACAATGGGATGGTAGGTAACGTCGATCCCGAGCCCCGCATCGGCGATACCGCTTTCAACCGCGGCTAACACCTGGTGCACATCGCCCAGCGGAAGCCGGTGCACGGCAGGATGCTCACGACGCAGCCAGCTGTCGTATTCCCCGCCGCCCTTGTACGCAATGGATCGCCCATCGAGATCGGCCAGCGTGAGCCTTGACGGGCCGACCATTCGGGCGATCAGGAGGGTTCGCCCCACGTAGAACGGGCGCGACCATAGGGCATCATCGCCCAGGTCGCTCACGAGCCGATCGGTCAACGATGGCAACAGATCCACGCGCCCGGCCTTGAAGGCGCTCACGGATTCCTCCCATGACCCGGTATGCACGATCACGAAGCGTAGCCCGGTCTTGGCCTGGGTCAGCCCCAGGTACTCGGTAACCAGTGGATTCGAAGCCGTACCGCCGATCCGGCCGCCCTGCTGGTCATCGATGGCGATGCGGACGACAGGATGTTCCGCCGCCCATTGCTTAAGGGAGGCGGGGTCATCCGCGGCGAAGGCAAGCGATGCGAGGCACGCCAGCATGGTGCCTACGAACCATCGCTTCACTCGTGCTCTCTCACCGACGCTAGCACATGCTCACGCATGTTGTAGAGCTGGTTATCGCTTTCGACACCAAGCTTGCGGAACGCCGAGGATTTCTGCGCGCTGATGGTCTTCAGGCTACGCCCGAACTTGCTGGCGATCTGGGTGACGGTCAGGCCGTCGAGCAGGCAGCGGATCACTTCCGTCTCCTTTGGAGAGAGCTTGGGATCCTTCCCGTTTTCCATCACGCGTTCCAGCGCGGGGGGTACGTAATGCCGTCCGGTCATCGCCGCATCGATCGCACGAATGATCTCGTCAGGGTCCTGGCTCTTCGCGACGAAGCCATGGGCACCGGCGGCCAGGATACGGCGTACCAGGGGACCATCGGCGTAGGCGGACACCACGATCACTTTCATCCGCGGGTAGGCCGCACGCAACGAGCGCACCAAGGTGACGCCATCCGGGTCATCGGAAGCGAGCGAGTAATCGATCAATGCCACGTCCACCGGCATACTCGCGAGCAGTCCGCGAAAATGCTGGCTGTTCGGGGAACTGCCGACGATGGAAAGCGACGGGTACGTTTTCAGGTGCGCGACCAGACCCTTCAGGACGAGCGCATGGTCATCCAGCAAGGCCACGCGCACCGACCCGATGTAAGTTCGCGCGGTCATCAGCGGAGCCACAGCCTGTTGCAAGTCATATGCCTGACCACCGGTGGGACTGGCTGCCAGAACCTTATCGCGGGCCCCACCGCTTGTAAACGTCGTTTTCACGCGCCGCGGCTCACTGGCATTCCCGATCGGTTCGGGCCCACCCTATCGGCCATAAGTGGGAGCCCGTAAGCCATACAGAGAAGTACCGCCCGCGTTGTTACGCTTTGGCCGCCCGGGTTTCCGGGTTTCTCATAGCCAGGCCAGGGGTGGGTGCGGGGATGGACACAGAGAGCCGTGCGTCAGGCGAAGCGATCGTCGATGAACAGGACGCCGCCGCGCGCCCCTATCCGACGCCCACACCCTTCATGCCACGGGCGCTCGACACGGTGCGAGTCGGCATTGTCGGTCTGGGTTATGTGGGCTTGCCGCTCGCCGTCGAATTCGGGAAGAAGTACGCAACCCTAGGATTCGACATCAATTCCCGGCGCATTGGCGAATTGCGATCAGGCCATGACGCGACCCTGGAAGTGGATTCGCATGAACTCGCGGAAGCGCAGCGTTTGCGCTTCTCATCCGCGATGCACGACCTCGCTGAGTGCGATGTTTTCATCGTGACCGTACCTACGCCGATCGACGATGCGCGCCGCCCCGATCTCACACCGCTGATGCGGGCCAGTGAGACGCTCGGGAAAGTTCTCAAACGTGGCGACGTTGTCATTTATGAATCGACCGTCTATCCCGGCTGCACTGAAGAAGTCTGCGTGCCGATTCTCGAACGCGAATCGGGACTCATTTTCAATCAGGATTTTTTTGCGGGTTACTCGCCGGAGCGGATTAATCCGGGCGACAAGACCCATCGCGTTACGGGAATTCTCAAAGTTACCTCCGGATCGACCCCTGAAGTCGCCGAATTCGTCGACGCGTTATACCGCTCGGTAATCACCGCCGGGACGCATCGGGCAAGCTCGCTGAAAGTGGCCGAGGCCGCGAAAGTGATCGAGAACACGCAGCGCGATCTGAATATCGCCCTGGTGAACGATCTCGCCATCCTGTTCAACAAACTGGGCATCGATACGCTCGAGGTCCTGGAAGCCGCGGGCACCAAATGGAACTTCCTGCCGTTCCGGCCCGGCCTGGTCGGTGGCCACTGCATCAGCGTCGATCCCTATTACCTGACGCATAAGGCCCAACAGGTCGGTCACCACCCGGACGTGATTCTCGCCGGTCGCCGTACCAACGACAGCATGGGCCCGTATATCGCCAGCGAGCTGGTCCGGCTCATGGTGCGCAAGGGCATCAACCCCGTATGCGCCCGCGTGCTGATGCTGGGGCTGGCCTTCAAGGAAAACTGCCCCGACCTGCGCAACACGCGCGTGGTCGATATCGTGGCCGCGTTGCACGCCTACGGCGTCACGGTCGATGTGCATGACCCATGGGTCCGCGCCGACGAAGCGATCCACGAGTACGGCATTGCCCCGGTGGAAGCGCCACGCCACGGCACCTACGATGCCGTCGTGGTGGCCGTGGGTCACCGCGAATTCAAAGCCATGGGGGCGGAAGGCATCCGCGCCTTCGGTAAACCGGCGTCCGTGGTGTACGACGTGAAGTATGTCCTCCCCCGCGATGCGGTGGACGGCAGGCTCTGAGAAAAACAAAAAACGCTGGGACGCCCTACCCGGGAGAACTATTGTGATCCTCGATTACCTTGACGGGTCGGTACCTGCCGACCATCAGGCCGACCTTTGCGTCATTGGCGCGGGCCCGGCTGGCATTGCCATCGCACGCGCCTTTGTGGGCACCTCCATCAAGGTCTGCCTGGTCGAAAGCGGCGGCATGGCCGGCGAAGACCGTAGCCAGGCCCTGAACGAAGGCACCGCGAACGGTGGCGCATCCTTCGACATGGCCCATTCGCGCATGCGCGTGTTCGGTGGCAGCTGCACCCTTTGGGGCGGTGGCTGCATTCCGCTTGCCGATAGCGACCTGGAACCGCGCGACTGGGTGCCCGATAGCGGCTGGCCGTTGCGCTATGCCGATCTTGAACCCTGGTACGCGAAGGCACGCGACTATTGCCATATCGACCCGGTGCACGGCTTCGGCCCCGGTCAGTTCGATGGCCCTGCCCAGCGCAAACCGCTGGACCTCGACCCCGAGGCCCTGGTGAACCTGCTCTTCGCGCGCAGCCCTATCCTGTTCGGTGAAGCCTACCGCGATGACATGCGCGCGGCACCGAATATCACCGTGCTACTGCACGCGAACCTGATGGAACTGGAGGCCAATGCCTCCGGCACAGTCGTGACGCGTGCCCGGCTCGGCGCGCTCACGGGCCGCCGCGGCCATGTCACGGCGCGGCACTTCGTGCTCGCCGCCGGCGGCATCGAGAACGCCCGCCTGCTGCTGCTTTCCGACAGCGTCGCGCCATGCGGGCTGGGTAATGATCGTGACCTGGTCGGCCGCTACTTCATGGACCACCCGCGCGGCACGATCGGCAGCATCCGCTCGGAAACCCCCGATCGCCTTACCCAACCCTATGAACGCGCGATCGGCAAGGTACGTCTGCCGGTCTCGCCGGAGATCGGGTTGGCCAACGCAGCGCAACGCCGACACCGTGTGCTGAACGGCCGGGTGCATCCGTTCGCCGTGGAAGGTACCTTGCCGAAAGGCATTCGTGCCCTGCGCAATGTGCGTGCCGCGCTGCGACCGCCGTCGCGCGACGAGGCCACCTTGCTCGAAGCACGCCTTTCCGCAGCCATGACCAACGGCCCCACGGCCAGCGCCGTGGCCGTACCGCCGAACCTGGCGCTCAGCGCCGTAAGCCTTGGCCTGCATATTGGCGATGTGTTACGCGCAGTAGCGCAGAAGGTCTCCGATAAGCCGACCGTACGCAGCGAACGCGTCGAGCTCGTTGGCTTCTTCGAACAGGCGCCAAACCGTGATTCGCGCGTGACGCTTGGCCATACCCGGGATGCACTTGGCCTGCGCCGGGTGAATATCGACTGGCGCCTGACCGAGCTCGACCGTTACACCTATCGCACCCTGACCTCGCTTTCTGGCCAGCCCTTGGCGGAGGCCTGCGGCGGTACCTTCGACGCGGCGGATTGGACCCGCGACGACTCGGCCACGCCAGAGGTCTTCGGCACGGCACACCACATGGGTACGACCCGGATGTCGACCGATCCTTCTAGCGGTGTGGTCGATACCGACGGAACGGTTCACGGCATGCACAACCTCCATGTGGCCGGGAGTTCGGTGTTCCCTACCAGCGGCTGGGCCTTCCCGACGTTCACCCTGATTGCCCTTAGTCTCAGGCTGGCAGAGCACCTCCGTGTGCTGTTGGCTGCCTGCGAAGGCAGCGGTTTGAGTTGAAAAGAGATGAGGCACGCGAGGTGATACAGGCCTGTTACAACCATTCGGCCTAGCCATCGCACGACCGTAAGTGGAATCGACGTTCCCCCGCTTCCACGCCTAACCTTCAGCGCATCAGCACGCAGAGCGCTGCGTGTACCAAGGGGGTTCACTGATGCTTCGCCTTTTCCGACAGCCGATCGTTAGGTGGCTCACTTTGCTCGGCGTGGTCGAGTTGCTCCTGCTGGCGGCATCGCTGAACTTCGCGACATGGATCCGCTTCGCGCCTTCGCCGGAAGACCTTCAGGCCTCGAGCGACAAAGTCATTGCCCGCGCGGTGATGTTCGCCGTGGTGATCTTCCTGGGCATGGCCGCGCTCGGCGAATACCGCGCGAACCTGCGCATGAGCTGGCGTGGGCAACTCGCCCGGCACGCCATCGCATTCATCCTCGGCGGCCTGGCGCTGATTGTCGGTTACTACGTGATCCCGCAGGCCTACGTGGGCCGCGGCGTGCTCGGCATGGCGCTGGTGTTCGGTTTCCTCGCTACCGCCGCCTTCCGTGGCTTGTTCATGCGGCTGGTCGAAATGGATGCGCTGAAGCGGCGCGTGTTGATCCTGGGCGCGGGCGAGCGCGCCGCGCAGATCCACACGCGCATGCGGCGCCGCTCGGATCGTCGTGGTTTCTATCTGGTGGGCTACGTCCCGGGTCCGCACGATGTGCCGAAGGTACCCGAGCCGCTACTCATCCCACGCGATGTACCGCTGGCCGACCTGGCGCGGCGCGAACGGATCAGCGAGATCGTGGTGGGCGTAGATGACCGCCGCGGCTCGTTGCCGATGGACGACCTGCTGGCCTGCCGCCAGCTCGGCGTGCAGATCACCGACCTGACCACTTTCGTGGAACGCGAAGCGGGACGCGTGCAGCTCACCATGCTGGATCCGTCGTGGCTGGTGTTCTCCGGCGGTTTCAACGCAACGCCCTTTGCGCTGTTCGTCAAGCGTGCTTTCGATATTCTGGCCTCGGTCGCGATCGCCCTGCTCTGCTGGCCGCTGATGCTCGGCGTGGCCCTGTGCATCCGCGTGGAATCCGGACGCGGGCAACCCATTTTCTACCGCCAGGAACGCGTCGGCGAGCAAGGCCGTACCTTCTGGCTGTACAAGTTCCGCAGCATGCGCACCGATGCGGAGATGGATGGCGTGGCGCGCTGGGCCAAGGCTAACGACGATCGCGTGACGCGAGTAGGCAAGATCTGCCGCAAGCTGCGCTTCGACGAGCTGCCGCAGCTATGGAATGTCTTGCGCGGTGACATGAGCATCGTGGGTCCGCGCCCCGAGCGCCCGCAGTTCGTCTCCGACCTGGAAGGCAAGATCCGTTATTACGGCCTACGCCATAGCATCAAACCGGGCCTGGCCGGCTGGGCGCAGCTTTGCTACTCGTATGGAGCCTCGGAAGAAGACGCGGCTGAGAAGCTCAAGTACGACCTGTTCTACGTGAAGAACCACAGCCTGTTCCTCGACCTGGTGATCCTGATCGAAACGGTTGAAGTGGTGATCTTCGGCCGTGGCGCGCGTTGATCAACGCGGTGCGTGGGCAGAGCGGACGTGTAACGTCCGGAGCGGCGAGCTGTACCAGTCGACGACGGAACCGCCTTCGAACCGGACCCATGAAGGGCCGTACTCCCAGCGATCCGCACCGCGCAGCGTGGGCTCGCCTTCCAGCGCGGCCACCTCGTCATCCTTCATCCCAAGAGCAAGCGCACCGACCTCAATCGCTGGCGCCGCCACCTCGGCCTTGACCGCCGGAATCCCCTCGATCGAAGGATCCACCCGATCCGGATCCGGCACAAACATCCACACCGAAATCGCCACCACCCCAAGCACCCCCACCCAAACCGCCCGCCGCCCCCCTGTAGGAGCGCGATTGCGCGCGATAGGTGCCTGCGAAGCCTCGACAACCACCTCAGGCTCCGTCTTCTCAACCGGAACCACCCGCGGCACAAACGGCACGATATTCGTCCCCGGCTCCACGACCACCTTAGGCGCTGCCGCCCCAGGCAACCGCCCATGCCGTTTATGGAACTCCATGGCCGCGGAATACTGCGCCATCAACCGCTGCAACCGACGCGCCGCGAGCGCATCCGCGCGCGGACCGCGCGTGCGCCGATCCGGGTGCCATTGCGATACGTTTCGGCGATACGCCTGCTTGAAATCGGCCAACGAGCAATCCGGCTGCAGGCGCAGCTTGCCGTACAGGTCGAGGAAGTCGGTTTCGTCCGCCACGATCGGTGGTCCCCACGGAAAGCGCATGACGCGTTCACCCAACACGCCGCAGCGTGCAGCGTGGCGCAGCTTTGGCGTCCTGACAAGTACAACTTTTGGAGGATTTGCATGCGCTTGCCGCGTTCCATATTTGTTACAGCCGCGCTGGGCCTGAGCGCGTCGCTAGCCATGGCGACCGAGCCCGGCCCGACCCTGGGCGCTCACGTGTTCCTGGGCCAGGGCGAGGGCCTGGGCACCGATCCCGCCGTAACACCAGCCATGGATACCGCCGCCACCGGCAGCGTGCTCGTTGCCTTCAATGCAGGCTATGCCAGTAACGAGGGCGCACCCAAGGACACCTACGGCAATCGCTGGAAAGGACTGGGCCCCGCGCTCACCTACGCGAATTACGGTGACCGCTTTAACGTGCGGCCCTACGTGGCGCTCACGGCCAAAGGTGGCAACGGTCACGCCTTGTCGGTCGGCAAACCGGGCGAACCGAAGGGTGAGATCTCCGTACCCTTCATCGAAGTGCGCAACGCTAGCCGTGTGCAGGCATTCGCACAGAACTATGCCAGTGCCGCACTCATCGTGGCCAGCAAGAGCATCACCGTGGATGGCCCCGCCACCCTCCTTGCCTTCTGGTGGGGTGATGGCGGCGTCAAGCGCATGACCGCCATGCCAGGCGATGGCTTTACCCTGATCGATAGCTTCCTGCAGCTGCCCGACGAGAGCGGCGTGCAGGGCGCCGTCGCCTGGCGGCAAGTCGATAAGGCCGGCACCTACGAAGTCCACTGGACGGTGGCCCCGGTGCAGGGCGCGGCGCTATGGATCATCGCGATTCGCTAGCCGGTTCTGATCGAATCCGGACACCTTGTCCGGGTTCGGACAGATACCATCGAGGCGCCATGCGGCCTGCGCGACACTAGCGAAAATCGGCACGAAAACAGTGTCCGATTCCGGACGTCTGCGCCTACAACGAAGGTGCTATTTTCTTTATCTTTCATGCGCTTATAGTGGCTCAACGATATCTCCCCGGGCCACGGCGGCATGGCGAATGGATCGCCACGGCATGGAATAGCCAGGCAAGGATGCCACGGCAACGGAACTGGGTAGGGAAAACAGCAGGACGCATAGGTCACGGCGGCCTCGGGCGATATCGGCCCTCCCCTCTTCGCAAGGAGCACACCGATGAAACGGATGTCCCTCCGCGCCGTGCGCGCGGCCTCAGCACGCCTCTTACTCCGCAAGCACTTCCGCGCTTGGCTCGCGCCCGGGTCCCGCCGCCCCCACCGGCGGCCATTCGCGATTGGCGCCACCATCCCATTCCAGGCGCAGGTCGTGTCGCCAGCGCTGGCCCGCCCCGTCGACGATCTGCCGGGGACGGAACAGCCGGA
Source organism: Luteibacter sp. (assembly GCF_036500425.1). Lineage (GTDB taxonomy): Bacteria > Pseudomonadota > Gammaproteobacteria > Xanthomonadales > Rhodanobacteraceae > Luteibacter. The sequence continues at coordinate 27,851 of NZ_DASYCB010000054.1, forward strand.
TGGGCTCATCAAAGCGAACGCGTACCGGAACGGCTTCACCGTACGCCTCGGCAAGATCGACGACTTGCTCCCCAGTGTCCGCGGCAACGAGATCTTCCACCTGACCATCGGGTCATTCATCTGGACCGTACCGCTCGAGGATGACCCCATCTCGGGCGATCTGTCACCGGACCCGGTTGAATTTGAGATCCCCGCGACCTTCGCTGGCACGACCGCATACGACAACGTGACGTTCAACATGACGTGGCTGGTCGAATATACTGCGGGCGGCTCATCCGACAATGGCCTGCCCGCCAAACTCACCATCGACACGGTACCGCCTGCGCCGGGCGCGGCGATTCCGGGCGCGCTGATTTTCTCCCCCGATATCATCAGGAACGGCATCACCTCACGGACCTTCGCCGGAAAGGATTACATCGAGGCGCGGGTGCCGGGCTACACGGGCGAAAAGCCGGGTGACTGGCTCCGGCCCTATATCAACGGCAAAATGGATACCGATGACACGCACTTCACCGTGATCCCCTTCGCCGACTCGGGCGAAGTGATGCTCCGCTTCTATCGGTCGTTCATTGAATCCCTGGGCGATGGCAACTGGTCGTTCCAATACGACGCGTTCCCACGCGAGGAAGTCGCCTCGCAGCTCTCCAAATCCGTTGAGATCAGCGTCAACCTGGAAGACGCGCTCGAAGACCTGGATCCGCCGGAGGTACCTGCCTACGACGATGACCCGGCGGGTTCCCGCCTGATCGACGAGGCCGATGCACGGGCATCCGTCCTCGTCCGGATTCCGTCGAATCCAGGCATCACCACGGTGGACTCGATCGAAATCCTCTGGGGCGACACGGTGACCGCGGGCCCCGTGAGAGTGGAAAACCCGGCGCAGATCGAAATAGCGCTCGAGTATGCCGCAGTGCTCAGCGCCTGGCTTTTGGAGAATGAGGCAGCGGACGACATCACCGTAGACACCGACGTGCGTTACAACGTCTACGGCGAAGAAGGCAACCTCCGCGGTACGTCGGATCCGCACCACGTCGAGGCGAATCTGCACGTGGGCGGTGGCGTGGTGGATCCCGACCCGGGCACGGAACCGAACGAAAACCTGCCGCCCCTTTCGACCCAGTCGGACAGCGGCGCCATCAACCGCATTACCCTGGTCGATAGCGGTCTGGACGCCAAGGCCCTCGTTCCGAAGCAGTCCTTGCTTGACGATGGAGCCGGCGGGTTCGTGCCTTCGTTCGGTGTCGGCGATGTGATCCGGATCGTCGCCGCGGACGATACCGAACTGGCTAGCCATACGGTGATCACGGCCGACCTCACGCCGTCGGATGGCGACCTGGAAATAACGCTTACGTGGGCCGGCGGGCTCGGCGACCTGCCGGGCGGTATCACGCCATTTGCGTACTGGATCGAAACCCAGGCGGGTGGCGGGACCAACCTAAACAAGTCGCCGTGGACCAACGTCGTCATTGAAGACGCTAGCGCGCTGCCCGGCGGCGGCACCCTTCCTGGGGTCATCATGCCTGAACGCGGCGCCCCCCCCGGAGACCGGCGACGGCGTGGCCCTTGGCCATATCGTCAATGGCGTGGCCATCGGTTTACCCACCGACATCACCAACTTCGACCCGGAGACGGACACCATCACGATCTCCATCCCGATGTACGCCAACCGGCATACGGGCACCGAGACGCCAGTGCCAGGCTTCGGCGATATCGAAGGCCAGAACCGCTTCGTGCTCCGGCCGCCGCATACGGTGCGCGAGGCCGAGTCTGGCAACGTTGCCGAGCCACCCGTAGGGAAGCCGTCTTATACGACCCGTCCGCCGATCACGGTCCCGCACATTCTGTTCCGCCTCGAACCGTCGCGGATCCCTGAGCTTCATGGCAGCAGCTTCTACCACACCCACATCGTGTGGACGATCACGAACAGCGTGGGCACGGGCACATCGCCGACCGACCCGGCGGGCATGCTTAAAGTGACGTTCGAGACACGCGGCGAGGTCACTGATCCGACCGGAAGTTGATGCGTTGTGTCATTGAGCATGTCAATCGGATTCCATTCGACGGATAACACAGGTCAAGGGAGAGACATCGATGAATCGCGAACGGAACATCGCCCGCTTACCGGCGGCGGCCACCCGAGATTTGCACCACGCACCACGGGCGGGCGTACAGTCGCTTGCCCGCCCGCAAGCCAGGCTCATGACCCCTCGCATCAACGGCAAGGAGATCGGCCTGCTCGGCTTTGCCGACCTGCTCGATACACCCGACAAGCGGGTGTACGTGACTTGCGGAGCCGATATCGTCATCGGACCCGCCGAGGCGGAGTTGTGCTGGGGCGTCGATGACGGTGGTAAGCCACGTGTCATCACGCATTACACGATCCCTGACGAGACCGATATGCTCGTCTTCGATATCGCCGGGACCGCGATCGCCGGCATCGAGAATCCCATCGATGGTAGCTTCGCCGGTGAAGGGGTGCACGACGTCTACGTCCGCGTCAATTACGGTGGCAGCACCGACGATTCCCCGCACACCACCGCCACCGTCAAATGCCGGCCGCCGGGCGGCCCTGACCCGGTCGGTGGCACCCGTGACATCAACGAGGGGCTGCCCAAGCCCACCGTCACGCCCAGTCCGGTCCCGGACGACCCTTCAGGCCGTGTCATGGTCATCATCGAGGGATACAAAGTGCGCTTCCCCGGTGACCGGCTTACCGTCGAATGGGGTGGTGCCAAGCTGGATCCCGTGCCCAGCGATGGTGAGGGCGCGATCGTCGTCAACGTGCCCAGGGAGGTGATCGAGCGCGTCGGCGGTGGCCGGGTGCCAGTGAGCTATTACATTTACGACGTGGCCAGCAACTGGTCGAAGTACGCTCCCTATGCCGATCCGGATGTCGAGATCGATCCCGGCACGCTGGTTGCGCCGCAGCTGCTCTATGCCAGCAACGCGGCCGTCGATTCGCTGATCGATCTGGAGGTGGTCGGCAAGGATCATGTCACCGTGCGCGTACCGGTGCGCAACCTCAGTATCGGCGACGTGGTCAATGCCTGGTGGGAGGCCACCCTGCCCGACGGCAGCCGGAAGGCCTATCCATCCGAGGACCTGATCTTCGATGACGAGGATAGCCAGTTCTACCTCGATGCGCGGATCGACAACGCCACCGTGCTCGAGGCCGCCGGTGGCACCGTCAAGATCTGGTATGCGGTCAAGGGCGGCGCCACCTCGAAGAGCCGCCGCTACCGTGTCAGCGAGCTTGCCAACGTCGCCCTGCCTGCGCCGCGCGTGCCGGCCGCCGTCGGCGACGAGCTCGATCCCTTCGCGAGCGACCGCGAGATCGAAGTGCTTGTGCCCTACAACGGCCTTACCCAGCCGTACCTCGTCGTGGGTGCCCACGTGAAGGTCACCGTCATCGGCAAGGCCGGCACGACACCGAGCTACTGGTCGGACGAATTCGACCTTTCCTCCGGCGACCTTGGCGAGGACGTGCCGTTCTATTGTCCGCCGCGTGAATTGCGGTCGGTCGAAAATGGCACTGCGGATTTCTTCTACGAGATTACCCAGCCCACCGTATCGGTGGCCGGCGTGCCTGGCCGGATCCTCGCGACGCCACGCACCTCCGAGATTCTCAGCCTAAAGATCCGCCGGGCTGGCGCGCTACCTGATTACCCCGCGCCCTCTGTTGACGATGTTAGCGATGGCCGGCTGGATCCCGACCTTGCGCAGACGAGTGTGCGCATCCCACTGCCCGAGCAAGGAGGCCCGCCACGCGGTGTGGACGTCACGCTCAGCTGGCAAGGCAAGGTGCCCTACACCACGACCGGTAAGGTACCCGTCACCGGCCAACTTACGTTTCGGATTACGCGGAATTACATCGACGGCAACCGCGATAGCGAGGTGAGCGTCAGCTACAGCGCCGGTGGCAGACCATCGGCCGTCGAGACGTTCTTTGTCGGGACAAGACAGGTCGAACTGCCGCCGCCTGAAGTCGAGGATGCCCCGGGTGGTGTGCTCCCGCCAATCAAGGCGAAGGATGGCCTTAAGGTCCGGATTCCGGCCGACTTGCCCAATGGCACTAGCGTCGTCCTGCATTTCGGCAGCTATACGACGCCATCGATCACATGGCCAGAAGCGCGGCTGATCACCGTGCCGGCGGGCGAGGTCGGCCGGCGGCTCGGCACCACCGTACCGGTCTCCTACACCGTCAACGGCGATCGCACCTCACCCGTGCTGCAACTTACGGTGCAACCGATCGACGATTTCGATACCGGCGTTCTCCCCATTCCCACGTTCAAGGAACTGGTCGGCGATGTGCTGGATGCGACCCGGACCGCCACCCTGCATGTCGATCCCTGGCCACTGATGGCGCTTGGACAGAAGGTATGGTGCAGCGTGTATGGCACGAATACGAACGGCCAGAGCGTGTCACTCGAGATCTGGGACGGCGCCGGCCTCAACAGCGACGAGCTTAAGAACGGATGCAATAAGGTGCTCACTGCCACGTGGCTTAGTTCGCTCAAGGACGGCTCCGAGATCACGATTGAGTTCGCGGTGACCTTTGACCAGTCGGATACCAAGGAAAACGCAGTAACTTTCCCCATCAAGGTATGCCTCCTCCGAAACGCTCCGGACGTCGATACGTTCGATGATTATGAAATCGGCCAGGTACCAACGCTCGTGACGCGCTTTTTCACGGCAACGGGCAACTACAAAACAACCCTGTTCCACATACGCAATGTCCCGGCTGGCGCCCCGCTCCTCGAAGGCAAGCGCATGGAAGTACTATTCAACCCGGTCAGCGCCATCTTGACCCTCCACAAGGAAGCCAGATACGTGCGGTTCGCCGCATACAACTACAGGGCCGACATTTCAGCCGTGATAACACTGAAGGACAAGGCTGGAAAACACCTACACGTCGTACATCTGCCACCAGAAGAACCTCAATCGATTGAATACACCGCGTCGGCCGATCCAGTTCATGAAATTGAGGTCAAAGGGAGCCCGCAGATCGATAATTTCACCGCTCGGTAGAGCGCGGACACATGATCGGCCATCGACACCACTGGCTCGGCACGACGCCATCGGCCAAACGCCTACCCCCGGCTAGCGCGCTGGTTGTATAGGCCGCCCCCCCGCGCCAGGGCTATAAATGATTCCGCGAGCGCAGGCTATTGGAGGCCTGCGGAGTACACGGGGGATCGCATGAAAGCCGACGGGATGGTGGAGCGCGGAAGGTACCAGGGGAGCGGATTCGGGGCGGTGGCCAGCCAGGCTGGCGCTGCCCTGGGCGTCCTCGGCCTTTCGGCCTATGCCTATGCGTCGGGTGATCACCGGCGCGGGGTATGGGCATGAACTGTGAGCTTCCCTTTGATGCATCCCTTGATCTGACGGTACCGGCGCGGTTTGCGCGTGTGGTGGCGGCGTGGCCGGAGCGGCTGGCCGTTGCGTCCGATGATCTTTCGCTGACCTATGCGCAACTCGATGCTCGGAGTGACGCGGTGGCGGCCGGCTTGCAGGCCGCGGGCGTGGAACCCGGGGCGTATGTCGCGCTGCTGATGGAGCGCTCGGCGCTCGCGCTGGTGGCCGTGTTTGGTGTGTTGAAGGCTGGGGCCGCGTTTCTTCCGATCGATGGGACGTGGCCGGCGGAGCGCGTGGTGTTTGCATTGCGCGATGCGGATGTGGCTGCGGTGATTGCGGATGAGCCGGGCGTGGTCCAGGGGGATGAGGTTCCGGTGTTTGGGATGGGGGAGTTTGAGACGGGTTCGTTCTCGCATCGCGCGCAAGCGCGCTCCTACAGTGGTGCGGCTGATGATCTTGCGTATGCGATGTATACCTCGGGGTCGACGGGGACGCCTAAGGGTGTCGAGATACGGCATAAGTCGATCCTGCGGCTGGTGTTGAAGTCGCATTACATGGATTTTGAATCGCCGCGGATCCTGCATGCGGCGCCTCTTGGGTTCGATGCGTCGACGCTGGAGATCTTCGGGCCGCTGTTGAATGGCGGTACCTGCGTGGTTTACCAGCAGCGCGTGCCTACCGGTTGCGGCATTGCGAAGACTGTTGAGACGCACGGTGCGGAAGTCGCCTGGCTTACGGCGGCGCTGTTCAACGCGATCGTCGACGATAACGCATCCAACCTGGCTGGCCTGCGTTGCATCCTGACCGGTGGCGAGGCCCTTTCGGTGCCGCATGTGCGCAAGGCGCTCGCGGCATTGCCAAACACTGTTCTGATGAACGGCTATGGCCCGACCGAATGCACGACGTTTACGACCACTTATACGATTCCGCGCGACCTGCCGGATGACACCGGCGCGATTCCCATTGGCATGGCCATCGGCGAGACGTCGCTGCATGTGTGGGATGAGAACCGCCAGCCCGTCGCCGAAGGTGAGATCGGCGAGCTCTATATCGGTGGCACGGGCGTGGCCCGTGGCTACCTCAACCGGCCGGAGCTGACGGCGGAGCGCTTTGTCGCTTCCGAGCATGGCACGTTGTATCGCACGGGCGATCTGGTGCGGTTCCTTCCGGATGGGAACCTGGCGTTTATCGGGCGTGCCGATGGGCAGGTGAAGATCCGTGGGTACCGGATTGAGACCGGGGAAGTTGAGTTTGCGTTGCGGGCGTTGCCGGGGATTGCTGCCGCTGCGGTCATCGCGCGGGAGGATCAGCCTGGGGATAAGCGGTTGGTGGCTTATTACGTGCCGGTGGACGGTAACGTCGATCGCGCGCAAGCGCGCTCCTACAGGGATGCGTTGGCGCAGGTGCTTCCTGAGTACATGGTGCCTACCGCGTGGGTGCGGATGGAGGCATTGCCGATCAATGTGAATGGCAAGCTGGATCGCAAGGCGTTGCCTGCGCCGGATCGTGCCCGGCCGGAGCTGGCGGCGCCTTATGTGGCACCGCGGGGTGCCACCGAGCTTGCCCTTTGCACCGTCTTCGCGGAAACCCTCGGCGTGGAACGCGTCGGCCGCGAAGACAACTTTTTTGATCTCGGCGGTAACTCGCTGCTGGCGACGCGTGCCATGGCGCGGATCCACGCTGAGTTGTCCGCCGTTCCTACCCTGGTCGGCTTCTTCGCGGAACCGACCCCGGCCGCCATCGCGGCCACGGTGGAGGGGCGTGCTACCCGGCAGGCGTTGGCGGGACGCCTGGCGAGTGGCACGCCGGCGGGGGGCGAGCCGGTGGCGATCATCGCCATGGCCGGACGCTTTCCCGGTGCGCCGGATGTGGAAACGTTCTGGGACAACCTGTGCGAAGGCCGCGAGTCGATCCGCTTCTTCACCCCGGAAGAGCTCGACCCGGCCGTGCCGGCCAGTGATCGCGACGACCCGGGCTACGTATTCGCCCGCGGCATCGTCGATAACTGCGGCGATTTCGACGCGCCGTTCTTCGGCATGTCCCCGCGCGAGGCCGAACTGACTGACCCGCAGCAGCGCCTGTTCATGGAGTTGTGCTGGGAGTGCATGGAGCGCGCCGGCTACGTGCCCGATGGCCAGGACGTGCCGGTCGGCGTGTTCGGTGGGATGCACAACGCCACCTACTACCAGAAGCACATCAGCGGCCGCCCGGACCTGATCGAAAAGCTCGGTGCGTTCCAGGTCATGCTCGGCAACGAGAAGGATTACGTCGCCACGCGCGTGGCGCACAAGCTCAACCTCACCGGCCCGGCGATCAGCCTCAACACGGCGTGCTCGACCTCGCTGGTCGCGATCGCCCAGGCCTTCGATGCCCTGCGTGCGGGCCGCTGCAATATGGCCCTGGCCGGCGGCGCTTCCATCGCCTGCCCACCGAACAGCGGCTATATCGCGCAGGAAGGCTCGATGCTTTCGCCGGATGGCCATACGCGCACGTTCGATGTGAACGCGCAGGGTACGGTGTTCAGCGATGGCGCCGCCGTGGTGCTGCTCAAGCGCCTCTCCGATGCGCTGCGTGATGGCGATCCGATCTACGCGACCATCCGCGGCGCCGCGATCAATAACGATGGCGCGGTCAAGGCGAGCTTCACTGCGCCGAATGCCGCCGGTCAGGCCGCCGTGATCACTATGGCGCTGGACAATGCCGGCGTCGAAGCCCGCGATATCTCCTACGTCGAAGCACATGGCACGGCCACGCCGCTCGGCGACCCCATCGAAATCGAAGGCCTCACCCAGGCCTTCCGTCAGACCACAAACGACGCCGGCTTCTGCGCCATTGGTTCGCTGAAGAGCAACGTCGGTCACCTGGTGATGGCGGCCGGCGCGGCCGGTGTGATCAAGACCGCGCTGGCCATGGCCGAGCGCCGCCTTCCCCCCTCGCTGCACTTCACCGCACCGAATCCGCGTCTGAACCTGCAAGCCTCGCCGTTCGTCGTGAACGATACGCTGCGGCCATGGCAGAGCGCCGGTCCGCTACTCGCGGGCGTTAGCTCGTTCGGCGTCGGTGGTACCAATGCCCACGTGATCCTCGAGGAAGCGCCGGCACGTACGCCCTCGGATGCGGCGACAGGCCCGCAGTTGCTGACGCTTTCCGCGCGCACGCCAGCGGCACTTGCGGCGGCAGCGGCGCGCCTCGCCGACCATATCGCCATGCACCCGGATGGCAACCTGGCCGACACTGCTTTCACACTGGCGCGAGGGCGCAAGGCCTTTGGCCAGCGCACACACATCGTCGTGGTCTCCGCCACCGATGCCGAAGCGCATCTTCGCGATATTGCCGCCGCAGCGATCTGCCATACCAGCAGTAACCCCGCACCCGGCGTCGTCTTCCTGTTCCCTGGCCAGGGTTCGCAGTACGCCGGCATGGGCCGCGAACTGCACGCCACCGAGCCGGTGTTCCGCGCGGCGATCGATGACGTGGCCTGCGCCCTGCGCGACGAACTCGGCTTCGACCTGCGTGAACGGATGTTCGATGACGATGCGGAGGCTTTGAAGGCCACCGCGCTGACCCAGCCGGCGACCTTCGCCCTGGAATACGCCCTGGCTCGCCTGTGGATGAGCCTGGGCGTGCAGCCGGTAGCGATGATCGGCCACAGCGTCGGCGAGTTCACGGCGGCGGTGCTGGCCGGTGTGATGTCGCTGGACGATGCCGCCCGCCTCGTTGCCCGTCGCGGCCGCCTTATGCAGGCGCTGCCTTCGGGCGCCATGCTTTCCGTTCGCCTGGGGGCCGCCGAACTGCGGGTGCGGCTTCCGGGTGCTTTGTCTCTGGCGGCTGAGAATGCGCCGAATGCCACGGTGGTTTCGGGCACGCACGCTGAGGTCGATGCCTTCCGCGTCGCACTGGAAGCCGATGGCATCGCTTGCCGGCTGCTGCATACATCGCATGCGTTCCACTCTTCGATGATGGATCCGGTGTTGGAGGCATTCCGCGCTGAGGTCACCGCGATCGAACTACACGCGCCACGCCTGTCGATTATTTCCACCGCCACCGGCCTGCCGCTTACGGAAGCGGAAGCGACCTCGGCGGATTACTGGACACACCACCTGCGCGACACCGTGCGTTTCTCGCCTGCCTTGCTGCACGCGCTGGAAGAAGCCTCGCATGCATTCGTCGAAGTCGGCCCGCGTAGCAGCCTGACCCAGTTGAGCCGGCAACATGCGCAGGGGCGCGGGCGGACGATGCTCGCTTCACTGGGCGATAACGCGGCTGAAGAGCGGGCCGCGATGTTGAATGCGGCGGGTGCGCTTTGGGCCGCTGGGGTTGGCGTGGATGTGGATGCGTTTGATCACCGGGCGAATCGCCGGCGGGTGCGTTTGCCGACGTATCCATTTGAGCGGAAGCGGCATTGGGTTGAGGCGCGGATTCCTGCGTCGTTGACCCCGATTGCGGCGGGTTTGCCGTTGCAGGTTGAGATGATTGTGCGAACGGCGTCGCCCACAGGGTGGGCTCCCACGATGGACGCCACGACTACTGAAAGCTCGCGCTTCACGGAGCGCGAGAACGTTGAGCCTTTGTCTACTTTGCTTGAGGCCTTGGAGGCCACTATGCCGATGCCCGCCGCTTCTGCCCGCCCGCAGCGTCTTGTGACTGAACTGGTTGCCTTGTTCGAGGATGTATCGGGCACCGAGCTCGAAAATATCGACCCGGGCGCGAACTTTGTTGAGCTGGGCCTGGATTCGCTGTCGCTGACCCAGGTGGCCTTGCAGTTGCAGAAGACCTACGCGTTGAAGATCACCTTCCGCGAACTGATGGATGGGTGTTCCTCGTTCGAGCGCCTGGCGGCGCATATCGATCGTCTCCTGCCGGCGGATACCGCGCCGGTGGCACCTGTGGCCGTGCCGGCGCCTGTCGCCGCACCGGCCATGGCGGCGGCACCGGTCGCGCCTATCGCGGCCGGTGGTGGGTTGATCCAGGATGTGATCGCGCAGCAGATGCAGATCATGCGGGACCAGCTGGCGTTGCTGTCGGGCGCCGCCGCCCCGGCGGTGATCTCTGCGGCGGCCCCCATCGTGGGAGCCCACCCTGTGGGCGACGCCGTTCGTCCCAGTCCCGAACCCGCAGCACCCGCAACGAATGACGCCGAAGAAGCCGCCCTCGTCCACACCACCTACGACGTCAAGAAGGCCTTCGGCGCCATCGCCCGCATCCACTCCGGCGGCACCGACCTCAGCAACCGCCAGCGCGCCCGCCTCGACGCTTTCATGCGCCGTTATATCGAGCGCACCAAAGCCTCCAAGGCCTACACCACCGAACACCGTGCCCACCTCGCCGACCCGCGCGTGGTCAACGGGTTCCGCCCGTTGCTGAAGGAAATCATCTACCAGATCGTGGTGGAACGGTCGAAAGGCCCGAAGGTATGGGACCTGGATGGCAACGAATACGTCGATGCCCTGAACGGCTTCGGTATGAACCTGTTCGGCTGGCAGCCCGACTTCGTGCTCGATGCGGTCCGCGGTCAGCTCGATGCGGGCTATGAAATCGGCCCGCAGCACCCGCTCGCCGGAACCGTGGCGAAGCAGGTCTGCGACCTCACCGGCTTCGATCGCGCCGCACTGTGCAACACCGGCTCCGAAGCAGTGATGGGCTGCGTCCGCGTCGCCCGCACCGTGACCGGCCGCGACACCCTGGTGATCTTCACCGGTTCGTACCACGGCATCTTCGATGAAGTGATCGTCCGCGGCACCAAGAAGCTGAAGTCCGTGCCCGCCGCGCCGGGCATCCTGCGCAACACCTCCGAGCACGTACTGGTATTGGATTACGGCACCCCGGAATCGCTGCAGATCATCCGCGAGCGCGCGCACGAAATCGCCGCCGTGTTGGTCGAGCCGGTGCAGAGCCGCCGCCCGGATTTTCAGCCGGTGGAGTTCCTCCAGGAGCTGCGTGCGATCACCGAGGAAGCCGGCTCGCTGCTCATCTTCGACGAAGTCGTCACCGGCTTCCGTTCCCACCCGCGCGGTGCGCAAGAGGTGCTCGGCATCGACGCGGACATGGCTTCTTACGGCAAGGTCGTCGGCGGAGGCTTCCCGATTGGCGTCATCGCTGGCAAACGGCGCTTCATGGATGCGCTGGATGGCGGCGACTGGCGCTTCGGGGATGCCTCGGTGCCGACGGTCGGCGTCACCTATTTCGCCGGCACCTTCGTGCGCCACCCGCTGGCCCTGGCCGCGGCGCACGCGGTGCTGACCCACCTGGCGGCAAACGGCCCGGGTCTCCAGGCCACGCTGAACGGCAAGGTCACCGCCATGGCGGAGGAGATGAACGCGTTTTGCGCCAGCGTCGGTGCCCCGATCAAGGTGGTGCACTTCGCCTCGGTGTGGAAAACCACGTTCACCGAAGACCACCCGCTGCAGGACCTGCTGTTCGCGATGATGCGCAGCCGCGGCATCCACATCCTGGACAACTTCCCCTGCTTCTTCACCACCGCGCACCGCGAGGAAGACTTCGCCGCGATCGTGAATGCGTTCCGCGAATCGATCCTGGAAATGCAGGAAGCCGAGTTCCTGCCGCGGAACCGCGAGGTGGCCACGCTCGATCCGAACCAGCCGCCCGTCCCGGGCGCCCGGCTGGGCAAGGATCCGGATGGCCAGCCCGCGTGGTTTGTTCCTAACCCGGATGCGCCGGGCAAGTACCTGAGGGTTACCGCATGACGCCCAACGAGCTGGCCGCCGCCACAGCGGTCGACTATGACCCGTTCGCCGGTGCGCCCGTCGCGCACCTCGTGCCGACAACGGAACCGCAACGCGAGGTGTGGCTGGCATCCCGGCTGGAGCCGGAAGCCTCGCTGGCGTACAACGAAGCGGTAGCGATCAGCCTCAAGGGCTTGCTCGACGTCCCGGCCCTCGAGTGGGCGCTGCAGGCGATCGTCGATCGCCATGAAGCGCTGCGCTCGACCTTCAGCGGCGATGGCGAAAGCCTGTTCATCGCCGACCACGTGAACCTGCCGCTCGCCTCGCACGACCTGAGCCTGCTGGCCCCGTTCGAAAGCGATGCCCGGCTGATGGCGGCGTACTCGCGCATTGTCACGACGCCGTTCGACCTGGAGCACGGCCCGCTGGTGCGCGCCGAGCTGTTCCGCCTGGCGTCCGATCGCTTTGTCCTCACCATCGCCGCCCACCACATCGTGTGCGACGGCTGGTCGTTCGGCGTGATCGTCCGCGATCTCGCCATGCTTTACGCGGCGCGCACCGGCCAGGGCCCCGGCCCGGCACCTGCGCACGCGTTCTCGAACTTCGCGTTGGCCGAGGCCACGCACGCTGGTACGGGAACGGCACGGGAAGACGAACAGTACTGGCTGGCCCGCTTTGCCGGCACGGCTCCAGCACTGGACCTCCCCACCGACCGCTCGCGTCCGCGCCGCCGTACGTTCACCTCACGGCGCGAAGACCGCACGCTGGATGCCGCCGAGGTCGCAAACATCAAGCGCCTCGGCGCATCGCACGGCGCCAGCCTGTATGCCACGTTGCTCGCTGGGTTCGCCCTGCTGCTACGCCGCGTCGCCGGCCAGGACGATGTGGTGATCGGCATCCCCACTGCAGGCCAGGCCGCCGAAGGCCTGGATACGCTGGTGGGCCATGCCGTGAACGTGCTGCCGCTGCGTGCGCGCATCGACGACACGGCCAGCTTCGCCAGCACGCTCGGCACCGTGCGTAACGACCTGCTCGATGCGTTCGAGCACCAGCGTTACACCCTGGGCAGCCTGCTGCCGAAGCTCTCCATGGCGCGCGATCCCTCACGCCTGCCGCTGGTGAGCGTGTTGTTCAACCTGGACGCGGTGCTCGATGAAAGCACCGTGCGCTTCCCGGCCATGCGTTTCAGCGTGGAAGCGATCCCGCGCGAGTATGAGAACTTCGAGCTCTTCATCAATGCCGTGCAGGTCGATGGCGCGCTGCGCCTGGAATGCCAGTACAACGCCGACCTGTTCGAAGGCGCCACGATCCAGGGTTGGCTAGATGCCTACGCGACCTTGCTGCGTGAGGCTGCGCGCGAACCCACCGAGGCTGTGGCGCAGCTGCCGCTGGTCTCCGATGCGGTGTATCGCGAACTGGCTGCGCTGCAACCTGCGCCGACGCCGTTCCCCGAACTGCGCCTGGCCCACGAATTCTTCGAGCAACAGGTCGATCGCGCGCCCGAGCGCGCCGCCGTGCGTTATGGCGATCGCTCGCTCAGCTACGCCGCGCTGGAATCGCGCGCGAATCGGATCGCCAACACCTTGCGCGAGCGTGGCATCGGCCACGGCGCCCTGGTCGGCATCTCGCTCGGGCGCGGCCTGGACATGGCTGCCGCCGTGCTGGGCGTGATGAAGTCAGGGGCGGGCTATGTGCCGCTGGATCCGGCCTTCCCTTCCGATCGGCTCGCCTTCATGGCGGAAGATGCGGCGCTGGCCGCGCTCGTGGTCGATGACGATACCCCGCTTTCGTTTGCTTTTGATGCCGAGCGTGTCCTCGCGCTCAACAGTGATGAAGTGATCCACGCTTCGATCGACCGTCCGGAGCGTAACCGCAAGGCCGCCACCCCGGACAGCGTCGCCTACGTGATCTTCACCTCCGGCTCGACGGGTCGGCCGAAGGGCGTGCGCGTGCCGCACCGCTCGGCGGGCAACTTCCTGACCAGCATGCAACGCGTCCCGGGTATCGCACCGGACGACCGCCTCGTCGCAGTCACGACGCTCTCGTTCGATATCGCCTTCATGGAACTGATGCTACCGCTCACCAGCGGTGCCGAGATCGTCGTGGCCGGGCGTGATGACGTGCGCGATGGCGCCCAGCTGCGCCGCCTGATCGAGGAAAGCGATGCCACGATGATGCAGGCCACGCCGGCCGGCTGGCGCCTGCTCGTCGATGCGGGCTGGCACGGCCGCCCGGCGTTCCGCGCTGTCTCCGGCGGCGAGCCGCTGCCGGTGGATCTGGCTGAAGCGCTGCTCGATCGCTGCGGTGAAGTGTGGAACGGCTACGGCCCGACCGAAACGACGGTGTACTCGACCTACTGGCGCGTCTCCGATCCGCGCGAAGGTATCTACATCGGCCGCCCGATCGCCAACACCACCGTGCACATCCTCGACGAGCAGGGCCAGCATTGCCCCCTCGGCGTGCCCGGTGAAATCCACATCGGCGGCGCCGGCGTCACTCTGGGTTACCTCGAGCGCCCGGACCTTACGGCGGAACGCTTCCTTGTTGATCCGTGGTCCGAAACGCCTGATTCGCGCATGTACAAGACCGGTGACCGTGGCCGCTGGCTGGCCAACGGGCTGCTGGAACATCTCGGCCGCCTGGATTTCCAGGTGAAGGTGCGTGGTTATCGCATCGAGCCGGGCGAAATCGAATGCGTCCTCGCCGACGTGGCCGAAGTGGCACGCGCCGTGGTCATCACCCGCGAAGACCGCCCTGGCGATGTCCGCCTCGTGGCCTACGTGGTCGCGCGCGAGGGTATGAGCCTCGACGAAGACCTGCTGCGCGGCCGCCTGCGTGCGCGTTTGCCTGACTACATGGTCCCGCAGCACATCATGCTGCTCGATGCGATTCCGCTGCTGCCCAACGGCAAGATCGACCGCAAGGCGCTACCGGCACCGATGGCGCACTCGCTGGCCGAAGGCGGTGAGCGTATCGCCCCGCGCAACGAAGACGAGCGCCGCGTCGCGACGGCAATGGAAGCGGTGCTCTGCCTGCCTGACCTGGACGTGCGCGACGACTTTTTCGCCCTTGGCGGCCACTCCCTGCTGGCGGCGCAGCTGACCGCCCGCCTCAACCGCGAGTTCGGCATCACCCTTTCGTTCCGCACGCTGTTCGATGCGCCCACGATCGAGCAACTCGCCGCCGCGATCGGCTCACAGGTCGCCAGTGGCAGCACGCCGGCCGCCGAACCGATCGCCCACCGGATCGATGCCGAGCAAGACCACGCCCCGCTTTCGCTGATGCAGCGTCGCCTCTGGGCACTGGAACGGATGCACCCGGGCCGCGTCACCTACAACGCCCCCTCGGCCCACCGCCTGCGCGGACCGATGGACGAGCACGCCTTCGACATGGCGTTCCAGGCGCTGATCCAGCGCCAGCCGAGCATGCGTACGGCGATCCGCGACCTGGGGGCCGAGGTGATGCAGGTGGTGCAGCCGCAGCTCACCTACCCGCTGTTCCCGGCCGAGGATCTCAGCGACTTGCCAGCGGACGCACGCGAAGAGCGCCTTATGGCGCGCCTGTGTGAACTCACCGACACGCCGTTCGACCTGGCCGCGACGCCGCTGTTCAGCGCGCGCATGTTCAAGCTGGCTGATGGCGACTACGCCATGTTCTTCATGCCGCACCACATCATCTGGGACGGCTGGTCGTTCGATATCTTCTACAACGAGCTTTCGGCGCTCTATCGCGCGTTCGCTGCTGGCCAGCCTTCGCCGCTGGCCGCGTTGCCGGTGACCTACGGCGATTTCGCCGAGTGGCATGCGCACTGGCTCGAATCGCCCGCGTTCCAGACCCAGCTCTCGTTCTGGCGCAATCGTCTGGCCCAGGTCGGCGATGTACGCGCGCTGCCCACGGACTACCCGCGGCGCCCCGGCATGTCGGGCCTGGGCCGTACCGAGTGGATCCACGTCTCACGCGAACATACCGATGCGATGCACGACGTGGCCCGCCAGGCGGACGCCACGCTCAACATGACCTTGCTCGCCCTGTACTTCGCCATGCTCTCCAGCTCCGCCGGCCAGCGTGACCTGGTGGTGGGCACGCCGGTGCGTGCGCGCAACCAGACCGAAGTCGAATCGGTCATGGGCTACTTCAACAACCTGCTGCCGCTACATGTGCACGTCGATCCGGGCCTGTCGTTCCTGGAATTCGTCCGCCATGTGAAGCGCACGGCGATCGATGCCTTCGGCAGCCCGGATGTCCCGCTGGAATACCTGCAGCGCGAACTGAAGGTCGGCCATGGCGCCGGCGCTACGCTCTACCAGGCGCTGTTCTCGTTCCAGGATGCGCGCCAGCGCGCGGTCGATTGGGGCGGCCTGGAGCACGAACAGATCCTGCTGTTCCAGAGCGGCGCCACCGAAGACCTAGGCATGTGGTTCCTCGAAAGCCAGCGCGGCATGGTCGGCGGCGTCACCTATAACGCCGACCTGCTCCAGGCCGGCACGGCGCGGCTCATGCGCGAGCGCTACCTGGACATGATGCACGTCGTCTCGCTGAACCCGTCGATCGCGGTGGGGCAGCTCACCGCGGCGAGCACGCTGGAACGCGACCGCATGCGCACATGGAACGCCGGTTGTGGCGGCTCGCCGCTGCCCGCCGACCTGTTCGCCATGGTCGATGCGCAGGCCACGCTGACACCGGACAGCACCGCGGTCCGCCACGGCCTGCGTAAGCACACCTACGCCCAGCTTGTCGGCCACGCCACGCGCATGGCGACGATGCTACGTGATCGTGGCGCGGTGAACGGCTCCGTCGTCGGCCTGTGCGTCGAGCCTGGTTTCGACCGGCTTGCCGGCGCACTCGCGATCGGTCTCACCGGTGGCAACGCCTTGCTGCTGGATCGTGCCGACCCCACCGCACGCCTGCGCGATATGGTGACCGATGGCCGCATGACGGTCCTGATCGGCGATGCCGCGCTGGAAGCCCCGCTGGACTGGCCGCGTGCCTGCGCCCTGTGGCTGGATGCGGATCACGCCGAGCTGGAAGCAACCGTCGGCGATGCCAGCACGTTCGGCATGCGCGTGTGCGCCAACGCGGCTGCGATCGCCTTCCACGTACCGGGCCCGGACGGCCGTGCGCATGGCGCCTCGCTCTCGCACGCCGCGATCGCCGGCATGGTCCACGGCCTTTCAGAAGCGCTCGCGGTCGATGCGGGCCAATGCATCAGTGGCGACGCCATGCCGGCCGACCCGATGTCGATCATCGAACCACTACTCGCTCTCGGTTGCGGTGCCACCTGGGAAGTCCAGGAGCCGCACGGCCTTGCCCACGGCGAACTCGCCGACCTGGATTGTTTTATCGCCTCGCCCGAAACCTGGAACGCGCTGTTCGAGCAGGGTTGGGCCGGTGATGGCCAGCTGCGTGCGGCCATGCTCGGCGGAACACCGACCCAGGAAACCGCGACGCGCATCGCCGATGCGACCGCCGGCCTGTGGACGCTGTTCGGCGATGCGATGACCGCACCCGTGGCAACCTGTGGGCGCGTGGAGCGCGCCGCTGATGCCCTGCATGCGGGGCGCCCGATCGGCAGCAATGAACTGTGGGTGCTCGATAGCGATGGCGAGCCCTGCCCGATCGGCGCGACCGGTGAAATCGCCGTCGCGGGCCAGGCGCTCTCGCAGCGTTTCGGCACCCGCGCCACGGCCGAACACGCCGCGGCCGAGGCGCAGATCCTGCGTACCGGCTACCGCGGCCGCTGGCTGGCCGATGGCCAGGTGCAGGTGCTCGATCGCGGCGACCGGCGCATCCGCCGCCAGGGCCTGGATCTCGAACCGACGGCGGTGGAAGCCGTACTGCTCGGACAGACCGGCGTCGTGCGCGCCCTTGCGGTGCCCCGTACCAACCGTCTGGGTGAGCAGCGCATCGATGCGTACGCGGTGGGCGCGCCCGGCCTCCAGCTGGATGCCGAAAGCCTGCGCGCCGCGCTGGCCACGCAGCTCCCGGCGTGGTCCATGCCGGCCCACCTGATCCTGCTTGACGCCATGCCGTTGTTGCTCACCGGCGAGCCGGACGTCGAGGCCTTGCCGCTGCCCGAGGAACGCGCCGCGTTCGCCGATACGGACGCCGACACGACCGAGCCACGCACGGAGAGCGAACGCCTGCTGGCCAGTGTGTGGTTTGAGCTGCTTGGCATGAACCGGATCCGGACCAGCGATAACTTCTTCGACGTGGGCGGCCATTCGCTGCTGGCGGTCGACATGGCGCAACGCGTGCAAAAGCTGACCGGCATCCAGATGAACCTGCTGGATATCGCCAACGGCACGCTGGGCACCCTGGCCGCCGACCTGGCCGTGGCTAAACCTTCTGCTCCACCACCCGCCAAGCGCAGCGGCCTGCTCGGCAAGCTGTTCGGCCGCGGCTGAGTTGCGACGTCATCAAAAGGGGGAGACGTCATGACACACATCGCCTGGTTAGCCTGCTGGGGCTCGGCGCTTCTACTGGCCCACGTGTTCGTGGGCTACCCGCTGCTGATGTGGCTGTGGGCGCGCCTGCGCCCGCGGCCCGTCGCCCGCAAGGCCTGGTTGCCTACCGTCAGCATCGTGATCGCGGTGCACGATGGCGAGCGCTACATCAAGACCAAGCTGGCCAACCTGCAAGGCCTGGATTACCCACCGGAACTGATTGACATCGTGTTCGCTTGCGATGGTTGCCGCGACAACACCGTGGCGATCGCCCGGCGTAGCACCGACGCCCGCCTCACCGTGCTCGATTTTCCCAACCGCCGCGGCAAGGCCGCCTGTGTGAACGATGCCGTGGCGCTGACCCGCGGCGAAGTGCTGCTGATGACCGACATCCGTCAGCGGCTTTCGCCATGCGCATTGAAGGAACTGGTCGCCAACCTGGCCGATCCCACGGTCGGCGCCGTGGGTGGCGAACTGCACATGGAAAACGTGCGCACCGGCTTCGCCCAGGGCGTGGATTTCTACTGGCGCTACGAAAAGATGATCCGCCATGCGGAGAGCACCGCCGGCTCGATGATCGGCGTGACCGGCGCTATTTACGCCGTTCGTCGTTCGCTATTCACGCCCCTGCCCGCGGGCACCGTGCTCGATGATGTACTGGTGCCCATGCGCGTCGCCACGCAGGGCAAGCGCGTGGTGTTCGAATCCCGCGCCATGGCGTGGGATCAGCCGTCACAGGAGCCCGAGGCCGAGCGCCGTCGCAAGATCCGCACGCTCGCTGGCAATTACCAGCTGCTGCAACTCGCGCCGTGGCTGCTTTCGCCGTTCCACAATCCACTGTGGTTTTGCTTCATCAGCCACAAGGTGCTGCGCCTGCTCGCGCCATGGCTGATCGTGACCCTGTTCCTGAGTACCGGCTTCCTGTTTAACCGCCACCCGATGTATGCCCTGGCCTTCGGTGCCCTGGGCGCAGGTGCGTTGTTGGTGGGCCTGGCCCGCCTGCGCCCCCGCCTCGGCCGCTGGATGCCTGCACGGATCGCCGTAGCGTTTTTCTACCTCAACCTTTTCGCGGCGCAGGCCCTGCTGGCCTTCGCCCGTAACCGCAGGCTGCACCTATGGTGATCGAAATGAACCAACGTGGCGCTCCCGGCATCCGCGGCCGCCTTGGCGAGCTGTGTTACTCCAGTGGCTTGCTGCACTCGTTGCAGCGGGTTCGCTCGTGGTGGCAGCGCGACCTGCGCATCCTTGCCTACCACCGGGTCATGCCGATCCCGGACCCGGAAACCTACGAGTTCGACATGGAGCTGATCAGCACGCCGCCGGATGAATTCCGCGAGCAGATGCTGCGCCTGAAGAAATACTTCCGGCCGATGCGCCTCACCGATGTGGTGGCCGCACTGGACGCCGGCGAAGCGCTGCCGCCGGATACGGTGGCGGTGACCTTCGATGATGGCTACGACGATAACTACCGCATTGCTGCGCCGATCCTCGACGAGATCGGCGTACCCGCCACCTTCTTCGTTTCCACCGGCCATATCGATACCGGCACGCCGTACTCGTACGACTGGCTGGTGCATATGATCCTGACGACGAAAGCGCCTCGGCTGATCCTGCCCGAGCTCGGTATCGACGTCACGCTACCGGCCGAGCGCATGCTACGCCGGCGTATCGCCGGCAACGTGCTGCTGCGCATGAAGTGGCTGGATGCGCACGGCCAGAGCGCCATGACCGAGCGCCTCGAAGTGGAATGGAAGATGCCTTCTGCCGGGGCTCGCCCGATCGATTGCCGGCCGATGACCTGGGATCAGGTGCGCGAGATGGAGTCCGCCGGGATGGAGTTCGGCTCGCACGGCGTCCACCACCGCATGCTGGCCCGTCTGCCGATCGAGGAGATGGAAGCCGAGATCCTCGAATCCAAGCGCACCCTGGACCGCGAGCTGCGCAACCCGGCGATCCTCATGTCCTACCCGGTCGGCGGCGACCGCGCGTACAACGACGCGGTGATCGCCGCCACGCGCAAGGCCGGCTTCCAACTGGCCTGCAGCTACATCTGCGGGACCAACCCCGAGCCTTCGGAAAATCGCTACTCGCTGTACCGCCTGCCGGTGGAAGCCAACATGGGGCCCGGCTGGTTCGCGGCGATGCTCGCCCTGCCCCAACTCATGAGCTACCCCACGGCGGCGCATGAGGCGAACGCGCCCCAGGAGGAGGCATGTTCCCCCTGATCCTCCTGTACGTCGTACTTACCATCATCCGCCCGCAGGATTACATCCCGGGGCTGGACCTGGTGCCGATCCTGCCGGCGGTACTCGGCCTGGCGTTCCTCGCCTGGCTCACCTCCCGCCAGAAGACCTTCGAGGCCCCGCAGTTCATCATCCTGCCTTGCTTCCTGCTGATTCTTATGGTCTCTCAGGTGAGCAACGGCTGGACCGGCGGCGCGCTGGACGAGTTGGCCCGGTTTGGCCCCACCGTCATCGCCTTCTTCATTCTCGGCGCCGCCTGCACCACCCAGCGGCGCGTGCGCGTGGCGATGGGGGTCATGGTGGCTTGCGCGGCGGTGCTAGCGCTGCATGGCGTGCAGCAGGCCCAGACCGGCGTCGGCTGGACCGGCATGGTGATCGGTGAGGGCAACCGCATCCAGTACGTGGGCATCTTCAATGACCCGAACGACCTGGGCCTGTTGTTCGCCTCGACCTTTCCCATGGCCGTGTTCCTTGGCCGTCGCGGCGCGCCGGGCCGTTGGCTGTGGCTGGCCACCGCCCTGTTGCTGCTTTACGGCACGTACCTGACCAACTCGCGCGGCGCCATGCTTGCGGTACTCGTCGTCGCGGGTGCGTACATCTGGTACCGCAAGGGCATCGTCGTCGCCGGCACCCTGGGGGTGATCGGCCTGGCCGCGCTGAAGGTGCTGTCGTCACGCATGGATGAGCTGGATGCCGGCGAGGAATCCGCCGCGGGCCGTGTCGATGCCTGGTATGCCGGCCTCGAAATGTTCCGCGACAGCCCGCTGCTCGGCGTGGGCCCCGGCAATTTCACCGAGTACAACGAACTCACGGCGCACAACTCGTTCGTGCTGGTGCTGGCCGAGACCGGGTTCCTCGGCTTTATCCTCTGGCTTGCCTTTGTAGGCTATGGCTTCTGGATGATGTTGACGATCCTCCGCCATCCGCATACTGCCGCCAACGAACCGGGGCGTGAGGCGGAATGGGTAATGGAACGGCAACTGGCCCTGACGCTACTGCTCTCGTTGTGCGGCCTGTTCGCCGCCGCGTTCTTCCTGAGCCGCAGCTACATGGTGGTGTTGTACCTGATCACCGCCGTGGTCGCTGGTCATTACGTGGGCGCACGCCGGCGCTGGCCGGAGCTGCCGACCTTCCGCTTCTCCCGCGATGGCTGGCGCTGGGTGCCGGCCGCGTTCTGTGGCGTCGCCGGCCTGTTCGTGCTGGTCGCCGTGCTGCTGCGAACCCAATGAGCCTCTACGAGCCCCTGCTGCGTAACGTACTGTGGCCTGCCTACGAAGGTGGACTTCGTCGCCGCGACACGCCGCGCTACCTGCGTGAGTATGCGCAGACGCAGTGGCTTTCGTCCGACGCGATCCGTGACCTGCAGTTCAAGCGGCTAAAGAAGCTGCTGACATGGTGCGAGCGCGAGGTACCCTTCTACCGCGACCGCTGGGCGCAGATGGGCTTGTCGGCCGGCGATATCCGCGAGCCCTCCGATGTGGCGCTGCTGCCGGTGCTGACCAAGGCGGATATCCGCGAGCATGCCGAGGCACTGAAGGCCGTTTCACACAAAGATTCGCTCGCCTACAAGGCCACCGGTGGATCGACCGGCGAGCCGCTGCGCTTTGGCTATACCCGGGAAAGCAACGACCGCCGCGTCGCGGTGATGTGGCGCGGCTATGGCTGGGCCGGCTCACGCATGGGCCGGCGTACCGTATTCCTGTGGGGCGGTGCGGTGGGCGAACCTACCGCCGCGCATCGCTTCAAGGATCGCGTGTACAACACCGTCTTCGCGCGCAAGCTGCTCAACAGCTTCGCGATGACCGAGGCAAACCTGGCCTCTTACGCGGACGCGATCGATGCGTACCGCCCCGAGGTGATCGTCTCGTATGTCGGGCCGCTGGTCCGCCTGGCCCAGTTCCTCGTCGATACCGGGCGCCGGGTGGCGCGGCCGGCCACCCTCATTGGAGCCGCCGAGGCGCTGCATCCCTTCCAGCGCGAGCTTATCGAACGAGCCTTCGGCGCACCGGTGTTCAACACCTATGGCTGCCGCGAATTCATGCTGATTGCTTCGGAGTGCGAGCACCGCGATGGGCTGCATGTGAATGCGGACCACCTGCTGGTCGAGACGCTAGGGGCCGATGGCAAACCGACCGAGCACGGCACCGGCGAGGTTGCCATCACCGATCTGTTCAACTACGGCATGCCGTTCATTCGTTACGTGAATGGCGATATGGCCACGCGTTTCCATGGCTTGTGTGCCTGCGGCCGGGGTCTGCCGTTGCTGGCCAGTGTCGATGGCCGCAAGCTGGATGCGATCCGCACACCCGCCGGCCACGTGCTGCCGGGTGAGTTCTTCCCGCATATGCTGAAGGATGTGCCGGGACTGGCACGCTTCCAGCTCGTGCAACGCCAGCTTGACCGGCTGGATCTTTCGATCGTGCGCGGCCAGGGCTTCGATGATGCATCGCTCGCTTACATCCGGCGCGAAGTGGCGAAGGTGTTGGGCGAAAGCGCGGAACTGCACTGCCATTTCGTCGACGACATCCCGCTGACCCGTAGCGGCAAGCTACGCGTCACTGTCTCGGAGCTGGACTCGTGAACATCACCCATGTCGTCGAGAACCTCAACCGCGGTGGCCTGGAACGGATGGTCATCGACCTGGTGACCCAGCAACACCGTGAAGGCCACAAGGTGCAGGTGGTTTGCCTGTTCGAGCGCGGGGCCATGGCGACCGAGCTGGAGATCAAGGGCATCCCCGTGCGCGCCTGCGAAAAGCGCCTGGGCTTCGACCTGCGCGCGATCGGCCTGGCCCGGCAGTTCATCGCCAGCCACCACACCGAGGTCCTGCACACCCACAATGCCGTTGCGCATTACCAGGCCGTGCTCGCCACAGCGGGCATGGGCATCCGCCAGGTGGTGAACACGCGACATGGCATGGGCGCCACGCGCAAGCCCGGCCGGCGCGAGTGGCTGTTCCGCCGCGCGATGGCCGCGACGGACACGGTCGTCGCCGTCTGCGAAGCGGCCCGGCGCGATGCGGTGACCCGCGGGATGTTTCCTGCGCGCAAGTGCTGCGTGGTACCGAACGGCATCCGCCTGGATGGCTTTGACGTCGCGAACGACGCGATGCACGAACGCCTCGCTCGCCTCATCAACGTACCGGCACGCACCCGGATTATCGGGACCGTGGGCCGGCTGAACTGGGCCAAGGACCAGGCCAGCCTGATCCGCGCTTTCCGCGCCGTGCGCCACCACCGTCGTGACACCGTGCTGGTGCTGATCGGCGATGGCGAGCTGCGCGAGACACTGCGCGCGTGCGCGTATGACGAAGGCATCGCCGGCTGTGTGCATTTCCTCGGCGACCGGGATGATGTGCATGAGTTGCTGCAGGGGCTCGATCTGTTCGTCCTGTCCTCGGTGACCGAAGGCTATTCGATGGCCCTGCTGGAGGCCTGCGCCGCCGGCCTGCCTATCGTGGCCACCGATGTCGGCGGCAACGCCGAGATCGTGCGGGATCGCGCCACCGGGCGATTGGTGCCGCCATGTGATGCGCCCGCCCTGGCCGATGCCATGCTCGAGATGTTGCACGCCTCGCAGCAGGCCACCGCCTTCGGCCGCGCCGCGCGCACCTGGGTTGAAGAGAACGGCTCGCTACAAGCCATGGCTGCCCGCTATACGCGCCTGTACTTCGGCCACCTCGAGGCCGTGCCGTGAAAATCCTGGTGCTCACCAACCTGTTTCCCACACCGTGGGATCCACGCCGGGGCACGTTCAACCGGCAGCAGTTCCAGCGCCTGGGTGAGCGCCACGAGGTGGACGTACTGACGGCAGTCGATTTCCGCGAACGGATGGGCGGTGCGAAGGGCCAGGTGCACGTGCCGAACGTGAAGCGCGATCATTTCACCTTCTACCATCCGCCGGGCGTTGGCAGGTTTCTGAATGCGCTGTGCTACGTCGCCTGCGTGATGTGGCAGCGCGGGCGCGAACTGCGCCGCGCCCGTTACGACGTGATCCTCGCTAGCTGGGCGTATCCCGATGCGGCTGCCGCGGCGTGGATATCGCACCTGCTCGGCGTGCCGTACGTGGTCAAGGTGCATGGTAGCGATCTCAACGTGCAGGCTGCCTCGCGCCTGCGCCGCCCGCAGATTCGCCACGCCCTGCGTGGGGCCGGTGCGGTGCTCGCGGTGAGCAAGGCGCTTGCGGTGAAAGCGGTTGAGATCGGGGCGCGCCCTGAGACCGTGGAGACGATTTACAACGGTGTCGATGGACGGGTGTTCCGCCGTGGCCACCGTTCCGCCGCCCGCTTGCGCCTGGGGCTACCCGCGGACGAACCGATCATCCTGTACGCCGGTAACCTGAAGAACAGCAAAGGTTGCATGGACCTGATCGAAGCCTTCCCCTTGCTGGCGAAGCAGCGGCGCGATGCGCGGTTGTACTTCGTCGGCGATGGCCCGGACGCTTCCGCGCTGGAAACCCGTGCGGCGTCGCTATGCTGCGGCTCGTCCGTGCATTTCATGGGCTCGGTGGCGCATGCGGCGCTGCCCGACTGGTTCCGTGCCGCTGACCTGCTCTGCCTGCCCAGCCACAACGAAGGTGTGCCCAACGTCGTCCTGGAGGCCATGGCCTGCGGCACGCCGGTCGTCGCGACCGCGGTAGGCGGCATTCCCGAGGTGGTGCCCGCGTTTGCCGGCCTGCTCGTGCCCGCGCACCACCCGGATCTCCTTGCCAACGCGCTGACCGACATGCTCGGACGCCACGTGGATAGCGAAGCGATCGCTGCCCACGCGACCAGCTTCCGCTGGGAAGACAATATCGACCACCTTGAACGCATGCTGGAGCGCGTTGCCGCCGGCGCGCCGGCCCACGTGAGTGTCAACGTATGATCCGCCGACCCAAAAAGCACGAACTCCTCAGCCTGCTCCCCGACCACCTGTTGATGACGCGGGCCCGGCAGGATCCCGCGTGCTACCTCAGCTTTGATGATGGCCCCGAGCCGGAGCACACACCCAAATTGCTCGACGTGCTGGCCCGGCATGGGGTCAAGGCCAGCTTCTTCCTTGTGGGCGAGAAGATCGAGCAGTACCCGGAGATCGTGCAGCGGATCGTCGGCGAAGGCCATATGATCGGCAATCACTCGTACAGCCACTGGTCCTTCCGCAATATGAACCTGCGCAAGCAGCTGGACGAGGTGTACCGCACCGATGCCCTGCTCCGCCTGTTCGATGACCGCCCGCACCACCGGATGCGGCCGCCGCATGGCTATATCGGCGCGCAGTTGCTGATGCACTTCGCACGGCGCAAGCGCAGCTTCGTTTACTGGTCGTACGACAGCCTGGATTACCAGGACAAGCCTATTGACTGGCTGATTTCCCGGCTGCGCAATGATCCGCCGGCGGCGGGCGATATCGTGCTGATGCACGATGACAGCGACAAGGCCGCCGATGCGCTGGATACCCTGCTGCCGGAGTGGCTGGCCCAGGGCATGCGTTTCGACGCGCTGCCGGGAAGCCATGCGTGAATATCCTCTATCACCACCGCACCCGGGGCCGCCATGTCGAGGGCGTGCATATCCGCGGCATCGTCAACGCCTTGCGTGAGCTAGGGCATGAGGTGTCGGTCATGTCGTTTCCGGGGGCGGATCCGGAGCGGGAGCATGAGGGAAGCGCTTCGGCTCAGGCAGGCGGTGCCGCTGCGTCCGGGGGGCGTAACCGACTCGCCGGAGTGGTGACGAAACTTCCGGGTGTTGTGTTTGAGGTTTTCGAGCTGCTCTATAACCTGGTGACCTTCGCGCGCATGTCGCGCGCGTGGCGGGCTGCACCGCCCCGGCTCATTTATGAGCGCTATTCCCTGTTCCTGTTCGCGACCGTGTGGATGGCGCGGCGGCGCGGGATCCCGATCGTCCTGGAGATCAACGACTCCGCCCTGGTAGAGCGGGTCCGCCCCTTGACCATGCGCGGCCTCGCGCGCCGCGTGGAGCGCTGGTGCTTCCGTCAGGCGACCGGGCTGGTGTTCATCTCGACGTATTTCCGCGACAAGGCGATCGAGGCCTATGGCGATATCGCGCCTTCGGTGATTTCCCCGAATGCCGTGGACCTTCCCCGTTTCGATCCGGCGAAGTTCGACCGTGAGGCGTTACGTGCGGCGCGTGGGCTCACCGGGCTGACCGTGTGCGGGCATATTGGTGTCTTCGCCCCCTGGCATGGCGTCGACGCCTTTGTCGAGGCCATCGCCAATCGGCTGGAGCATGCGCCAGGGCTTGCCCTGGTCTTCGTCGGTGATGGCAAGACCTTGCCGGCCGTGCGTGAACGGGTCGCCGGCCGCGGGCTCAGCGACCGGGTGCTCCTGCCTGGCCGCGTGCCGCATGACGAAATCGCCAGTTGGATCGCCTGCATGGATTACGCGGTACTGCCGAACTCCAACCATTACGGCTCACCGATGAAGCTATTCGAACTGATGGGCATGGGCGTGGCGGTGGTTGCCCCGGACTATGCGCCGGTGGCCGAAGTCATCGCGGATGGCCGCACGGGGTGGCTCTTCCCTCGCGGCGACGCCAGCGCCTGCGTAGAGCGCGTGATCGCCCTTGCCAGCCAGGCCGAAGAGCGTCGCCGTGTCGGCAAAGCCGCGCGTGACTACATCGCCAGCGAGCGCCAGTGGCGCAACAATGCCGAACAGCTGCTCACCCTCGTCCCGACGGGAGCCGCCGCATGATCGCCCTTCTTATCGTCGCCATCGCCATGCTGCTGTTCGCCGCCGCGATCACCATCGCCATCCGCGCGCGCAACATGCAGTACTGGCTATGGGGTTACCTGACCCGGCGCAAGCCGCCCAAGGTCGCGGGTCCCCGGCACATCCTGTTCTGCTTCGTCGACCACTTCGAGCCCAACTGGGGCCGCGTCGACATGGACCGCCAGCGCTACCGCGTCGACCGCTGGTGCAAGGAATACCGCGAGATGGCCAGCCGCCACCGCGATGCCGACGGCCGTCCGCCGCAGCACGGTTTCTTCTACCCGGAGGAAGAGTACGTCGAGGAGCACCTGGAAAAGATCGCCAGCCTGTGCGCCGACGGCTATGGCGAGATCGAGATCCACCTGCACCACGACGACGACACCCCGGATAACTTCGTCGCCACCATCGATCGTTTCAACAAGCTGCTGCATGAGCGCCACGGGGCGCTGCCGCGCGACCCGGCGACGGGCCAGCTGAAGTTTGCGTTTATCCACGGCAACTGGTGCCTGGCCAACAGCCGCCCCGATGGCCGCTGGTGCGGTATCAACGAGGAACTCGGGTTGCTCCGTGAGCTTGGCTGCTACGCCGACTTCACCCTGCCTTCGGCACCGAGCGATACCCAGACCCGCATGTCCAACGCCATCTATTACGCGGCGGACGCCCACGGGAAGCCCAAGGGCCACGATACCGGCGTCCCTATGCGCGTCGGCGGCCGGCCTAGCGGCGACCTGCTCATTATCCAGGGCGTCCTCGGCCTGAACTGGAAGAATCGCCGTTTCGGGATCATCCCACGCATCGAGAACTCCGATATTCGGAAAGCATGCCCGCCCACCCGTGAGCGCGTCGATCAATGGGTCGATACCGGCATCCATGTCGAAGGCAGGCCCGAATGGACCTTCATCAAGATCCACACGCACGGGACGCAGGAGCGCGATATGGACACGCTGCTTGGTGCGCCTATCGACGCGATGCACACCTATCTCGAAGATCGCTATAACGACGGCAAGGATTACGTGCTGCATTACGTGACCGCCCGTGAGATGTACAACATCGCCAAGGCCGCCGAGGCCGGCATGACGGGAAATCCGAGCCTGTATCGTGATTTCGAGCTTCCCCGGCCGGTGCATGCGCCTGCGGTGCTGGCGACGCCTGCCACAACGGTGCCCTAGGCGACGCTTGAGCCGCTCAGATCAAAAGCCACCACGGCGATATCCGAAGGACTAAAGACACCCTGGCGCTCGACGTCGTAGGACGCCTCCAGGGTAAACGGTTCGTCCCCCTGCTCTGCAACCATGCGCAGAACATCGTCGCAAGAGATCAGGAGCCTTGCCATGGGGTCGAGCCCGGCGTCAAGGATCTCCACCGACATCGGTGCGAACCACGCATCGCCAATGCGCAGGCGCATGCAATCCCCGGCCTTGCACGCCGGCCATGACGCAGGGATCTCGACCACGAGCTGCGGCACGATGTCCCTTTCACGGACGACACCATCCTCACCACGCACGATCACCGGTGCAGGAAGGCGCTCAGGCATATCGCGGATCTTCACCTTCGACGTGGACGGCGGGGAACGGAGGGAGACATCGCCCGCCGCACTGCGGATCTCATACGCGAAATCACATCGGCCGTTCACGTCGAATTGCTCGAGCATCTCCCGCGTGTAGTGAATCGACAGCGGCACCGCGCCATCGCATACGCAAAGTGCGCCTGCGACATGCGTCTTGTGAGATTCGCGGTTGTGGATCAGTGCCGTGAGGACATCGCCGTGGCGAAGCCCTTTATAGTCGGGAATCACGCCCACCAGCACTTCCTCGGGCATGGAGATGAGCGCGGCCAGCGAAAGGCCCTCCGTGTAGAGCCGCCGCGGGAAGACGATGGGATTGAGGCTACGGCGGATGCTCGCGCGATGCAACGCGGTCATGGGCGTCAAGCGACCGCGTGCACGGCGCACCTCGGTTTCGCCACTCACCTGGCGAGCGAGCTGGCTGAGGAAATCGCGGGTCTTCTTGGCGCGGCGACGGTGGGTCATGTGGCACTCCTTTTGGTGTTGCGTGGTTAGGAGGTGTCACGTTAGGGGGTGCAGCGAAGCACGCGTATCGGGGAAACACACCTCGATAGCCTCATTGTGCCTACCGGGAATGTAGGATTTTTCTGGTCTTCAGTACGCTGTGTTTCATTCGACGTCACCTGACCTGTGAACAGGATCGTGTCGGAGACGGGATTTCTCCCGTCTCCGACCGGTGTCAGAACGTCAACCTGGCACCGACAGTGCCGGACCAACCCTGAAAGCCACCGCGATTCAAATAATGGCGATAAGCGGACTCACAGAACACTTGCAATCGGTCTGTGAGTTGAGCGGTCATTCCCCCCGACACCAGATATTCATCGCCGGCGCGACCGGTCGCGAAGCGAGACGAGGTTCGGCCGGAATCTGTCCCCGCGTCGACCCTTCCATCCCCAGACGTCGACCGGAGGTCGAGGCGGACGAATGGCGCGAACGTGCCGACATCGCGAACCACTGAAACACCTGCCGTGGTTGTGACGTACTGCCGGCCAGCAAACTGGATGTTCAAGCCACTGGCCTCGGTGATCTTGTCGATGGCAACGTTCTGAGACGCTATAAGCACGTGTGGTTCGACACGCCAACCTTGCCCGACGTCCCATGGCATGCCGAGACCCAGCGACATTCCGGTGGAGGTCGCCCGAACTCGCCCTACGCCGCCGACGTGGGCGGTATCTGTCCGGCCACGCATACGCTGCCGGCCCACCACCCAATCCACCCAGAACCCGGTTCCGGACCTCCATGTGACCCACGCGGACGTACCATTCGCTTTGAGCCGGGTCACGCTATCGCCATCGACCGCACGAGGAACCACGGACGAGGTGCCATGATCAAGCGCCCAACCCGCGCGAAGAGACCCGTTGTCGCCATCTAGCCCAACAATGGAACCACCGAACTGCCACGCTTCGACACGCTCATCGAAGTCATACCCATATTCTTTGAACGAGCGATTGGAGCTGTAGCGTTGGTCATTACCCGAGTACCTCACAAACAGCTCACCACCCACTGATCCTTCGAACGCGTGGTCTCGGATCTCCCCCAGACGCTCGTGAAGCCCGGTTGAGATGCTATCCGCATAGGCGAATACCGCGCCGGGAGCCGATATGTACGAGGCGATCTGTGGGGCGACCGCTGGGCGCTCCGCGCCGTTACCCGCTTCTCCAGAGCACGGGTTCTCACAAACGATACGCTCGGCCAGACGATAGTCCCACTTGGCCGGGCCACTCTCGAGGCGCGACGCGGCTTGATCGATCTCGTCACCCGAAAAGGCCTTGAGCTGGTATTGGAAGGCTCCCAATGTCACGAAGTCACCTTTCAACCGGAAAGCGTCCGGACGCGAAGACCCCGCTACCTGGATCAGCGAGAAGCCTTCCGATGCGGATTGTTTGCCGTCACCATTCAGATCGGTGGCTTGGCCCGCACCCGATAGATTCAGCGCTACGTCAACAGGTCGCAGTACGTCAGCATCGCCTTCGATCAGGACGGAATCCGCCCATGACTTAGAGGCATTCTTGCCATCCATGTGCACGTTTAGCACGAGGTCGCCTGCTGAGCCATCCATATTTCCGGCGATGCGTAGCGAATGAGGTTCTGACTGGCCGTGTACGAAGCGCGCCGTGCCGCCCGTCAAGGTAAGGCTATCGATTCGACTGCTCGAAGGAACGGTCCATACGCCGCCTCGCTCGATATCGATTCGGGCTGGCCCGTGTATTTCACCCTCAAGGTGTCCTCCGTTCAGCAGCCTGACACGAGCCGAGGAGTCCTGAGATACCAGCAAACTGCCTGCGATAGCCGAGCGTTCGATGCTCAGATTCAAAGCAGCGCCGTCCCGCATGTCGACTGCCACTCCGTTACCACCGATGAGCCTTCCGCCGTCGCGAATCGCCAATGTCGCTCGAACCTCGCTATTGCGAGTGCCGGAGACCAGAACGGCTGGCCCACTCACGGACTTCACTGACGAACCGGTTGCGACAGTCAGACTCGCGGGCCCAGACGGCACGCCCCACTCTGAACCGAACACCACACCCGCTCGGATACCCTCTATCGTTGACCTGTCGCCGAGATCAACGCGGCCTGACGCTAGCAAAAGTCCTATGCCGTTATCACCGGTTGCCGACAGTGTCGAGGCACGCAACTCCATCGAGCTACTCCCACCAACAACCGCACCCGCTAATAATCCAGACGATCGGCTATCCGTCATGATCATGGATGAGCCATTGTTTCGTTTGGGGTCGAGTCCGCCGAAGAGGCCGACCCCCACCCCGGACTCGTCGTGTACGAAAGACTTATCGAGCGTTATGACACTTCGAAGCACCGCGCTTATCGCGGTTCCCTGGCTAGACGCGACTACGGAATCGGACACATGGAGCTGCGACTCATTCGTCCTTATGTAACCGGATTTGGCACCTTCTCGCAGAACAAGTACCGAATCCTTGCTCAGCTCCCAGATGTCGGAACGACTCCCCGACCCTGCCACAACGACAGATTCCCCGATCCCCACCGTTCTCGCTCCGAGTGACTCTGAGGTAGCGGACGTGCCAAGCAAAACGAGCGAGCTTCCAAGCGCAAGCCCTCCTCGGGATATTCTCATTCTCAACCTCGTAAATGACTCATGCAACCCGAGTCACACACTGATGACTCGGGCCGCACATTCGATCACGAGCGAAGAATCCTCGAGGTAGTCCTTATCTCAATTGCGCGTAAGAAATCCCTGACACTTTGTAGTCCTAGCTGTCTCGCAATCGACACGAACCGACCGGCATCCTTTTCCTACACGACATCAGGTAGAAAGGCTCCACCACCTGTCGGAAACGGCCTCTGTGTGCGTCGTCTAGCTCTCGATACCTTGCTCGCACCAACCACGCAAGCCGAGAACGGAGACACAACAGTGAAGCAACCCCGTATCAATCCGTATGAGGATTCGCTCTACGAAGACCAGAGCGAGCCCGAGATCGCAGCCAGTCGTCTCGACGACCTTATTATTGATGGCTACCACCCCACTATCCCTGCGGCACATCCCGACGGCACGGTACCGAACGATGCGATCGCCGAAGGCCTCCTTGTGCACGCCCCCATCATCAGTGTGGACGGCCATCACTCCTGGGTCGGAAACGAGTTTGACTTGGTTATTGACGGGAAAATCGTACCTGGCACCACCGCAATCTATAAGGAAACCGACCTCGATTTTGTGGTGCTTCGCATGCCGCGATCTTTCGGCGAAGCGCTGGCGGAAGGCTTCCATGATGTGGCGTACCGCGACAAGCCTGTTCCAACGGGACTCTCGGTGCAGTCGGAGTCAACCCAGATACTCATCGACCGAACCCCCGCCGGATCTCGCCGTCTACCTCGCATCGAGTTCCCGCTCGTCATCCAGCGCGAGGGTATATCCCTTGCGACGCTGCTTTCCATGCCCGATGAAACATTGAGGGGCACGATCCCAGGCTATGCGGGATTCGAAGTCACGGACACGCTGCACGTGTGCATGCGACCCAAAGGTGGAACCGAGATCCCGCTCGTTTCGGTTCCCGCGACGCCTGAAGGCGACGACGTCGTTGCTTTGAGTTTCACCGAAAGCATGCTGGCATCCGCCCGGTCAAATGGCGTAGTCGATTTCTACTACTACGTCGAAGACAAGGCTACCAATCGAAGCAAGGCTTCAACGTCGACTCCGATTTCCCTTTTCATCGTAGGTGCGCCCCGATTGGCGATCCCGCCCACCATTTCCGCCTCACGTCACGGACTGGTTACGGATGCAGAAATCAAACCCGTGCTTCGCGTAGGCATACCTGCGATCAACCCTCGTGCCAGAAAGGGTGATGTCATCGTGCTTGACGTGGGTGGTAATGCGTTCCGCGCCGTTCGTCTTACCGAATCGCAGGCCGACTCCGATCCGATGGCAAACATCGACATCCCTTATGACGACGTGTGGGACACCATCGCCGACGGCCTCGTCTTTTCCGAGACGTTTTCGTACACCCACTACCACAATGGGGTACCGACACGCTCCGCGTCCAAGGCGTACGCTTTTGACCTTTCAGTTCCGGGCGGCCGTGATCCACTCCCGAAAACACCGGAGAATGAAGCACTTCTATTGCCGGTCCTCCATAGTGCTTCCGGCAAAGAGGAGAACTATGTCGGTTTTGACGATGCGGAACATGATGCACGCGTTGCGATCGGCGTGTCGCCCTTTCGATCGACGCGCGAACCCCCGTTTCATGTCGGGGACACCGTCACCGTTTTCCTCAAAGAAAGTGCGGTAGGCGCACCACATGTGGTGACCGATCCTTCGGTCCCGATAGCTATCGTTGTGCCATCGGACGACCTCAAGGCGAACGCTGGGTCCGTATACCTTAGCTACTCGGTCGAGCGCGTCTTATCGCACGCACCGAGCACGTCGCTCGCCACCTCGCTGCCCCAACTCGTCCGGATCGAAAGTGCTGATGGGCTCCCAGGCGCAGGCCTTCCCTTACAAGGTGCGGTCTTCGTCGATGCGCGAAGGCTTGAGGATGCCACGGGAACCTATGCGGTCCACGAGCGAGACCTCGTAAAGAAGTTCACGCCGATACGCGTCTACGGCTACGCCAACATGGCGGAAGGTGACGTGCTCACCATCGAATATGAAGGCTACAACGCCTGGGATGGCGGCTCTCGCGTCCCTGAAGCATCGGGATCGATCACGCACGAGATTGTTGCTGTCGATCTCCTCCCGAAGGACGACGATTTGGATGGATCGACTGGAGAAGCCATCTTCGTCGATGTGCGAATGGATAGTTCCGTTGTTTATACGCTTGCGTTTGGCCGATTCCAGTCCTCGTACACCATAAAAAATCACGTCGGAAGTGCGAAGGCAACATCGCGAACCGTTCTCGTTTCGGCACGCGTCCCCAAACCCTAAATCGACAAACAAATAGACGCACAAGGAACAGAACATGAGCAATAGAACTCAAGAAAATCGAGCAATCAAGCTCAACCCGCCGTCAATCCACGACGCTGTTGATGGTGGGCTTGGATATGACGACATCGCCCGGAATCCGGGGCGCATCGTGGTAGTCAGCACCGGCCCATGGGGTGACATCCAGCCCGGCGATGTTATTGAGGTCCTTTGGGGTCGAAACCTGGAGGTAATCGCGACCCATCATTACGAGCAAGGCGAAAATCTCACACCCCAGATCCGCGTCGAAGCGTCGACTCTTTCTCGCTTCGGTGAGGGTTTCATTCCGCTGGCAGCAAAGATCCACTTGTTCGATAGCGACCTGGAATATCAGACTCCTTCGGTCGATGTTCTGGTCAAGCTCTCGGTACCCGGAGGTCTCGACCCAAATCCCGAGACAACGAGCAGAAACGAGAGCCTCGCGATGCCGTTGGTTGATCCCAAGACGCTACCTGACGACCTGACTGGTATCGTCGTCGAGGTCCCACCTTACCGAAATATGGCTGTTGGCGACCGCGTGACGCTCCAGTGGCATACCCAGCCGCTGCGTTATGGTCCATTGACCTCCAGCGAGATCGGCAAGCCCGTTCGGTTCGCCATCGACAAGACGACCGCAGGGGTTGGCGCTGGGGGTGACATTGAAGTCCGCTATCAAATCCACGACCTCGTCGCGAACTGGTCGCTTTGGTCGCCCTCTACCACGGTGACCGTGCCTCCGGGCGAGGATGCTCCGATCGCCCCTTGGGTGCTCGGAACCGTGCGGGATGAGGGCAAGGCTATCGACCTCAAGTCTTTGGGGATCAACCCGCTGACCGTGCGCGTCGAGGGCCACGCGGGTGCCCTGGATGATGAGATCTTCGTAACGTGGGAGGGTGTGACTGAGGCCGGCAAAGCAATCGTGTACGCCTGCCCATCGGTCCGCATCCAGCGGCCCGGCCAGACCGTGGACGTGCTCGTTCCCAACGATCTGGTCGTTCCTCTCGCAGGCGGACATGCGTCAGCTGGCTACTCAATCGTCTCCAACGGGGTGCCGGGCCCTCGCTCGCGACGCCGTCAATTGTCCATCGTGGGAAGCCCGCGAGGTCTCGTGACGCCATCGATCACCGAGGCCGCGGACGGGACAATGGATCCTCGCGCTACAAAGGCAGGTGCCCATGTCGTCGTGGCCGCTTGGGACGGCATCGACCGCGACGACCGTTGCTATCTTGAATGGACCGGAAAGCAGAGCGACGGTCAGACAACCTACTACCGCGCGGCGCTGAATGGTGCCGACATGATTCCGGACAGGACGCTGGTGTTCGTTGTTCCGCCGCACGAGGTGAGCCGGCTTGCCGGTGGATCTCTCCGCGTACGTTATGCCGTGTCGGTACAGGCAACTTTGCGCTACGCCGACGGAACACGAGTCGAGCCCCTGGTACACCTGGAGTCGCCGTGGCTGGAGCTCGAGATCATCGAGTCCGCCGCGCCTTTGAGTATCGACTCAACCCCAGCCATTCTGGCTGGCCCGATCGTCCGCCTCGAAAAGCGCGTAACTATCCCGCCTGCGGGCAGTTTTATTGCACGCGTAGCAACAGGCGGCGTTCCTCCGTATCGTTACAGCGCTTCCAGTGGCGCCGTCGAGGTGGACGAGGCTACTGGGCGCGTGGTGTCGTTGCGCGATGGCGAGGCCACGGTGACGGTAACCGATGCCAAGGGTGCGTCGGCGTCTTATCTGGTGACGGTGAGCAACGTGCTTCACCTCGTTGACCTTGAAAAAGAACTGTTATGGCACGCCGCGGCGACTGAGTCAGGGAAACTGGGCGGCCGTTTGCCTCACGTCGAGGAATGGGATGCCCTGCGTGCCGCGTATGGCGGCAATCCCGAGGTGCGTGAGTCTGCGGCCTGGACCGACACACCGGCCAGTTCGGTGGCCCGCTTCGCGGTGTTCCCGAACACGGGTGCCCGTGAGGCACGCCGTTCGGCATGGGGGCCGGGTCGTTCAGACCCCGACGAGCGCTGGATCCCGATCGGTCCGAAGCTTGCCGCGGCCTCGGTCTGGATCGTGACCACGGGCGAATAAGACCTACCACGCGCGCACCGCACGCGCCGCCCCTGGGGTGGCGCGTGCATTCCCTATCAATCAACCATCCCTGGAGATGCATGCCATGAAAGGCCTTGGCAAATTGAAACGACAACACGTGGTACGCGAACTGCAAGCACCGGATGATGCTTCGTCGCGTGGTGACAACCCCTTCGTCGCGCCAGATTTACCCCCCGCCATCCTCGGGACACCTCCCGCAGGCGCGAAGTCGCGGGCCGAGGTGATCATTCCTCCTTATGCGACCATGGCAGCTGGCGACCGGATTGTCATGGCGTGGGAGAACCGCCTGTTCGCCCTTCCCCCGGTCAGTGCGGAACAAGTGGGTTCACCACTCACCGTCACTATCCACGAACCCCTTCGTGGCCTCGCCGGTATGCGGGACGTGCGCATCGCCTGGCAGTGCCACGACGCGGAAGGTCGCTGGCTGCGCTGGGCACCCGCTACGTATGCGCCTTTGCGCTGCACGGGTCCGTTCGCACCCACGCCGTGGCTCGAGGACACAGTGGAAGACGCCGGCCGACTGTTCCGCGCGATGAACGTTACCTGGCCAGAGGTCATGATTCGCGTGGAGGGCCACTACGCGAAACTCGGCGATCGCGTGACCTTGCGCTGCGAAAGCATCACCGCAGCCGGCAAGATCGACATCTGGTCGTCGCCCCCGACGCGGCTTGCCCGCGATGGGCAGACCCTGGATTTCCACGTACCCAGCGCCGTATTCAAGCGAGCCACCGGCGGCAGCTGCGTGCTTGGCTACACCATTTACGGGTCACGCGCCGCACCTCGTGAATCGCTTCGCCGACGCATCGAGGTCCTGGGTACGCCTGCGAGCTTACCGGCGCCGACGATCCAGCAGGTCGAGGATGCCGTACTGGATCCGAGCCTTGCCACCGGCGGCGCATCCGTCGTGGTGCCGAAGTGGCCAGGCGCGAGCGATGACGACGAGTGCCACCTGGAGTGGGCCGGTACGACAGCCGAGGGTGAGCAAGGGAGCTACACGGATACCGCCTCGGGTCGGGATGTTTCCATCAGCGCGTCCCTGACGTTCCCGGTGCCCCCGGGAGAGATCACCTGGCTTGACGGCGGCGTGTTGCGTGTCCGCTACCGGGTAGAGAGCTTCGTCCAGGTCGAGACGTTCGACAAGCCACGTCGTGAGCACTTGCATACCCTCGTATCCGAATGGCTGGAACTGCGGGTGCAGAAGATGAGTGACCCACCCGTCTTCGTCACCGATGACCTGAACGGGATGAAGTATCGGCGTTTCGACCATCTGAAGCGCGCTTACATCACCTTCTCTCCCGCGCTAGGTGAGTGGTCGATCCGTGGCGGGCATGACGGCATCCTGCCTTTCCATGACGGCACCTTTCTCTGCTCGTCTGACGATCGGGCGGCGTTGCGCATCGAGTTCATCCAGCCCTGCAGCACGGTACGATTCGGCTATGGCGCGAATGGCCACGGTGGAAACGGCTCGCACCTGCATGTCGATATCTACGACGAACACGGCAACGCGATCGGTGAGGCCACTTATGTGGTTCCGCTGACCGGCCTGCCCGGCCTGTGGGTGCATTTGTACGCCAAGGACTACGGCGATCGCATCGGCGCGATCGTCGTACGGAAGGACACTGCCGGAAGCGGCGCGCGCATCACGGCGCAGATCGATAACTTCACGCTCTCCTGGTGACGTCAGACGCGTTTGCGGGCGCGCATGTCTTCGCGGACACGGTGCAGTCCCCGGTAAAGCCAGCGGACCGGGGCGTAGACGTGAAAGCCGGCGGTGGCGCGGGTCGAGCGGACGACATAAAGCGAACCGCAAGGTTCGTTGTGGGTCGCCAGCAAGCGCTTGTACTGGTTATCGCCGTAGCCGAAGCTCACGTTCTCCCCAGGGAAGCGATCAAGCAGGGCCGTGATGGCCTGGAAAACGGCGACGGACCCGATACCGACCTTGGCAACATCTTCGTCGTAGCCAAGGTCATCGACGAGGTACGTACCCGCGACACGGTAGCCGTGCACATAGGCCAGGGGTTTCCCGTCACGGATAACGACGTGGCCGATGATGTGCCCCGAGGTGGCGAGGCGCTCGAACAGCGCCACGCGTAGCGGATGGTCCCACTGGGTTGGCAGGTCGTCATGGTGCCATGTACGCGCGTAAACCTCTTGCATGAGTCGGCAGTACTCGCGCATCGAATCCGGCGTATCGAAGGTGTGCAAGGCGGCATCGCTGCCGAGCTTGCGGTAGGCACGGCCAATACGCTGGGTCAGGTCGGTGCGGCGCTTCTTGTCCATCTGGGCCAGCCACGCGGACGATGAGGCCTGGTCGCGGATCGTCCATTGGACCTGCTCGAGCAGGTTTGCGGGCACGAGTCGCATGGCCTCGCCCTTCCCCAGCGACTGCGCGAAGGGGTTGGGTAACGCACTTTCCTGGATGCGAATGACCCGGATGGCCTCGTCGCCATGCAACTGGCGGACGATCGCCAGCATAACTGTCGCCCGATCGGCGGCAGCGGCGACGATGCCCGCACCGAGCAGGCGCAGTGCCTCGCCGTGATAGACGCGGACGCGGCGCCCGGCCAGGTCGAGCCGCGCGGTGTGCCGGATCGCCAGTAGCGGCGCATAGCCCAGCATGCGCCCGGCGCCATCGCGGACCACCACCACGTAAGGCGACGTGCCGTCATCGCGGCTTTCGACTTCGTAGGCGATCCAGTCGGGATGCTGGACGATGCCGTCGCAACCGCCCGGCGTCTCAGCCAGTACAGCCATCTCGTCGCGCGCGGCGCGTAATGCGTCGAGATTTCGCAGGATCGAGCAAAGGTAGTTCATGGGATAGCCTTCGCCGCCGCAGGCGGCACGCTGACGAGCATGCGCGATAGTGCGCGCCCGGGTGGGCCCAGCCTGCGGCTGATGCCCGCCATCAACTGCAGGTCGTCGGCGGACCAGTAGCGCACCCAGGCGCTACCTGGGACGTAGATCGCCATGAAGGCGGCGGCACCGACCAGGAAGCCCAGCCGCGAGGGTGTCGCCTCGGTGGCGGCCCATGCCGCAGCGGTCGCGATCAGTCCGACAACGAACAGGCGTGACATCGCCGCCAGCGGCAAAGCCCCCTGCGTCGCCTTGCGCAGGTAATGTACGGCGAGCACCATCTCCACGATGCGCGTGCCGGCGTAGGTGCAGACCGCGCCAGCCAGGCCGAACGGGGGAATCAGGGCACCGCCGAGGACCGCGTTTGCCACCAGGGCGACGACGGCGATACGGACGCGATCATCCTGTCGATCGACGACGGTCTGGAACGCGGCGATACCGTTACCGATGAGCAACAAGCCACCGAGGACCAGGGTGGCCTCGATCGCGGGAATGGCATCCACGTATCGCGTGCCATACATCAGCCGGACGATCTCCGGCGTGGTGACCACGCCGAGGCCGGCGATGCAGATGCCCACCGCCCAGTAGAACCGGGTGGCTTCGGCGAGGAAACGCGTGGCCTTGGCCGTGCCGCTCTCACCGAAGGTCTTGGCCATGTAGGGCAGCAAGGTTGAAGTGAGCCCGACGGAAAACAGCTGGACGGCGCCACGGGTCAGCGTGCCGGCAATAGCGAAATAGCCCACCGCCACCGAGCCGGTGAACGTGTTCAGCAGGAACACTTCGATGGTGCCAGTGCGGAACGAGCCCATCAGCACCAGCGTGGCGGTGAGCTTGAGATGCCGGTTCACGCGCGTGGTCATCGCCGCCGGTACATCGCCCGGCGCGTAGGGCCGGCACAGCCGCCGGTACATGAGCCGGTTGATCAGGTTCAGTAGCAGGCAGGCGACCGCGAACAAGGCGACGAAGGCGAGCAGCCCGGCGTGGGTAAACATCGCGCCGAGCACGAGCAGCATGCCGACCACACCGCCAACCACGGTCGCAACCGCCTCCGGTTCGAAGCGTTCCTGCCCCTTGCCGATCGCCACCAGCATGGCGTAGTTCGCCTTGGCGACCACGGCAATAACAACCAGCAGCATGATCGGCAGCAGCGACTGATCCCATTCCGATGGGCGGAAGACCACCGCGACCAGCGCGAACAAGCCGATCACCGCAAATGAGCTCCAGCCCTGGATCCGCGAGAACCGCGCGGCCAGGCTCGATGCAAGGCGCGGGTCGCCCATACCATCGGCTTCGGCGATAAACTTGGTCGACGAGGTGGTCAGTGCATGATTGGAGCAGACGATGAGCCAGCCGCACAGCCAGATCGTGAACGCATAGCGGCCGAAGTCTGCCGGGCCGAGTGAGCGTGCGATCCAGACGCTCATCAGCAGGCCGAGCGCATATTCGATATATGTCGAGACCGTGACGATGCCGACGCTGCGTAGTACGTCCAGGCGGCGGGTCATGGGGTTTCTCCGGAGGACGCGGCGTGCTTCGTCGGCGCGCTCTTGCCTATCGCGCGCAAGCGCGCTCCTACCGAATCGCCGTCTCCCTGTAGGAGCGCGCTTGCGCGCGATGGCGCCCCCTCACCCTTGCTCCCAGCGCCGGCTGGCTGCTCCATCATCCACTGCGCTACACCAGCGCCGCGGTTGTTCCAGTTGAATCGGCGCAGGGTGTCGGAGATGGCTGCACACGCGGGACTGTAGGAATCGCCAATCGCCTCAAAGCGCTTCTTCAGTGCGACGGCCTGTGCCGCGTCGGTCGTGAAGTAATGCGCCGCGGCCACCGCAAGACCCAGCTCCACCGTGTGCCCATCGCTGTACCAGCCCTCACTCTCCTGGATCTTCGTGATCGCAGCGGCCGGTGCATGTGATGACGACCAGTACCAGGCGATCTGGCCGTTCGGGCCCGAGCAGTCGTTGCGCCAGTTGTGCGGCGACACCAGCAGCTTCTGATCGATCCAGCCGTAGCGCTCGAGGTAACGGCCGAAGTCCACGATCATCGGCGGAATGCGCGCATCATCGGTCACCAGCCAGGCGTGCCACAGGCCGTCGATGATGTTCTCACTCATCCACGGCGAGGCGCCGCGCACGTCATCGGCACCATGTGGGTCGTTCTCGTGGACGTTCCAGCTATTGCGCCAGGAACCGTCGTCGCCGAGGCCGTCGGGGTTGTGGCGTTGCTGGGCGTCGAGCCAGCCGATCCGGTCCTCGATACGCTGGCGGTCACGCTTGTCGCCACTCAGCTCGAAGGCGGCTACGGTTTCAATCAGGCCGAGGCCCGCCAGGCGCTCGGTGAAATAGTCCTTCGGCCCCAGGTACGGCCCCGGCGGCCCGTTCCATCCGCCGCTAGCCCACAGGTCGGCCATCTTCGTGACCAGTGCTGCGTCATGCATGCTGTCGTCGCCGGTCAGGCCCACGGCCAGCAGGATGGGTTCGATGTAAACGTACTTGACGTCGCACGGTTTCTCGTCCGGCATCCAGCCACCCGCGCAGGAGGGGCTCACCGGTACGCCATCGCGCTTGATCCCCGCCATGTACCAGCGGTAGCTCTCTTCGGCCGCTTGCAGGTAATCGGCGCGACCGGTGCGCACATACGCCTTGAACAGCGTCGAGGGCCGGTCGAACAGCCAGGCGGTAGTGTCTTTCACCGGCAGCGTGCGCGCCCATGAGAACTGGGCATCCACAAAACGCGCATACGCCTCGCTTTTCGTCGCCACGCTTTGCGGGCCGGCGATCAACGAGGCGGTGAGCCATTGCGGTGTCAGGGTCGCCAGTGCCGCGGGGGATCCTTTCACCAGCCCCTCGGCGTACGGCCAGCCCGGCGCGGAGGCCTGGCGCGGTTCGCCCACCACGAAGTAATACGTGCCCTGGGCCGCCCGGAACTGTGCGCGCACCGCGCGGATGCTGTTATCGCGGAAATGCCAGGTCAGCATGACCTTGACGTCAGCGGGTACCTCCTTGCCCTGGGCATCGACGATGCGGACCGTGCGCGGATCCCGCAAAGCGCCGGGTGCGAAAGGGATGCCGACGGATACGGGCAGCGCATCGCCCAGCCCGGCGACGCGGCGCACCTCGATCTTCTGCGCGGCGGGCGGCAGCGTGGCGGCAGCGACGACGTCGGGGCCAAGCACGGATCCGAGCGCAAGCAGGCAGGCCAGGAGAAACAGGAAGCGACGGGTCATGGGACTCGCGATAGGTGGCGCGAAAGACGATCGCGCATCAACGCGCTCCCGCCGGAGCGCGCGACGAGCGAGCTGGCGGGCGTGCGGTTTCATGCGACGGAGGCAATGGGCGCCGCACCGGCGAGTTGGTATTCCCAGCTGAGCGCCGTGCGCACGATGAAATCGAGGTCGTCGTAGCGGGGTTCCCAGCCGAGGACCGCACGGAGCTTGTCGCTACGCGCGATAAGCATGGGGATATCGCCCGGCCGGCGCGGCAACTCCACCACGTTGAGGGCCGCCCCACCTGCACGTGCCACCGCATCCACGACTTCACGCACGCTGTAGCCATGGCCGTAACCACAGTTCAAGGTCAGCGACTCACCGCCGCCGCGCAGATGATCCAGCGCGCGCAGATGCGCGGCGGCCAGGTCATCCACGTGGATGTAATCGCGCACCCCCGTGCCATCGGGCGTGTCGTAATCCGTACCGTAGATCGAGATGCACTGGCGCTTGCCCACGGCGTGCTCGCAAGCGACCTTGATCAGTAATGTCGCCTGCGGCGTGGAATGGCCGATGCGGCCTTCCGGATCACAGCCGGCCACGTTGAAGTAGCGCAGGATCACGTGGCGCATGGCGCCCGTCGCCGACCAGTCGCGCAGCATGGTCTCCGACATCAGCTTGGACATGCCGTACGGGTTGAATGGCCGCGTCGGCGTATCCTCGTCGGCCACGCCATCCTCGGTCGTACCGTAGACGGCCGCCGTCGAAGAGAAGATGAACTTGTCGACGCCGGCCTCGGCGCAGCAGGCCAGCAGGTTGCGCGTATTGCAGGTGTTGTTGCCGTAATACTTCAGCGGATCGCTGACCGATTCCGGCACGACGGTATGCGCGGCGAAGTGCAGCACGGCATCGACCCGGTAGGTTTCCAGGGTGCGCGCGACCAGCTCGCAATCGCCCACGTTACCTTCAACCAGGGCCGCGCCACGGACCGCTTCGCGAAAACCGGTGGAGAGGTTATCGATCACCACCACGCGCTCACCGCGCGCGACCAGCTGTTGCACCGTGTGGCTGCCGATATAGCCGGCGCCGCCAGTTACCAGGACCGTGCTCATGCGTGCCTCCCCGCCGCCGGTGGGAAGTTACGCGCCACCCAGCCGCCGATGCCGTCGACGAGCCGTGCACGGTCGCCGGTAAGAATGTAGGTATGGTCGGTTTCCGCGCGGTAGCTGGTGGTCACGGCCGGGTGGTCCATGACCTTGCCAAAGCACTCACGGAATTGCCGTGCGTGGTTGAAACAGAAACTGATGCCGCCGGAATACACGAGGTATAGCTTCATCCCGCGGCCGACCATCCCGGTGAAATCCGCGATCACTTCCTCGCGCGGCGCGGGCGCCACGGCGAACACCGGCTCCGATGCGGGCTTGTCGCTACCACCGCCGCCTGCCCGATGCCGAAGGAAGCGCGCCCACCGGGCCGGGTCGAACATGCGCGGAAGGTAATGACGCAGCTTGTAGCCCACGGTCTGGTAGGCGTAGCCATCGAGGAATACGGCCCCGCTGACGCGCGGATCACTGGCGGCCACGGTGTGTGCGTTCTGCGCGCCAGAGCAGAGGCCGACCAGGACGAAATGCTCGCAACCGGCCCGCTCGGCGAGCAGCTTCATGGCGTCATCGACATCCGCGCTGACCTGCTGCGTACGGGTGAGGCCGCCGCCACTGGCGCCGCTATCGCCCAGGGTGGAAAGATCGAAGCGTAAGGTCGGATAGCCCGCGGCGTTGAGTTGCCGGGTAAGCTCCACGTGCAGGCGGAAAGGCCCGATCCGGTGCACCATGCCTGCGTTAAGGACGATCACCCCGGTCTCGCCGCGCGCCCCTTCTGGCAGGCCAGCAATACCGACAAGATGCCGGGCCCGGCCAAAACGGAATGCTTCCTCGCGCATTACGCGCCCTCCGTCAGGCGGCCGGTCACGGCCTGGATGAGTGGATGGGAAAGAATGGCGGTTTCTAGCCGGCGCAGATCGCTCCACGGCGTGGGTGGCGCGATGGTCGCGACCTTGCCCCGCTGCGACACGAGGTGATCCCAGCGTGGCGCCGCGCTTGCCGGTAACGAATCCAGCACCAGGGTGGGCACGTTTGGCGCCGGCACACGCAGTGCCTTGATTTGCTTACGCAGGCTGTCGCCGATATCGAAGCCGAGCCATTGCTCGGCGACATCCGCTTGCGAACGTGGCTGGTTGAAACGATCGGCATCTTCACGCAGCGCGGCCTGCATGGTATCCAGCGCGGCCACGTAGTCATCGCCATCGACCA
The DNA here is from genome assembly GCF_036500425.1 of Luteibacter sp. GTDB lineage: Bacteria > Pseudomonadota > Gammaproteobacteria > Xanthomonadales > Rhodanobacteraceae > Luteibacter. The sequence continues at coordinate 72,719 of NZ_DASYCB010000054.1, forward strand.
CCGGGTCCCAGGCGATCACCTCGGTAAAGCGGGCGCGATCAGCGGCGGCCAGCGCGATGCTGCCCCCCAGGCGCGCACCAAAGGCCACCACGCGATCGACACCGGCGCGGGAACGCAGCTCACCGGCCGCACTGACCGCATCGCCCACGCAGCGCTGCCAGTCCACGTCGGTGCTCTCGCCCGCCGAGTCCCCGGTACCGTGGTAGTCGAAGCGCAGCACAGCGAGACCCTGCGCGGCGAGCGCCTGGGCAAGCTGGCGGTAGAGCCTGTGCGTGCGGATCAGCTCCTGGCCCAGCGGCGGACACATCAGCACCGCGCGGCGCGGCGATGTGGCCGGCGCGTGGTACATGCCGAACAGCCCGCTGTCAGCACCGAAGAAGAACGGCAGTTCGGGGTCGGTACGCATGCTTATCTCCGGTACACCACGCCGATGAAGAACTCGGTTTCGCGATAATCCTGGCCGACCGCATCGCTGGTGCGACGCTCGCGCGCCACCGCGGCGTGCCAGCTCCAGTGGCGGTTCCACTGCTGGCCCAGGTCCAGGCCGAGGCGCACCGTTTTGTCGGTGCGCGACAACGAGGAGTACTTGGTCTGGTCGTAAGTCCCGAAGCCGGTCAGTGTCAAGGTGGGATTGATCCGGTAGCCCACGCCCGCGCTAAGGCCCTTGCCGGTCTGGTTGAATGTGTCGTTATCGATGTAGCGCAATTTGTTCCACGCGGGCGAAACGGTGATCGAAAGGCGCTCACTCTTCCAGCTCCACGTCGCCTCGAAACGCTTTTCCTTGTACACGTCCGAACTGATCACCGCGCTGCCGATACCGATGCCGGAAAGGCTCCCGCGGCCCAGTCCGCCGGTATTGGCAAACGGATCCAGCGCTTCGGTACGACTCGCGTTTTCCGACGCGCCCAGCCCATAGACGGAGGGCGGCGTCATGATGTCGGTGGCTGCATCCGCATACTGATAGGTACCGGCCAGGGCCAGCGAGTTGCGCAGGGTTGGCTGCCAGCCAATCTGCAAGCGCAACAACGGCGATGACCGGTCTTTGCTGTCGTTGAAGTTCAGCCGCGTGCCACCGAGCATGACATCGGCATCGAAATGCGCCAGCTGGCTCGTATAGCGCAGGAAGGCCTCTTCGCGCTTGTAGTTAGCGCTGCTCGGCTGGTTGTCGAAATTGACATCCTGGTATTCGAGGTTACCTGAGATCGTGTCGGTAGGTGTGAGGTCGCGGAACAGGCGGAACGCCGCCAGGCCACGATTGGAATCGAACTCATCCACCTTCGATGCGTAGCTGGAGATGTACCGCAGTTCCACCTGTGCGCGGGTCGAGTCGCCGAAGCGCATGTGCAGCGTGGGGCCCAGCGCCAGCACGTTGGTCTGTTGCTGGTTATCCGGCGAATCCGACGAGAGCTGGTCCACCGGCTGCACGCCGGCGTAGTCTTCGATCGAGAAATCCAGGCGATCCGGCATGACCGTCCAGTTGCCCTGGCCGACGATCTGGGTCTGGGTCTGTGAGTCGAAATGGTTCTGCAGGTACTTGCGGTACTCGACCGTGCCCGCCACGTTAGCCTGGAAGGTCGAGCCCATCTGGTTGAACTGGAACGTCGCGCCGGGCGTGAACACGTTCTCGCTGATCGGGTTATCCGATGAGAGCGCGATGTTGTTACTGTGCTCCAGGCCGGCGTAGAGCGTGTAGTTGAACGTGGCTGCCTGGCCTACTGCCGGCACTGCGCATACAAGCCCCAGCAGCACCGCATGGGTGAGCCTCTTCACTGCCGGCATGTTCCCTCCCCTGGAGCCGAGGCTCACGGTGACTCGTTGAACACCACGCCTGCGAGCTTGGCGGGGTCGAAATTGGCGACGGCCTGGTTGATCGCCGCCGGTGTATCGCGGCCGTACCCGGCCACCAGCACGACGAAGTCCGCCAGGTCCGAAAGGATGCGAGCGTCTGGCGCGCCCTTCACGGGCGGCCCGTCGAGGAACAGGTAGCGATCCGGGTAGCGGCAGCGCAGCGAATCCAGCACCGCACGCATCCGGAACGACGAGAAGTATTCGCTGCTGTTCTCGCGCGCCTTGCCGGCCGGGATCATGCGCATCCGCGGCACGCCGGTCGGGTACATGATCGAGGCGATGCCGCGCGATGGGTGCTCGAGGAAATCGACCAGTCCACCGGTCGCCGGTTCCACGCTCAGCGCCTTGTGCTGATTCGGGTAACGCAGGTTGCAATCGATCAGCAGGCTGGTCTTTGACTCGTCAAAGGCGAACGCCGTAGCCAGGTTGCGCGAGACGAAGCTGCCGCCTGACCGCGGGCTCACCGAGCAGACCAGGGTAATGAAGTTGCTGTCCCCGCCCATCTCGAGCAGGCGGGTACGGATGCCGCGAAAGGCATCCGACTGCTGGCGCACGGATTCCTCGCGATGGATCAGGCGCTTCCGCTCACAGTCCAGCGTCGTCAGCTCGCCGCTTTCCTCGCGCATGCGCGCAATGGAATGGCTGGGCGTGGTATGCGCTTCGTCGTGGGCAGTGGCGATCACGTCGCCGAGTTCGATGTTGTTCACGGCCATCTCGAATGTCCTTTAGCCCTTCAGGCGGAGCCAGATCACGAGGAGGTACACCATGCCCACGCCCAGCACGATCAAGCCCAGCATCGTGTTGTGCAGCTGGCTGCGGCGACGGTCGCGCGGCGTCGGGTAGAACGGCACGGTGGCGAGCACCGGGAAGCCGGTCGCGCGTTCCAGCTGCGCCACGGAGCGGACACGGGGATCAAAGCGCGCCACCATGAAGAGCAGGCCCAGCGGCACGGCGAAGGCAAGCGCGAGGCCGGCCAGGCCGAAGTGCATGAAACGCAGGCCGGACGGCACCAGCGGCAGGGTCGCCGGGTTCTGCACAAGGAAGGTGAGGCCGCGCTGTTCGGCGTCGAGGTTCATCGACACGCGGGCGTTCTCGCGGCGCTTCAGCAGGTCCTGGTACACATCACGGTTGACGGTGTAGTCGCGGGTCAGTTCCGCCACCACGTTCTCGGAGTTGGCGATGCGCTTGCTACGCTCGAGTTCGGCCTGCAGCATGGTTTCGCTCGCCCCCACCCGGGCGCTGCTCGCCGCGGCGTCGGCACGCGACTGGGCCAGCTGGATACGCATCTGCTGGTAGACCGGATTCATCGCCACGGTGTGATCGACCGGCGTACCGCTGCCGATCGCCCGCGAGGCATCGGCCGAGGCCATCTGCTTGCGCACGTCTTCGATCTGGTGACGCACGCGGATCACATCCGGGTAGTCGTCGGTGTAGTTCAGCAGCAGCTTGTCGAGCTGGCCCTGCAGGTCCGCCAGCTGGGTCTGGTAGACCCCGCCGATGGTCTGCACGGCGTTGACTTCGGATTCACCGTTGAGCTGCGACGAGAGTGCGGATGCCTGTGAGACCTTCTGCATGTAATCCATGCGATTGGTTTCGATCTGCGTGCGCAGCTGGCTGATCCGCGAATTGGTGTCGGTTTCGCTACCCGGACGGGCATCGGCGTTCGCATCGCGGTACGCCTTCAGCTTGTCCTCGGCATCGGTCAGCTTGGTCCGGTAGGCCTCGACCTGGCTGTTGATGAATTCATACGCTTCGCGGCTTTCCTGCTGCTTCGAGGCCAGGCTCTCGCTGATGAAACGCTGGCCGAACGCACGGGTCACCTCGAAGGCACGCCGCGGATCGGAATCGAAGTAGCTGATGGTGATCAGGTTGTCGCGGCTGTTGACGATCTTCGTCCGTGCCTTGATCCCTTCGATCAGCTTGTCGCGCTCGATCGGTGTCGGGTTGGACGTGGCCCAGCCACCCGTCTTCAGCACGGCATCCAGCACACTCTGGCTGAAGATCACGTCACGGGCGATGCCGGCGCGATTCTTGGTCCCCGTCGCGGAGGCGGCGCCTTCCATCAACGGCGTGATGATGCTCGAATCCTGCGCGAGGATGGTCACGGAGGCTTCGTACTTCTTCGGCCACAACGTGCCTACCACCAGCGCCACCAGCGCGATCGCTGCGAACACGAGGCCCATGGTGAGGCGGCGTCGGCGTGCTTCACCCAGCAAGGCGGGCAGCATGCCCGCGAAAGGAACGAGTTCCCCACTCATCGAATTACCCTCTTGCCGCCCGGCATAGCCAGGCGAACGATCAAAAAGTGCGCTGCGGGACAGTGATCACATCGCCCGGCTGCACCGGGTAGTTGTTCGCGAGATCACCCTGCTGCAGGATTTTTTCCAGGCGCACGGAATAGGCCTGCGTGCTGCCCTCACCGGTGTGGCGGTAAAGTTCGGTGCGATCAGGTGCGGCGAACTCGGTGGTGCCACCTGCGGCCAACACCGCATCGAGCACCGTCATGCCCTGGCGATAGGGAATGGAGATCGGGCTGCGCACGGCACCCGTGACGCGAACGCGCGAGAGGTATTCGTGGCTACGCAGCGCGGTGAGGATCACCGCCACCTGCGGATCGCGGATGTACTGGCCCAGCTTCTGCTGGATCTCCGCACCGACCTGGTCGGTCGTGCGTCCACCGGCGGGAACGTCACCGACCAGCGGCACGGTGATCTTTCCATCCGGGCGTACCGGCACGCTGACGCTGAGGTCAGGGTTGTGCCAGACGGTGATCTGCAACTGATCGTCCACGCCGATGAGATAAGCCTCAACCACGGGGCTTGCCGCATCCGCTTTCGGTGGCGGAAGCGTGCTGCCGCCGGTGGCGCAAGCCGCCAGCTGCATGGCTGCGATGATGATGGCGACGCGATTCCAACGCTTCATGATGACGACCCGCCCCTGTGTGTTCACTCGGCCGGTATCGTCATTTCTATGGGGCTCCGCGTCCATTCCGACAGCCCGCCTATGCCGTTTGACCGACGGTGAAACCATGCGGTTTGCGCGATGATGTACCTCCCGCGATGCGTAAGAATCCGACCGGGTCACCGTGCTCGAATACCTCCTCTCGCGCCTGCTGCACCCCGCGGTGCAGGCGCTTTTGCTCGGCCTGCTGGCAGCCGCCTGCGTGCTGGCACGCAAGCCGCGCATCGCCTTGTCGGCGGGCCTGCTAGCGGTCGCCTGGATCTGGGTCGCGTCGTCACCCGCGGTCGCTTTGCTTCTGCGCCAGGGTCTGGTGGCGACAACGACGGGTACGCCCCGCGCCGATGCCATCGTCGTCCTCGGCGGCGGTGCCTTGCCTATAGGGCCGTGGAACGAGACCGCCACCCGCGCCGGGATCGGGCTCAGCCTGTGGCAGGAAGGCTATGCGCCCGTGATGCTGGTCTCCGGCGTCGACCAGGCACGCACGCTCGCCTCGGGGTATGCCCGCTCAGGCGTACCGGCCAACGACCTGCGCGTGGAGGCGACCAGCGCCAACACCCATGAGAACGCGCGCAATGCCGCCGCGCTGTTGCATGCCGATGGGCTCGGCAACATCCTGCTGGTGACCTCCCCCATCCATATGCGCCGCGCGGCGGCGTCGTTCCGCCATGAGGGCATCCATGTGTCGCCCGCCCCGGCTGACGATGACGACCACGCCCTGTTGGCGACCTCCGCCCGCTGGCTGCCCCGGCGCGAGGCGCTCACGATGACCGCGCGCTGCCTGCGTGAATACGCGGCGCTGTGGCTCTATGCCCGGCGTGGCTGGATCTAGACCGCGGCCACCGTCCCGAACTGCTTGTAGACGACCTGGTCCCAGACCGCATCGACGTCGCCATCGGCCAGCATGTCGCACGCACTGCGGCCGGAGAAGGCGCGCTGCGGCATGACCAGCCAGCGGGCGGCGCGCTGGCGGTCGCCGATGCAGCACAGCACCAGTTGGGCCAACGGCGGGTGGCTGCTTTCCAGCGCATCGAGGGCGCGGACGATCGCGGCTTCACGCGCATCATGCAGGCGGGTCAGTTCGCCGGCCAGGGCAGCGAACGCGGGGGAAGGCTGGGGCGGTCGCATCGCGGGTTACTCCCGTCAGGCACGTTAGGGAAAACCTATCCCCATGCGCCACCGCCGCGCTTGTAGCGGCTTGATGCGCCTTCCCGGCAGTTGCTACGACTAGGGGTCGCCGGTCTCGATCTGCAGGGAGGTCTTGCCATCCCTGCGGACCAGGCCGGGGCCGAACTGGACCACTTTCGTGTCCTTCAGCACAACGGTGTAGTCCTTATGGGAGAAGGAGAACCGGCTCGGCCGGCGATCCAGCCAGCTCATGACCTCGTAGCCGATGATGCTGCGATCCGAATCCGGGGGCCCCAGGCGCTCCAGCACGTCATCGCGCGAGGTGCCGACCTCGAGCCGGGAGACCTTTGCGGCCATGCCCTGGCAACCAGCAAGCATCACTGCCATGGCGGCCACGGCGATCAGGCGTTTCATCGGCACCCCGGTGTCGAAAAGGCATGCCCCGGATGGTACCCCAAGCGGTAGCATCGCGGCCGCCGCTGCGCTATTCATGGACGCAGGCCTGACCGGGGAAGAGCCATGGCGCTGTTTGAAAGCATGATCCTGCTGTCCCTGCTGGCGGTCGTGCTGCTGCGGGTCTCCCGGCGGCTGGCCTTGCCCTACCCCACGATCCTGGCCGCCGCTGGCACCGCCGTCGCCGCCCTGCCCTGGGCGCCGCAGATCGCGATGGACCCGAAACTGGCCCTGGTCCTGTTCATCGCCCCGGTGCTGCTCGATGCCGGCTTCGACATGCCACCGCGCACCCTGCGGCGGTTCTGGCTGCCGACGGTGTCGCTGGCGGTCGTAGCCGTAGCGCTAACCACGGCCGCGGTGGCGTGGCTTGGCGTGGCCTGGGCGGGCATGCCGATCGCTGCCGCCGTGGCGCTGGGTGCCATCGTCGCGCCGCCGGATGCCGGTGCAGCGACGGCGATGCTCTCCCGGCTGGATCTGCCGCGCCGCACCGTGCAGGTGCTTACCGCGGAAAGCCTGCTCAATGATGCCTCAGCGCTGCTGATCTTCGGCGTTGCGGTACGTACCGCCATGGCTCCCGAAGGCCTCGCGCACACGATCCCGATGCTGTTGCTCGCCGTGCCCGGTGGGCTGCTGCTGGGCTGGATCCTCGGCCGGCTGTTTATCTACCTGGCGCGCGAGCTGCGCGGCACGCTCAGCGCCACGCTTTCCCAATTCGCTTCGGTGTTCGGTGCCTGGATCGTCGCCGAGTACCTGCATGTCTCGGCGATCCTGTGCGTGGTGTCCTTCGCCATGACCATCGCCCATGTGATGCCGGGCGAAACCCCACCACGCGATCGCGTACACGCGTATTCCGTATGGGCCGCGGTGGTGTTTATTTCGAACGTGATCGCTTTCCTGCTGGTGGGACTGCAATCGCGGACGATCATCGCGCGAATGCACGGGCCGGCGCTGGAAACCGCGCTGTGGTTCGCGGGCACGGCGCTGGTGGTGTGCATCGCGGTGCGTTTCGGCTGGGTCATGCTGTACAACGTTTTGCTGCGCCGGTTCCGCAAGAACGAGCCCAACCCCACCCCACAGCAAGGGCTCGTAGTCGCCTGGTGCGGGATGCGTGGGCTGGTTACCCTGGCGACGGCACTGGGCTTGCCAGATAACTTTCCCCAGCGCGACCTTATTGTGCTGACCGCGTTTGCGGTCACGGTCGGCACGCTCGTGTTCCAGGGCACCACGCTGGCGTGGCTCATACGCTTCCTGCATTTCGATCGCGATACGAGCCTGCGCGCCGACGCTTCCCGGGTGCGCCTGGAACTGCTGGATGCCGCCGAGGCCACGCTCACCGGCGAGACCGACGAGGCGGCACGCCGCGTCCACGACGATTACGTCGACGCCCGGCGCGAAGCCGAAGCCGGGCGCAGTCCCGTCGCCGGTACCCGCACGGCGGAACTGAAGCGCAAGGGCCTACAGGCAAAACGCCAACGCCTGCTTGAAATGCGCCACCAGGGCGACATTGATGATGACGTTTTCCATCTGCTGGAAAACGAACTCGACTGGAGCGAGCTGGCGGTGACCGCGCCAGACGAACGCGAAATCGTCGAAGGCTAGAAACGCCCCTGTAGGAGCGCGCTTGCGCGCGATGGGTACTTGCGGCCAGCACCCATCGCGCGCAAGCGCGCCCCTACAGGGGTTTCAGTGGACTGTTGACGGTGTCGCGGGCGCCTGCCCCACCGGCTTTCCATGCGGGTCGAGCGTGTGCCCGGCGGCATCGGTATCGTGGTTCGTCGCGTTGCGCACCTTGGGCGTAACACCCATCGCGGGCTGAACCGGGGTCAGACCGCGCTCGGTGGCACCCGCGTTAGAAGCGGGCCGCTCCGGTGCGGCGGCTGGGTTCGCTGATGACGTTGTGGATACCGGGTTTCGCGGCAGTTGCGCTGGACTGGCCTGGGGAACCGACGCCGGGTGCGCGTTGGGCTGGACGGCCGTGGAAGGCCGGGCCGGGGATTTCGGCGAGGCTCCTTGGGCAGGTGGCTCGGAGACCTGGGCAAACACGGCGGGCGTGGCCACCAGTAGCGCGACGATCAGCAGGGGACGCATGGCGTTTCCAGCAGGCGCGCCTGGGGGCGCGATTCCTTGACCCTAGAGCGAACGATGTGAACGTCCCGCCTGCCTGCTAGGCTGCGTTCTTCCCTTTCCGGAGACATCCGATGTTCCTTGCCCTTATCTTCGCTTTCGCAGGCGCCGATGGTTTTGATGCGCGCGTGCAGGCGGCCAAGGCGCTGGAAACGAATGCCGAAGGCAAGGCGTTCCAGGCCAAGCTCTGGGACAAGATCGGCAACCCCTCCACCGATGCGCTGAAAGGTTGCATCAAGAGCAACGCGCCGGCGGATACGCAGGCGTTCACCCTGGCGGCGGCGGTCGATGCGGAGGGGCAAACCAGCCATGTCGTGGTCCAGCCCGCCACGCCGGTGGCCACCTGCTTCGCCGGCCAGTTCTCGACGTGGTCGTTGCCGGCACCGCCGAAAACGCCTCGCCCTTATCCCATCGAAATCGACATCACGATGACCGAGTGAGCGACACCCCTGTAGGAGCGCGCTTGCGCGCGATCCGGGGTTGCGGCAAGCACCCATCGCGCGCAAGCGCGCTCCTACAGCTAATTGAGTTCATCGGGGTCGGGGCCCATGCGGTTGCCCTTGTCGAGCTTTGCGATCGCAGCCATGTCGTCGGCCGAGAGTTCGACATCGAACACGTCGATGTTGCCGCGGATGCGTTCTGGCGTGACCGATTTCGGGATCACCATGTGGCCGAGCTGCACATGCCAGCGCAAGATCACTTGCGCCGGTGACTTCCCGTATGTCTTTCCAAGCGTTACGAGCGTCTCGTTCTTCAACAAGTCACCACCCTGCCCCAGCGGGCTCCAGGCTTCGGTGATCACGTTGTGTTTGCGGTTGGCGGCAGCGACATCGTTCTGCGCGAAATCGGGATGCACTTCAATCTGGTTGACCACCGGCGCCACGCCGGTTTCCTTGATGATCCGCTCGAGGTGGTCTGGCTGGAAATTGCTGACGCCGATCGAGCGAATTCGCCCTTCCTCGCGCAGGCGGATGAACGCCTTCCACGTATCCACGTAACGATCGCGCTTCGGCGTCGGCCAGTGGATCAGGTACATGTCGAGGTAATCGGTGCCGAGCTTCTTCAGGCTCGCATCGAACGCCCGCAAGGTCGAATCGAAACCCTGCTCGGAATTCCACAGCTTGCTGGTCAGGAAAATGTCGCTACGTGCGATGCCGCTCTTCGCGAGCCCATCGCCCACGCCCTCTTCGTTCTTGTAGATAGCGGCGGTGTCGATCGAGCGATAGCCCGCCTTCAGCGCTTCCTGCACGGCGCGCGAGGTTTCATCGTTGGGGATCTGGAAGACGCCGAAGCCGATCTGTGGCGCCTTGCGGCTATCGTTGAGTGCGAGCAGCGGGACGGAATGTGCCATGCCGTGTCTCCTGGGGAGTGAGGATGCCACCCACCATGCTGGTGGATGGCCCCGCATGCACGGCGTGATGGATCAGTCGTGCCGCGCCGAGTAATGGGTATCGACGTAGTTATCGAGGATGGCGACGAACTCATCGGCGATGTTGTCACCGCGCAGGGTCATCGCCTTTTCACCATCGATGAACACTGGCGCCGACGGCGCCTCGCCGTTACCCGGCAAGGAAATGCCGATGTTCGCGTGCTTCGACTCACCCGGGCCGTTCACGATGCAACCCATGACGGCCAGCGTGAGGTTCTCCACGCCATCGTATTTCACGCGCCACTCGGGCATCCGCTCGCGGACGTGGCCCTGGACCGTCTTCGCCAGTTCCTGGAAGAACTCGCTGGTGGTGCGGCCGCAGCCCGGGCACGCGGTCACGAGGGGCGTGAACGCGCGCAGGCCCATGGTCTGCAGCAGTTCCTGCGCCACGATGACTTCCGCGGTACGCGACTGGCCCGGCTCGGGGGTCAGGGAGATGCGAATGGTGTCGCCGATGCCTTCCTGCAGCAGCACGGAAAGCGCCGCGGCCGACGCCGTGATGCCCTTGGAGCCCATGCCGGCTTCGGTCAGGCCCAGGTGCAGCGCGTAATCACCGCGGCGGGCCAGGTCGCGATAGACCGCGATCAATTCCTGTACGCCAGAGACCTTGCAGGACAGGATGATCCGGTCGCGCGCGAGGCCCAGGTCTTCGGCCCGGGCGGCGGAATCCAGCGCGGAGCGGATCAGTGCCTCGCGGGCGACGTGGCCGGCATCCCAGGGATCGGCGCGGCGGCCGTTCTCGTCCATCAGGGCCGCGACCATCGACTGATCGAGCGAGCCCCAGTTGGCGCCGATGCGTACCGGCTTGTCGTAGCGGATCGCCATCTCGATGATCGAGGCGAACTGGCTGTCCTTCTTCTTGCCGAAGCCGACGTTACCGGGGTTGATCCGGTACTTGGCCAGCGCCTCGGCGCACGCGGGCTCGCCTTCAAGCAGCTGGTGGCCGTTGTAGTGGAAATCGCCGATCAGCGGCACCGAGACGCCCATCATCTCCAGGCGCTCGCGGATACGCGGAACCGCAGCGGCGGCGGCCGGGGTATTCACCGTGATCCGCACCATCTCGGAGCCGGCGCGGGCCAGCTCAGCAATCTGCTTGGCCGTGGATACCGGATCCTCGGTATCCGTGTTGGTCATGGACTGCACCACGATGGGCGCGCCGCCACCGACCTGCACCTTGTCGATATGAACCCCGGTGCTGGGGCGGCGGGAAGCGGCTTCCGCGGGGCGCGGGCGGGTCAGGTCATCGGTCATAGCGGGCCATTTTAGCGCAAGCCCGTGACAGCCGGCATAACCGCCCCTGTAGGAGCGCGCTTGCGCGCGATCCGGGGTCGCGGCAAGCCCCCTCGCGCGCAAGCGCGCTCCTACAGGTCACGCGGATTCCATGGGGCTAGCCGATACACTCGCCCGCATGAACCTCAACCGCTCCCACGCCTTTTCCACCCGCCAGTTCGCCGAACAGGCCCTGAGCCGTAGCGCCGGGGCGCCGCTGATCGGCGGTAATGCCGTCGACCTGCTGATCGATGCTCAGGCCCATTACGACGCCTGGCTCAAGGCCATCGCTGGCGCGAAGCGCCACGTCTTCCTCGAGAACTACATCATCCGCAACGACCGCATCGGCCAGGCCTTCCGTGACGCCCTGGTCGAACGGGCCCGGGCCGGGGTGTTCGTGGCGGTGATCGCCGACTGGGCGGGTTGCCTGGGCCAGTCGCGCTCCAGCTTCTGGAACCCCTTGCGCGAGGCCGGTGGCGAAGTCCGCATCTACAACCCGCCGCGGTTGGGCAGTTCGTTCGGCTGGATCAGTCGCGACCACCGCAAGGTGCTGGTGGTGGATAGCGAGATCGGCTTTCTCTCCGGCGTCTGCATCAGCGAGAAGTGGCTCGGCGACCCGGCGCACGATGTGCCGCCCTGGCGCGATACCGGGGTCATGCTGCGCGGTCCCGCCGTGGCCGAGATCGAGCAGGCCTTTACGGATAGCTGGCGTGACGCGGGGCCGGCGGGCTTACCCGACGATCCGCGCCTTGCCCGCAGCGAGGCGGTGGCCGACGCCGGCGATGTAGCTTTGCGGCTCATCGCCACTCAGCCGAGTACGGCGGGCATGTACCGCCTGGACCAGATGGTGGCGGCCATGGCGACGAAGACGCTATGGCTTACCGATGCTTATTTCGTGGGCGTGGCACCGTATGTCCAGGCCCTGTCGGCGGCGTCGCGCGATGGCGTTGACGTGCGCCTGCTGGTGCCCGGTACCAGCGATATCCCGATGGTGGCCGGCATGTCGCGCTCGGGGTATCGGCCGCTGCTGAAGGCGGGGATCCGTGTGTTCGAGTGGAACGGTTCCATGTTGCACGCGAAAACCGCGGTTGCGGATGGGCGCTGGGCGCGGGTCGGCTCATCGAACCTCAATATCGCAAGCTGGCTGAGCAACCGTGAGATCGACGTGGCGATCGAGGATGCGGGTTTTGCCGGGAAGCTCGCCGCCCAGTACGAGGCCGACCTGGAGAACGCGACGGAGATCCTCCTGCGCGGCGGGCGCCGCGGCGGTACGGGTAATGAACGCATGCGCAGCCGGGCACCGCGCCCACCCCGGCCGAGGCATGCCGGGGGTAGCTCCAGCCGCGCGGCAGCCGGCGCGCTGCGTATCGCGAATACGGTGGGTGCGGCGATCACCCACCACCGCGTGCTGGGCGATACCGAATCGGGCCCGGTGCTGGCCGGTGCGGTGGCGGCGATCGTATTGACGATTGTCGCGGTACTGTGGCCGGCGGTGATCGCGTGGCCGCTTGCGCTGATCGGCGCGTGGTTCGCGGTGAATCTGACGATCAACGGGTTCGCGCTACGCAAGCGCCGGCGGCGGTTGAAGGACGAAGCCGCGCCCTGATAGGGCGCATCGCGCGCAAGCGCGCTCCTACACAAGGCCTACGCAGATCTCTTGTAGGAGCGCGCTTGCGCGCGATGCCTAGTGCCGCGACTTGAAAGTCAACGGCTGCGCATCATTCTGCGCAACCGGCGCCGGCCCGCAACTATGGCAGGAACCGCACCCATCCCCACAACTACCGGACGCACTCGCCGGCTGTACTTTCCTGCCAATCGCCCGCAACACGCCCGCCCGGCCTTCATGATTGAGACTCGCGGAAACCCCGGCCATCACCCGTGTCGACATCTTCGGCAGCAGTTTGCGGAATGCCACATACAGGCTGATCAGCACGACCACGCCGATGATCAGACCCTGGATCAACTGGAAAGCGCTCATGAAAGCGCCTTCGCGATCTGATACGTCGCCAGCGAAGCGAGGTAAGCCAGGCCGAACAAGTAGCCGGCAGCGATCGCCACATTACGCCAGGAATTGGTCTCACGACGTATCACTGCCAGCGTCGACATGCACTGCGGTGCGAACACATACCACGCCAGCAGCGAGAGTGCGGTGGCCAGCGACCACGAATGCGCGATCACCGGCCCCAGCTGCGAGGCCACGGCGTCATCGGTACCCGACATGGCGTACACCGTACCGAGCGCCGCCACGGCAACCTCACGCGCGGCGAGGCCCGGCACCAGCGCAATGCAGATCTGCCAGTTAAAGCCGATCGGCGCAAAGATGTACTGCAGGCCGCGGCCGAGCATGCCGGCGAGGCTGTAGTCGATCGCCGGCCCCGTCGCGCCTTCCGGCGGCCCCGGGAAGCTGGAGAGGAACCACAGCAGTACCGTGAGCGCGGTGATGATGCCACCGACGCGCTTCAGGAAGATCAACGCGCGCTCCCACAGGCCGAGCGCCACATCGCGCACGTTCGGCAGGCGGTACGAGGGCAACTCCATGATCAGCGCATGTTCGCTGCGGTCCTTGCGGAAGCGCTTCATCACAAAGGCGACGCCCAGCGCGCTGAAAATGCCGGCGAAATACAGCACGAACAGCACGATGCCCTGCAGGTTGAACAGGCCCACCGCGCGATTCGGGATGAACGCGGCAATGAGCAGCGTGTACACCGGCAAGCGCGCCGAACACGTCATCAGCGGCGCCACCAGGATCGTGGTGAGGCGATCGCGTGGATCGTTGATGCTGCGCGTGGCCATGATGCCCGGAATAGCGCAGGCGAAGCTGGACAGCAGCGGGATAAACGCACGCCCGGTCAGGCCCACCTTGAACATCATGCGATCGAGCAGGAACGCGGCACGCGGCAGGTAACCGGATTCCTCGAGGATCAGGATGAACAGGAACAGGATCAGGATCTGCGGCAGGAACACCAGCACGGCACCGAGGCCGGCGAACACGCCATCGTTCAGCAGGCTGTGCAGTGCGCTGTCGGCGGGCAGAAAGCTCGTGGTCCACACGCCCAGGGCGGTGATGCCGTCGGTAATCGCATCCATCACCGGCTGCGCCCAGGAGAACACCGCCTGGAAAATCAGGAACATCAGCACGGCGAGGATTGCCAGGCCGAACACCGGATGCAGGGCCCAGCGATCGATGGCGTCGTCGATGGCCGCCGTGTTGCGCGTGCTGGAGACCGCCTCGGCCAGGATCGAGCGCACCTCGGCATGCAGGCCGTCGACACCCGCTTCGTCGATCGGCGACGGCTGCACATCCGGCACGGCCGCGTCGAGACGCTCGACCAACTTCTTCGCGCCACCGCGCTGCACGGCGATGGTTTCCACCACCGGGACGCCAAGGCGCCGGGAAAGCGCATCGACATCGATGACCAGGCCACGCTTGCGAGCCGCGTCCATCATGTTCAGCGCGAGCACCATGGGCCGGCCCAGCCGGCGTACTTCGAGCACGAAGCGCAGATGCAGGCGCAGGTTGGTGGCATCGGCCACACAGACGATCAGGTCAGGCGCGGCCTCGCCCGGGTAACGACCCTGGCAGACATCGCGGGTGATCGCCTCATCCGGGCTGGTGGCATCGAAGCTGTACGCGCCCGGCAGATCCAGGATCTGCAGCGAGCGGCCGGAAGGCGCGATGAAACGGCCCTCCTTGCGCTCGACCGTCACACCCGCGTAGTTGGCGACCTTCTGGCGACCGCCGGTTAGCTGATTGAACAGCGCGGTCTTGCCGCAGTTCGGGTTGCCGACCAGGGCGATACGCAGGGTCGAGGCGCTCATGCCGCACTGCTCACGCTGACATCCACCCGCGCCGCTTCCGTCTTGCGCAATGCGAAACGCGTCGAGCCGATCTGGATCAGCAAGGGATCGCCGCCGAGCGGGCCCCGGGCCACCAGGCGTACCGGCTCGCCTGCGACAAAGCCCAGGTCGCGCAAGCGCTGCGCGATGGCGTCGGCGGGATGGGCATCGGTAACGGACTGGACCACGGCTTGGGCACCTTTCGGCGCGTCGGACAGGCGCACTGGGGAATTTCTCAAATAAGAACGGTTCGCATTGTAAGCCTTTTCGCCGATCCCCTGCATCTCACGTAGGGAATTGACGGATCAGGGTCGGGGCCCACGCCTACAGACCGGACGTTTATGATTCGCCTTACACCTTTCGGAGATCCTTCATGCCGGCTGTCGAACTCACCCGCCGTGGCACCGTTGCCCATCTGCTGATGAACCGCCCGGAGGTCCACAACGCCTTCGATGACGCGCTGATCGCCGATCTCACGGTGGCGATTGATGAGATCGATGCCGATCCCACCGTTCGCGCCGTGGTCCTCACCGGCGCGGGCGCAAGTTTTTCCGCGGGTGCCGACCTCCACTGGATGCGCGGCATGGCCTCAGCCTCGGAGGCAGACAACCGCGCCGATTCCGAGCGTCTGGCCCGGCTCATGCGCCGGCTGCAGTTCCTCTCCAAGCCCACCGTGGCGCGGGTCAATGGCGCGGCGTTCGGCGGCGGCGTCGGTCTCGTCGCCTGCTGCGATATCGCGGTGGCCGCCGAGGGCGCGAAGTTCGCCCTTTCCGAGGTGAAGCTGGGCCTGGTGCCCGCGGTGATCTCCCCCTACGTCATCGCTGCTATCGGCCTGCGCCAGGCGCGCCGCCTGTTCATCACCGGCGAGATCTTCGGGGCCGCTGCCGCACACACCATAGGCCTCGTGCATGACACGGTGCCCATGGAAGAACTCGACAGCGCCGTCGAGCGCATCCTCGGCCTGCTCGGCAAAGGCGGTCCGGTCGCCCAGCGCGAGGCTAAACAACTGGCCCTGGGCATGGGCGGCATGACCGAAACGGCGATGGAAAAGGTCGATACGGCAAACGCCGCATTGATCGCCCGTCTCCGCGTATCACCCGAAGGCCAGGACGGCCTCTCGGCATTCCTCAACAAGGGACTACCCACATGGCTGACATAACACCCGATTCCCACACCTGTAGGAGCGCGCTTGCGCGCGATAGCCAGGCCGCCGCAAGCTCCATCGCGCGCAAGCGCGCTCCTACCGTGGCGCTGTGGCTCCTGCTGTTCACCGGCACGGCCGTGGCGGATACGCTCGCCCAGCGTGTCGATGCCCACATCGATGCCCCACGCTTCGCCGCTGCCTCGTGGGGCATCAGTGTCGTCTCGCTTGATGATGGCCGTGCGGTCTATGGGCACGACACCAACAAGCTCCTGCTTCCTGCTTCCACCGCGAAGCTCTACACGGCCGCCTTCGCACTGGATCGCCTCGGCCCCGATTACCGGACCCACACCGATGTGCTGGCCGCGGGCGACATCCGCCGTGGCCGCCTGCGTGGTGCATTGGTGCTGCGCGGGCACGGCGACCCGACGTTGTCCGGCGATATCTGGGCGGACCAGTTGGCGCAGCAGGTCGCAGCTGCAGGCATCACCCGCATCGACGATGGCGTGATCGGCGATGACACGGCCTTCACCGGACCACCCATCGGCAGCGGCTGGGAGGCCTCGGATCTGCAGGCGTACTACGGCGCCACCGCGAGTGGCCTCACCGTGGATGAAAACACGATGCTAGCGGAGGTGCGCGACAACGCTGTCACGCTGACGCCTTCCGACGCCGCCACGACGCTTGCCGAACAGCCAGCCGATAACCCGGAGCTTTACCGCGCCCCAGGCACATCCACCCTGCACGTGCTGGGCGCGCAGCCGCGTAAAAGCCGCCTTTCGTTGCCTGATCCGGCGTTGACGGCGGCTCGTCGCTTTCAGGCCGCGCTTGAGAAGCGCGGCGTCACGGTGAAGAAAGGCGCCCGCAGCATCCATTGGCCGATCCCCGCGCCGACCGGTCCGCAGGTCGCCACCCTGCAATCGCCACCCCTCAGCGACATCCTCGCGTCCGGCCTGAAGCGTTCGCAGAACATGTACCTGCAAAGCGTCTTCCTGCTCACCGGCGCGGAAGCCACCGAGCAGACCGCAGCGCATACGGAAGACCGCGCCGCGGCGGCTCTCGCCGCATGGCTCGGTGGACGTGGCATCGGCCCGTCCGCCACCTCGATCGAGGAAGGCACGGGCCTCTCTCGCCACGACCTGACGACGGCGGGCTCGCTTGCCCACCTGCTCACGATGTCCGACTCGCCGGCGTTCCGGACGCTGCTGCCTACGGCTGGGGTAGATGGGACGCTGGTTCGTCGGATGAAAGGCACGCCTGCCGAAGGCAACGTGCAGGCGAAAACCGGCAGCATGAGCTACGTCAACGCCCTTGCCGGCTACGTCACGACGAAGGCCGGCCAACGCCTGGCGTTCGCCATCATCCTCAACAACTACAAGCCGACCCAGGGCGCGGCATCGGTCTCCTCCGAGGTGGATGCGATCGCAACGATGCTCGCCGACACCCCCGAGCACCTGTAACCCCGCTTCTTGCAGGAGCGCGCTTGCGCGCGATGGGTCTTGCGGCAAGCACCCATCGCGCGCAAGCGCACTCCTACAGGGGATGGTTCAGCCGAGGAATGCGGGGAGGTCTTTGCCGATCTTTTCGGGCGTGTCGGTGGGGGCGTAGCGCTCCACGACTTCGCCGTCGCGGTTGACCAGGAACTTGGTGAAGTTCCACTTGATGCCCTCGGTGCCGAGGAAACCCTTCTTCGTCGACTTAAGCCACTTGTACAGCGGGTGGGCCTTGTCACCGTTCACGTCGATCTTGGAGAACATCGGGAACGAGACGTCGTAGGTGAGCGAACAGAAGTCGCGGATCTCGGCCTCGTCGCCCGGCTCCTGGTGACCGAACTGGTCGCAGGGGAAACCCAGTACATCGAAACCTTGCGCGCCGTACTGCTTCTGCAACGCTTCCAGGCCTTTGTACTGCGGCGTGAAGCCGCACTTCGAGGCGACATTAACCACCAGCACGACCTTACCCTTCCACTCGGCAAGCGAGCGCTCGTTGCCATCGATATCGCGGGCGGAGAAATCGTAGATGCCGGTCATGGTGCTCCTTCAGGGGCGGGTGGAAAGCGCACAGTCTACGCCGCCCGGGGCCTTCGGCTACCATGGACGCCTCCCCCATCCAGGCCACCCCCACGCCCGTGATCCGATTCGAAGCCGCGTCCAAGTCTTACCAGGTCAACGGCGCGCTGGTCCCCGCCCTGCAACCCGTGGACCTCGCCATTCAGAAAGGCGAGGTATTCGGGATCATCGGCCACTCCGGCGCGGGCAAATCCACCCTGCTGCGCATGATCAACCTGCTTGAGCGGCCCACCGGCGGCAAGGTGCTGGTCGATGGCCAGGACGTGACCCACGCAGACGGTGCCGCGCTGCGCCGCCTGCGTGCCGGCATCGGCATGATCTTCCAGCACTTCAATCTGCTGAGCTCGCGCACGGTGGCGGATAACGTCGCCTTTCCGCTACGCCTGCAGGGCGGCATGGCCGAGACGGACATCGCGGCGCGCGTGGCTGAGCTGCTGGCGCTCGTCGGCCTTGACGCGCACGCCAACAAGTACCCCGCCCAGCTCTCCGGTGGCCAGAAGCAGCGCGTCGGTATCGCCCGCGCGCTGGCGAGCAAGCCGTCGATCCTGCTCTGCGATGAAGCCACCAGCGCGCTCGACCCGCAGACCACCGCCTCGGTGCTCGAATTGCTCGCTGACATCAACCGCCGGCTCGGTCTCACCATCGTGCTGATCACCCACGAGATGGACGTGATTCGCCGCGTCTGCGATCGCGTCGCCGTGCTTGATGCGGGCCAAGTCGTCGAACTGGGCAGCGTGGCCGATGTGTTCCTGCATCCGCGACACCCGACGACGCGTCGTTTCGTGGCCGAGGCTGATCACCGCGAAGGCCGCGGCCCCGAATATGCTGGCGTACCGGGCAAGCTCTACCGGCTGTCGTTCCGTGGTGAAACCACCTACTCACCGATGCTCTCTCGTGTCGTGCGCGACACCGGCGTGGAATACAACCTGCTTTCCGGCCGTGTCGATCGCATCAAGGATGAACCGTATGGCCAGCTCACCCTGGCCATGCATGGCGAACGTCTCGACGAGGCGCTCGCCCAGCTCCGCGCCGCTGGCGTCGATATCGAAGAGGTGGCCCCGTGAGCCCGCTGCAGACGCTGTTTCCCAATATCGATTGGGCCGAGATCCTCCAGGCTTGCTTCGACACCTTGCTGATGCTGGGCGGCTCGCTGCTCTTCACCCTGGTGATCGGACTTCCGCTCGGTGTTTGGTTGTTCCTCACCGCACGCGGCCAGTTGCATGCGAAGCCGAAGCTTTACGGTGTGCTCTCGCTCGTCGTGAACGTGCTGCGCTCCATTCCCTTCATCATCCTGATGATTCTTCTGATCCCGCTGACCAAGGCGATCACCGGCGTGAGCATCGGCATCCGCGGTGCCATCGTGCCGCTGGTGATTGGCGCGGCGCCGTTCTTCGCGCGCCTGGTGGAAACCGCACTACGTGAAGTCGATCGCGGCGTGATCGAAGCCAGTCAGGCCATGGGTGCGACCACGAAGCAGATCGTGACTCGCGTACTCCTGCCCGAGGCGCGCCCGGGTCTCGTCGCCGCCACCACGGTCACCGCCGTGGCCCTGGTCGGCTACACCGCCATGGGCGGCATCGTGGGTGCCGGCGGCCTGGGCGCGCTGGCTTACCAGTACGGCTATAACGGCTATAAGCCCGATTACATGCTGGTCACCGTCGCACTGCTCGTGGTGCTGGTCCAGCTGCTGCAGATGCTCGGCGACTGGCTCGTGGCGCGGTATAGCCGTAAATAAGGCCAGGCCGGGTGTTTTTGCATCCAGCGGTATGGACGTCTATGCTGTCGCACCGCAACATGCCGCCTGGACGCCTCCATGAAGAAGTACCTGTTTCCCCTGGCCACCGCCGTTGCCGTGCTTCTGGCAGGCTGTTCCCATGGTGAACCGGGCGGCGCCGCTGACGCTGGCAAGCCCTTGACCGTCGCGGCCACCCCGGTCCCGCATGCGGAAATCCTTAAGGAAATCAAGCCGCTGCTCGCCAAGCAGGGCGTGGATATCGAGATCAAGGTGTTCACCGACTACGTGCAGCCGAACATGCAGGTGGCCCAGAAGCAGCTTGATGTGAATTTCTTCCAGACCGAGCCCTACCTCGACGCCTTTAACCGCGAGCGTGGTACGAACCTGGTCAAGGTGGTCGGCGTGCATATCGAGCCGTTCGGCGCCTATTCGCGCAAGTTCAAGTCGATCGACCAGCTGCCCGATGGCGCCGACGTCGTGATCCCGAACGACCCGAGCAACAACAGCCGCGCCCTGCTCCTGCTCGCCAGCCACCACCTCATCACCCTGAAGAACCCGGGTGACAAGCTGGCGACGCTAAAGGATGTGGATCAGAACCCGAAGCACCTGAAGTTCCGCGAGCTCGAGGCGGCCATGCTGCCGCGCGTGCTTGATGAAGTGGACCTAGCGCTGATCAACACCAACTACGCCCTTGCCGCCGGCCTCAACCCGGTGAAAGACGCTTTGTTGATCGAAGACAAGGATTCGCCCTACGTGAATTTCCTGGTCTCACGCCCGGACAACAAGGATGACCCGCGCGTGCAGAAGCTCGCCACCGCCCTGACCTCGCCTGAGGTCAAGGCGTTCATCGAGAAGACCTACCACGGCGCGGTGCTCCCGGCGTTCTGATCACGGCTTCCTTGTAGGAGCGCGCTTGCGCGCGATGAGCCTTGCCGCGAGCACCCATCGCGCGCAAGCGCGCTCCTACAGAGTCATTGCAGGTCGAAGACCTTGCGCAGGTACGCCAGGTAATCCACGTCATCGCACATGCTCTTGCCGGGCGAATCGGAGAGCTTGGCCACCGGCTGACCGTTGCAGCGGGTCATCTTGATGACAATGTTGATCGGATCGGGCCCGGTATCGTTGGTGAGGTTCGTGCCGACGCCGAACGAAAGCAGGCAACGCCCTTCGAAGTGGCGGTAAAGCTCCATCACCTTCGGGATATCCAGGCTGTCGCTGAACACCAGCGTCTTCGTGCGTGGATCAACGCGGTTCTTCTCGTAGTGCGCGAGGATGCGATCGCCCCAGGTGAAGGGGTCTCCGGAATCGTGGCGCGCGCCATCGAACAGCTTGCAGAAGTACATATCGAAATCACGCAGGAACGCGTCCAGGCCGTAGACATCGGATAGTGCGATGCCCAGGTCGCCGCGGTACTCGCGTGCCCACGCCTCTAGCGCCGCCACCTGCGAATCGCGCAGGCGCGGGCCCAGCGACTGGAAGGCCTGCAGGTATTCATGCGCCATACTGCCGATCGGCGTCATACCCTGCTGCATGGCGAAAAGCACATTGCTGGTCCCGGCCAGCTGTTTGCCCCAACCCTCGCGCATGATGCCCAGCGCTTCCTCGTGCCATGCACCCGAGAAACGGCGGCGTGTGCCGTAATCGGCAAGGCGCACCTTCTCGAAACCCGGTGTATCGCGTAACAAGGCTATCTTGGCGCGCAGGCGATCGCGGCCTTCGCCCAGGTCATGCTCCGGATAGGCGTGGCGGAAATACAACTCATTGATGATGGCGAGCAGCGGTACCTCGAACAGGATCGTGTGCAACCATGGACCCCGGATGACCAGGTCGATTTCGCCGTTGCCCTTATCCGAGGGCGTGATCTCCACGTACTTCGCATTCAGCTGGAACAAGCCAAGGAAATCGACGAAGTCGCTGTCGATGAAGCGCATGCCACGCAGGTACGCCAGTTCGTCCTCGCTGAACCGCAACGAACACAGGTGCGCGAGTTCTTGCCGGATCGCCGGAATAATCGGCACAAGATCCACGCCGGGCGTACGGCAGCGGAAGCGGTACTCCACATCAGCGGCGGGGTACTGATGCAGGACCACCTGCATCATGGTGAACTTGTAGAGATCGGTGTCGAGCAGCGAACTGACGATCATGCGCTCGCTCCGGTAAGGGCGATCTGCTTTTCGACTGCATCCATGAAGGCCTGCGTGCCGGGCCAGGGGCTGATGCGCCCCAGTTTCTTGCCGCGGTGGAACAGGAAGAAGGCGGGGATGCCATGCAAGCCAAAACGCGTCGCCATCCTGGGGTCGTCGTACACGTTGTCGTTCAACCAGCGCAGCTCGGCGCGCTGGAAGCGTTCCGGGGTAAGCAGGATCTGGCGCTTGGCGATATCGCAGTTGGGGCAATCACGGCCCCACAGGAACAGGATAACGATACGGTTATCGTCGGCCGCGAGGTCGGTATCGAGTTCGCCATGGGTGATCTTCGGCATGGGGAAGCGCGCGAAGAACTCGGGAACGGTGGTATCGGACATGGTGGATCCGTGATCGTGTGAACTCCCCGCATGGGGGCGCTGGGGCCATAATTCGAGGGTACTGCGATCATGCGCCCCACCCAAGGAATCCCCGTGCGCCTTCTGCTAGCCCTACTCCTCGCCTGTTGCGCCGGCCTGGCCCAGGCCGCCAGCCTTACCGTCGATACCGGTCATGGTGCGTCCAGCCTGACCACGCAGCAGTTGCTGGCACGCCCTGATGTCCGCCCGATCGACGTGCCCGACGATGTCGCTTACCGCCGGGCCATGCGCTACCGAGCCGTACCTCTGAAGGCCTTGCTGCCGGGCGTGCCCACGGATGCGCACCTGCAGTTCACCGCGTTGGACGGCTTTGCCGCGGAAATTCCGGC
This sequence comes from Luteibacter sp., assembly GCF_036500425.1. Classification (GTDB taxonomy): domain Bacteria; phylum Pseudomonadota; class Gammaproteobacteria; order Xanthomonadales; family Rhodanobacteraceae; genus Luteibacter. Next base: position 95,602 of record NZ_DASYCB010000054.1, read on the forward strand.
GGCGCTGGTGCTGGATGGTCACGGCGCGGAAGCCTGGCTGGCCGTCGAAGACACCGCTTGGCCCGCGCTGGGTGAAGGCAAGCCCTCGGCCGGGCCGTTCTACCTTGTCTGGCTGCACCCCGAGGCGGGCAAGGTCGGGCCAGAGCAGTGGCCGTACCAGATCGCCTCGATCCACGTGCTGGCCGATCCTGCCACGCGTTTCCCGCTGATGCGCCCTGCTCCCGGCCTCGCGAAAGACAGCCCGGTGATGCGTGGCTTCGACGTCTTCCAGCGCAACTGCATCACCTGCCACACGCTCAACGGCCAGGGCGATGCGAAACTCGGCCCCGACCTCAACATCCCGCATAGCCCCACCGAATACCTCCGCGAAGGCATGCTCCGCGTGCTGGTCCGCAACCCGCAGGCGCTGCGCCACTGGCCGCAGGCGAAGATGCCCGCCTTCAGCGCCCAGGTCATCAGCGACGCCGACCTGGCCAACCTGGAGGCCTACCTGAAACACATGGCTACCCACAGAACAAAGCCGTGACTTGTAGGAGCGCGCTTGCGCGCGATGGGTGCTCGCCGCAAGACCTATCGCGCGCAAGCGCGCTCCTACAGGGACTGGAGGGTTTGGGTGCGTTCTGCGGGTGGTCGTTTTGCGAGCTTTTCAACGGTGGTGAAGAATGCGGGCCAGTAGCGGCCAGATTGTTCAAAGAGGCTTGCGAACGCCCCGGTCCACTGGTCGTACAACCCGAAGGGCAGCAGCTTCGCGTTGTTCATCGGCTGGGCCATCCAGCGGTCGTAGCGGCGGTCACCGCCGGCGTCGTTCGCGCGCCACGCAAGGTATTGGCCGCGGAACACTTCGAACGCCTCGGCCTTGGCCACGCGCTTCGCCTCGTCGCTCATCGGCAGGGCGTACATCGCCTTCAGGCCATCGCGCAGGCCCAGCACCTGCTGGGTAAACGAACGCGAAAGCATGTCGCCTTTCGGATCGGGTGAGGTCAGGCCCTTTGCCGCATGCCATTCGCGCACGCCTTCCTGCTCAACGAAGTTGGCGTACGACTCGTTGAACGAGGAGTCGTTCTTCACATAGATCTTCTGGTGCGCGAGCTCATGGAAGACCGTGCCGACCAGGTCGTCGTCGTCCCAGCCGAGCATGCTGCTGAGCAAGGGATCGGCGAACCAGCCCAGCGTCGAATACGCGGGCACATCGCCGATGCTCACGTCATAGCCCAGCGCCTGCTGGCGGGCCGCCTCGCGGTCGGCCAGGTCACGACGGAAATAGCCGCGGTACGAGACGCATCCGGCAAACGGAAAGCAATGCACGACCGGATCGACGGATAGCTCGGGCGTGGCAAACACGTTCCACGCGACCCACGGCCGGTCGAGCTGCACGTAGTAGGTGTAGCTTCGGTTCGCGGGAAGATCGAGGTGTTCGCTGGCGAACTGGCGCGCATCGCGTGCGGTCACCAGGCGCTTGCGCACCTTGTCCGGCGTCACCGGATCGCTGATCACCTTGTCGATGGGCTTGCGCGCGGCAAGCAAAGCCATCTGCCCGTGCGTGACATGGGCGTAATAGCCTGCGGTGCGGCAACCGGTGAGTAGCGCGAGCATGGCGATCAGGAGAAGGCGCATCGGCCCATTGTGCCCGAACGGACCTGTAGGAGCGCGCTTGCGCGCGATGGGGGTTGCGGCGAGGCCCCATCGCGCGCAAGCGCGCTCCTACGGTTTAGTTGCCGGTGGTCATGGATTTGAGGACGCCGTCGCGGCGGATCAGGCCGTGCATCAGTGCGGCGCCCATATGCGCGAGGAAGGTGAGGAAGAACAACCACGCGAGATAACGGTGAGCCTCACGCAGCCAGGCGAACAGCGCCGGATCTTGCGGCAGGATCGGTGGCAGGACGAAGCCGCCGCCCATCGTCACCGGATACTTACCTGCCGAAAGCATGGCCCAGCCGATCAGCGGCATCAGGATCATCAGCGCATACAGGACCCAGTGCGACCCCTTCGCAGCGAGCTTCTGCCACTCCGGCATGCCGACCGGCAACGGCGGTGGCCGGTGCACGAGGCGAAAGCCGAGCCGGATCAGCGCAAGCACGAAAATCGCCATGCCCAGCGGCTTGTGGATCGCGAGCAACGTGGCGTGTTTCTCCGCCAGGGTGCTGACCATGCCGGCGCCGATAAACAGCATCGAGAGGATCATGATCGCCATGAGCCAATGCAGCACGCGGGCGAACGGATGGAACGTATCGTAGCGGCTCATGGCTGCGCCTCCTTCGGCCGTTCGGTGCCTGGCAGGTGGCCTTCCTCGCTGGTGCGGCGCAGGTAGGATTCGGCATAGGCCGCGGAGCGCGCGACGATGAGCGGGTCACCGGAAATCGCCATGCCGTGCGGGAGAATCGCCGGGTCGTAGTTCACGTCGCGACACGGGCCATCGGCTTGCGGCTGCCAGCTGTCGATCACGATCGTGCCTGCATCGACAACCTTGCGATCATCGGGCCAGATCTTCGAGGCATCGTCGATCGGATCGCCGTCGTTGGCGAACACGAACTGCAGATGCCAGCGTGCGGGGCCTGCGGCGAGGCGCTTTTGCAGGTCTGCCGCCAGGTAATCCGTATCGCCAGCCGCCGGGCCACCATCGCCGGTAGAAGGCGTTTCCGCAGCGACCTGCCAGCGCACGGCGTGGCGCTGACCCGCCTTGTCGACCAGGTAGAACGCGTTGAGGCTGAGATAGGTCTCGTCGACGTAGCTCGCCGGCGGCTTGGCCTTCGAGATCCACGCCAGGAACGGGCCAGTCTCGGGGTGTGAGCCGAAGAACGCCTTCGCCTTGTCGGGGTTGGGCTTGCCGGTAGCCGGATCCGGTGCCGTAGCGACGTTGAGGTCGTAGAAATCCTTCGGTGTGGAGACCGGGAAGACCGGCATCGCGTTCATGCCCGTGCGCCATTGTTCGCCATCGGCCATGTCGAAGCGCAGCGCGAAGCTGCGGATCGGCGCGGAGCTATCCGGTGCCTGCGGATTACCGCCGGGGATGGCGAAACGCCCCACCACCGGCGTGCTGATGCCCTGGGCGAACAACTTAGCTTCCGAGAACGGGGCAAGCTGCCCGCTCGATTCGAAGCGGCCGCCGACGCAGATGCCCTTGGCGTGGTTACGCCGATAGCCCGGGTGCAACCCCGAGTTGGCCTGCAGGACGTTGATGATCTTCTTCGGGCTGAGCCGGTCGGGCGCCAGCCAGCCACCGGCATAGCCGAAGGCGACGGCCGTACCGACGACGGCCAGGCCGATCACGGCCCAGCGCCAGGCAAGGCCTGACGGGGGTCGCGGGTTCCTGGGGTCCTGCATGGTGGTTCTCCTCTCCCCGCGACGCGGGGCTTCAAAAGGTGGGACGCACGTCAGCGACTTTTATTCCCGTTGCACGGAATATTCCGTCACGACGGTCGTCTAACCCATGTACCGCTCCCGGCAAGAGGCCCGGCATGCACGATCCGCAATTCGACGACGCCCTGCGCACCCTGCTGCCGCGCCTGCGGCGGTTTGCGCTGTGGCTCGCCCGCGATGCACATGCGGCGGATGACCTGGTCCAGTCGACGGTGGAACGGGCGCTGGCAAAACGGACCACCCGGCGTGATGACGAGAGTCTGCGGGCATGGCTGTTCGCGATCTTGTACCGGTTGTTTCTTGATGGGCAACGCCGGGCCAGCCGCTACGCCTTGCTTCTGAGCGCCTTGAGGCGGGATGAGGAGCCGACCTGGCCCTCTGCGGAGCGGGTGGCCGAGGCCCACTCCACCCTGGCGGCGTTCGCATCGTTGCCTATTGAGCAACGCAGCCTGTTGCTCTGGATCACGGTCGAAGGCCTCAGCTACCAGGAGGTGGCGGGGATCCTGGAGGTGCCGATCGGCACCGTGATGTCGCGTCTCTCACGGGCCCGCCGCGCCTTGCGCGCGCTGGGCGATGGTTCCACCGAAACCCCTGCCCTGCGGCTGCTGAAATGACCACGTCCCCGCCCAGCGAACACGATATCCATGCCTACGTGGACGGCCATCTGAATGAGCCGCGGCGCAGCCACGTGGAACGCTACCTGGCCCGCGATGCCGAGCGCGCGGAAGAGGTCCAGGCATGGCGCCAGGGCGCCCAGCAATTGCGCGCCTTGCTGGCCGGCGATCTGTCGCCCGTACCGGCGTTGGACCCCGAACTCGTCCGCACCCGCGTCCGCGAGCGGCGTGTACGGCGGTTCGCGATAGCCGCGGGCTTCGTGGTGTGCGTCAGTGTCGGCGCGATCGGTGGCTGGGCAGCCCGTGGCATGGGCAACGGCGCGGTCGCCCCCATGGCCGACGCCATGCAGGCCTACCGTCTGCTGGCCGTGGACCACGGCCTGGGCCTCGATATCACCACCCCGAATGAAAACGACCTGCGCGCCTGGCTAAGCGGGCGCGTGGGCGCCGATGTGCGCCTGCCCGACCTCGCCGATGCCGGGTTCCGGCCGATGGGTGGCCGCGTGTTTGCCACCGACCAGGGCCCGGCCGCCATGGTCCTGTACGACGACGGCAATGGGCACACGGTGAGCTTCTACGTCCGGCCACCAGGCGCAGCCCGGCACATGCTGCCGCGCGGTGAACGCGAAGATGGCGGCCTGTTGGCCAACTACTGGTCCGAGGGCCGCCACAACTTCGCGGTCGTCGCCCTGGCCGACCCCGCCGGCCGCGCGGCGTCCGAAAAAATCATCGGCAAATCCATCTAGCAGATACTTGTAGGAGCGCGCTTGCGCGCGATCCGCCGGCAGGCGGCCCGGCCCGAAGGTGTCGAGGATCTGGCCGCCTGCCGGCGGATCGCGCGCGAGCGCGCTCCTACAAGGTGAGGCAACCGATCAAGATATAGGCACTGGCTTAGCGCTCGTGGAGCTCGCCGTTGTGCAGTTCGAGCGTGCGGTCCATGCGCTTGGCCAGGCGCTGGTCGTGGGTGACCAGGACGAAACTCGTGCCGATTTCGCGGTTGAGCTCCACCATCAGGTCGTAAACGGCCGCCGCGTTGGCTTCATCGAGGTTGCCGGTGGGTTCGTCGCCCAGCACGCAGGCCGGGCGTGTCACCAGCGCACGCGCCACGGCGCAACGCTGGCGCTCACCACCGGACATCTCCGCCGGGCGGTGGCGCAGGCGAGCCGCCAGGCCGACACGATCGAGCAGTGCCGTCGCTTCTTTCTGCGCCTGGGCGATCGACACGCCGCGGATCAATAGCGGCATGCACACGTTCTCGAGCGCGGTGAATTCCGGCAACAGGTGATGGAACTGGTAGATGAAGCCGAGCGAGCGATTGCGCTCGCGCCCACGTTCCGCATCCGAAAGCTCGGACAGCACCCGGCCGTTTACCTCGACCTTGCCCGCCGTCAGCGTATCCAGGCCACCGATGATGTGCAGCAGCGTGGACTTGCCCGAACCCGAAGCACCCACGATGGACAGCGTCTGCGCGCGGCGCAGCTCGAAATTCACATTGGAAAGCACACCGGTACGCAGATCGCCTTCTTCGTAGACCTTGGCGACGCCAGTGGCGCGCAGGACGATATCGTTCGGGTTATTCATAGCGAAGCGCCTGGGCGGGCTGCACGCGAGAGGCGCGCCACGCGGGGTACAAGGTGGCCAGCAACGAGAAGGCAAAGGTGACGACCACGACCGAGCCCACATCGGACCACAGCAACTGGCTGGGCACTTCGCTGATGTAATACACATCCGGCGCGAGGAAGGTATGGCCGGAAACGTGCTCGATGAATTTCACGATGGCCGGCAGGTTGTACGAAAGCAGCGAGCCCAGCGTGACGCCGACGCCAATGCCGACGATACCCACGAGCAAGCCCTGAACCATGAACATCGCCATGATGCTGCGCGGCGTGGAACCCAGCGTGCGCAGGATCGCGATGTCGGCCTGCTTGTCGGTCACCAGCATCATCAGCATCGAGATGAGGTTGATCACGGCGACCAGGATGATCAGTGAAAGGATCACGAACATCACGGTCTTCTCCATGTCGATCGCATGGAAGAAGTTGGCGTGGGTATCCATCCAGGTCTGCACGCGGTACGTCTGGCCGAGCTTGTTGACCAGGTCCTGCGCCACCGGGAAAGCCTGGCGCATGTCGTCGAGCTTCAGGCGGATGCCCGTCGGGCCGACCTGTCCATTAAGGCGCTCGGCATCCGGCATGCTGATCAGGGCCAGATTGGAGTCGTACTCCTGCATGCCCAGTTCGAAGATGCCGCTGACGGTGAAGGTGCGCAGTTTCGGCACCGCGCCCATCGGCGTCGCCGTGAACTGCGGGACCACCACGGTCACCTTGTCGCCGGTACTGACGCCCAGGTCGAGCGCGAGCTCGCGGCCGAGGATGATGTTCCAGCCACGGTCGGTCAGGTCGGTCATCTTGCCTTCGACCATGTGCCGGTCGAGGTCGGAGACTTTCGGCTCGAGGCTTGGCACGACGCCGCGGATAATCGCGCCGCTGGAGTGGCGGGCCTGCAGGAAGGCCTGGATCTCGACGTACGGGGCCGCGCCGTCGACGTGCTTCGTGGTCTTGGCCACGTCCACCGCACGCTGCCAGTCGCGAACCGTCTCGTCGATACCGGAGACCGTGACGTGGGCCACCGCGCCGAGGATGCGCGTGCGCAGCTCGCTGTCGAACCCGTTCATCACCGACATCACCGTGATCAGCGCGGTGACGCTGATGGCGATGCATACGATGGAGACCGTGGAAATGAACGAGATGAACTGGTTGCGCCGCTTGGCCCGCGTGTAGCGCAGGCCAATGAAGAGCTCGAGGGGTCTGAACATACCTGTCGAAAAGCACCTTAAAGGGGGGAGCAGCGACGAAAAGCGCGCATCGCGCGGCAGATTGCCCGATGCAAGCCCGCTCGGCAAGCATACCGCCCCTGTAGGAGCGCGCTTGCGCGCAATGGGTGCTCGCGTCAAGGCCCATCGCGCGCAAGCGCGCTCCTACAGGAAGCGGGCCGGTCAGGGGACGGTGGAACCCAGGCGGATACGCAGAACCCGGAGCACATCCGCCTCCATGTTATCCGGCCCGAGCACCAGGCTGGCACGGCCGCCGGGCCAGAAAAGCCTCAAACACACCCACTCACCGACCACGCGGGCGCCCCGAGGTTCCGCGGCATGGAGCGCGCCGTGGGTGTCGACGACAAGCCACGCGCCCTCGGGCGACCATTGGGCGGCCGTGATCGGTGGATGCCGGTGACCATGGATCCGCCACAGGCCGAAGGCGAGCGCTGCGCCGGAAAGGCACACGCGGGCAGCCAAGGGAAAATGCGTGGGCCACGGTGCGGTCGCACCGGCGAGGACGATAACGAGGAGCAGCAGGGTCAGCGCGGCTGAAGGGCGCGTGTCAAAGGTGATGCCTTGTACGGATGTCATCGATGATCGCCTGCCAGTCGTCGCGAGGGGCGCGGGCATGGCCCATCACCCAATCCCAGAGATCAGGATCCTGCACGTCGAGCAGTTCATCGAATGCCAGCCTGACGACCTCATCCGCGTCAGCGAAACGCTCGTCGAGCCACCAGCCGAACAGCTGGTCCAGCTCACGGGTACCGCGGCGGGTGCGCCAGCGCAGGCGCTTGAGGCGTGCTTCTTCCATCGCAGGTCACCTGGCGCGGGATAAAAACGACTGTAGGAGCGAGCTTGCTCGCGATGGACCTTGTGGCGGACCCATCGCGCGCAAGCGCGCTCCTACAAGGGCTGCGTTACGCCGAGCGGCGCTGGACGATCAGCTTCTTGATTTCCGCGATCGCCTTGGCCGGGTTGAGGCCCTTCGGGCAGGTGCGGGCGCAGTTCATGATGGTGTGGCAGCGGTACAGCTTGAACGGATCTTCGAGATCGTCCAGGCGCTCACCCGTGTCTTCATCACGGCTGTCCACGATCCAGCGGTAAGCCTGCAGCAGGATGGCCGGACCGAGATAACGATCACCGTTCCACCAGTAGCTGGGGCACGACGTGGAGCAGCACGCGCACAGGATGCACTCGTACAGGCCATCGAGCTTCTTGCGGTCTTCCGGCGACTGCAGGCGCTCCTTGTCGGCCGGCGCCGGGCTCTGCGTACGCAGCCACGGCTTGATCGACGCGAACTGTGCGTAGAAGTGCGTGAGATCCGGCACGAGATCCTTCACCACCGGCATGTGCGGCAGCGGGTAGATGTTGATCGTGCCGTTGCTGCCGCACTCCTCGATGGAGCGCGTGCAGGCCAGGGTGTTGGTGCCCTGGATGTTCATCGCGCACGAACCGCAGATACCTTCGCGGCACGAGCGGCGCAGCGAGAGCGTCGAGTCGATCTCGTTCTTGATCTTCAGCAGGGCGTCCAGGACCATCGGGCCGCACGTATCGAGATCGACCTCGTACGTATCGGTGCGCGGGTTCTGGCCGTCATCCGGCGTCCAGCGATAGATCTTGAAGGTGCGCGTATTCTTCGCGCCCTTCGCCGGGAAATGCTTGCCGGCCGTGATAGTGGAATTTTTGGGTAGCGTGAACTCTGCCACGATTGCCTCTCCGGTCCGGAATTAGTAAACGCGCTTTTTCGGCGGCACGACTTCGACTTCGTCCGTCAGGGTGTACATATGCACCGGGCGGAAATCGAACTTCGAACGGCCTTCCTCGTCGATCCACACCAGCGTGTGCTTCTGCCAGTCGTGGTCGTCGCGGTCCGGGAAATCTTCGCGGGCATGCGCGCCGCGGCTCTCGGGGCGCTGGTTGGCCGAATGCATGGTGGCAACGGCCTGGGCCAGCAGGTTGGAAAGCTCCAGGGTCTCGATAAGGTCGGAGTTCCAGACCAGCGAACGGTCGGTGACCTTCACGTCCTTGAACTTCGAGAACACCTCGGAAATCTTGTGGGTGCCTTCCTGCAGGGTCTCGCCGGTGCGGAACACCGCGGCGTCGTTCTGCATGGTCTTCTGCATCTCGGCGCGGATCGACGCGGTCGGCGTGTTGCCGTTGGCGTAGCGCAGCGCGTCGAAGCGGCCCAGGGCCTGGTCCAGCGCATTCGCCGGCAGGTCCGGGTGGGCCGTACCCGGGGTGACGACCTCGGCGCAGCGATTCGCCACCGCACGGCCGAACACCACCAGGTCGAGCAGCGAGTTCGAACCCAGGCGGTTAGCGCCGTGCACCGACACGCAAGCCGCTTCGCCAATGGCGAACAGGCCCGGCACCACGGCATCCGGATCGTCGCCGAGCTTGGTGACCACTTCGCCGTGGTAGTTGGTCGGGATGCCACCCATGTTGTAGTGGACGGTCGGCAGCACCGGGATCGGCTCCTTGGTCACGTCGACGCCGGCGAAGATACGCGCGGATTCGGCGATACCCGGGAGACGCTCACCGATGACCTCGGGACCGAGGTGCATCAGGTTCAGGTGGATGTGGTCCTTGTTCGGGCCCACACCGCGGCCTTCGCGGATCTCGATGGTCATGGCGCGGCTGACGACGTCGCGGGAGGCCAGATCCTTCGCGTTCGGCGCGTAGCGCTCCATGAAGCGCTCACCCTCGGAATTGGTGAGGTAGCCACCTTCGCCGCGGACGCCTTCGGTGATCAGGCAGCCGGCACCGTAGATACCGGTCGGATGGAACTGCACGAATTCCATGTCCTGCAGCGGCAGGCCGGCGCGCAGCACCATGCCGCCGCCATCGCCGGTGCAGGTGTGGGCCGAGGTGGCGCTGAAGTACGCACGACCGTAACCACCTGTCGCCATGACCACGGCGTGGCCACGGAACAGGTGCAGCGTACCTTCGTTCATGTCGAGCGCGAGCACGCCGCGGCAGACGCCATCCTTGTCGAAGATGAGGTCGATCGCGAAGTATTCGATGAAGAACGTGGCGTCGTGAGCCAGCGCCTGCTGGTATAGCGTGTGCAGGATCGCGTGGCCGGTGCGGTCAGCCGCGGCGCAGGTGCGCTGCGCGGTGCCCTTGCCGTAATGCGTAGTCATGCCGCCGAACGGGCGCTGGTAGATCTTGCCCTCTTCCGTGCGGGAGAACGGCACGCCGTAGTGCTCGAGCTCGACAATGGCCGGGATCGCTTCGCGGCACATGTACTCGATGGCGTCCTGGTCACCGAGCCAGTCGGAGCCCTTGATCGTGTCGTAGAAGTGGAAGCGCCAGTCGTCTTCACCCATGTTGCCCAGCGCGGCGGAGATACCGCCCTGCGCGGCCACGGTGTGCGAACGGGTCGGGAACACTTTCGTGATGCACGCGGCCTTGAGGCCCTTTTCGGCCAGGCCGAAGGTAGCGCGCAGGCCAGCGCCACCGGCGCCGACCACGATCACGTCGTACTTATGTTGTTGAACCTTGTAGGCTTCCATCGATCAGCTTCCGAGCGCGACGCGCAGCACGGCCAACACGCCCATGAGCGTGGCGAGTACGGCGATGAACTTGATAAGGACCAGCGAGGCTACTTCGAGCCAGCGGGTATGGACGTAGTCTTCGATGACCACCTGCAGGCCAAGCACGGCGTGGCGGAACATCGTGATGATGAAGGCGGCCGCCAGCACGGCGTTCCAGGGCTTCGCCAGCGTGGCGCGGGCCGTGGCGTAATCGGCGTGCAGCAGGCCGAGCAGCGTGCAGAGGAACCACAGGGTCAGGAACACCAGGGCGAGCGCGGTGACGCGCTGGGCCATCCAGTGACCGACGCCTTCCTTCGCGGAGCCCAGGCCGCGGGCGCGGGCGAGCGGGTTGCGCAGGTCCTTGCTCATGCGTGGCTCCCGGCGAGCACGTAGGCCCAGGTAACGACGGTCAGCACGATGGCAACGATGATCGCGGTCCAGCTGGAGCGGACGAACGAGGCGATGGCGTAACCCTTGCCCGTGTCCTGGACCAGGTGGCGGATGCCGTTGGCCAGGTGATAGAAGAACGCCAGGGTCCAGCCCATCAGCACGAGCATGCCGAAGCCGCTGCCGGCACAGGCGGTGAACGTCGCGTAGGCCTCGGGGCCAGCGGCGAGGGACGCGAGGCCCCAGACGATAAGGAGGCTACCGACGGCAAGGATGATGCCGGTGGCGCGATGCAGGATGGAGGAAGCCATCTGCACTTGCCATTTGTAGACCTGGAGATGGGGTGAGAGCGGTCGTCCCGTTTGTGCCATGGCGGCTATCCTGGATTGGAATCGCTGATGCCCAACGTGCCTCACTCGCCTTCCGGTCAGAAGTCGATACAGCGTCCGTTCTTTTCCCAATCGCCGTAGCGGGTGGGATCCAATGGCGCTTTCTCGACCCCTGGCACACCGTTCGTGGGGACGACCGGTGGTACGAGCGGTTTCGCCGGAGCGGAATCGTTCGTCTTTTCGGGCGCTGAGGGATGGTCGGACATGGTTATAAAACTCTAAAAGCGTAATACCTGTGCCTGTTCAGCACAACCTTGACGAACCCGGCAAGGCTTGGTTTGGCCTTGGCCTGACCGTATATCTTACTCCTCCCCACCCTGCCCTGCGCCCCCCATGCCGAGCCGTACCACTCGCCCTATCACCCTCAGCGGCCCCGATGCCGCCGCCTTCATCAATGCCCAGTTGAGCAGCGATGTCCTGTCCCTTGGACCGGGCCGCTGGCAATGGAGTGGCTGGCTGGATCCCAAGGGCCGGGTCCGCGCCCTGCTCCAGGTCGCTCGTGTCGCCGATGATCGCTTCGTCATCGTGCCGCGTGGCGGCGACGGTGCCGTGCTCGCGAATGACCTGAAGCGTTTCGTGTTTCGTTCGAAAGTCACGATCACGCTCGGCGATACACGTTTTGTTTCTGATGGCGATGCACGTGATGACATGCAGGCGCATGAAGACGAACACGGAACGCTGATACTCGGCGAAGGCAATGCATCGATATATATCGGCGCACGTGACGACAACGATGCGTGGCTCGCGCGTCATGTTGAAAAAGGTTTCGCGTGGTTACCTGATGAGGCACTCGACACGCTGCTTCCACCCGCACTGTCGATGGAGCAGTTGAATGCCGTGTCGTTCAACAAAGGGTGCTTCCCGGGCCAGGAAATCGCCGCGCGACTGCATTTCCTTGGTGGTCACAAGCGCCACCTGCGCACGGTGCGGTCAGATGTCGCACTTGCGTCCGGACAGGCGCTACGCATCAATGGCCGCGATGCAGGCATCGTGCTGATGCACAACGAAATGGTGAAAACACCTATGTCGCTTGTTGTATTGGATGACAGCGTCGTTCAGGCAGACACTCTTGAAACAGAGGGCGCACGCCTACACATCTTGTCGACATTTGCTGCGTGACGTTACGCACGGATTCGTAAAAACTATTTCTGAACACTGTGAGCCTAAGCTGAATCGTGCCGCTTCCGCACTTGCGTAAAACGTGACGCGCCACTAGGCTCCGCCGATCCCATTACGTGGCCATGGTGTATCGACATGGTTACACCCGCGACGATCCGTCGATGATGACGGTTCTGGCGCGACCCAGCGAAAGCTGGTGATTTTTTGAACTGCGCGCATGACTTAGAGCGCGCTGTAGCCAACGGAGCCGCCGCATCGCGATGCCGCTCCCTTTTGGCGAATCCCCTACCGGGAGGCTCCGGACAGCCGCCCAGTAAAGTCACAGTGTGTGACGCCCGAAGCATTCGCGCCCAACCGCTTACCCAGCGGATGCACTCGGTTGATCCAGGTAGTAACGGCCTGCCCGCCCGTCTACCGCCCGTACGTCCCCCATGGCTCTTCCAAGATGCCGCAAGTGACGGAAAAGCTCGTTGGAGGCAGAAACACATGAAACTTTCCGCATTGCTCTGGATGGCGTCCGTCCTTCCAAGCCACCTTGCCGACCAGACGTGCCTGGCGACAACGGTGTACCTCGAAGCACGTAGCGAACCGACCATCGGCCAGTATGCCGTGGCGGAAGTCGCCCTTCGCCGACGTGATCGCGGCATGGGTGGCAAGAATGTGTGCGATGTCGTCTCGGCGCCGCGCCAGTTCGCTATCACCACCACCCCGAAGGATTTTGAAGTCACTGACCTCGTGTCGTGGACGAAAGCCTGGAAGATCGCTGGCGACTCCCTCAACAACTGGAGCCTGCCGAAGAGCGAACGCCTGGTGTACGTGCCACAAGCCGATCACTTCGCAACGGTGGCTGTCTCGCCTACCTGGTCGGCCAGCCGCATCGTTCGCAAGATCGGCGACCATGCGTTCTACGCCGTGAACTGACGACGCGCTAAAACTTGTGGGGAAAAGGAATCGGAGCGGGCAGCTTGCGATTCCCGGGAAAAACGGGCCCTCGGATGAGGGTCTTTTTTTGCCTAAAAAAACCCGCCATACGGCGGGCTCTTTATTGCCCCTGTAGGAGCGCGCTTGCGCGCGATGGGTGCTAACGACAACCCCATCGCGCGCAAGCGCGCTCCTACAAGAGATCTTCTTTTGGCCGTTTATATGGCTACATGCGATAAACGTGATCCCCACGAATCTCGACATAATCACCACGGCGCAACTGCGGATCCTCCTGCTGCGTCACGACAGCCGAGCGTCCATCATCCAACCGGATACGCACCTGCCACGCTACATCCTGGCCATTGCGCTTACCGACCTGGTTGCCCACCACGCCGCCCACGACGGCACCGCCTACGGTGGCAGCCGAGCGACCATCGCCCTTGCCGATCGTATTACCCAACAGGCCACCGGCCACGGCACCGATAACGGCACCCAGCGGCGACGACTGCCGATCCGTGTAGATCTGCTGCACGTCATCGACGACACCGCACTGCGCACATCGCCGCGGACCACCGCGGTCGTCGTACACCACGCGATCTTCGCGAACCACCCGGCGTGGCTGCTCGTAGCATGCTGTCAGCGACAGCGGCACGAGAGCGGCAGCGACGAGGCCAAACTTGCGGACGATGCTATGCATGGGGAAACGCCCTCAGGGTTGATCAGTGGTAATTACTGGCGGGCGTCGGAGACGACCGAGACACCTTCCTGCACTTCGACGCGGTCGCCCGGGTCATGGTCCATGCGGATCGAACGGGTGACGCCGTTGTACTCATAGCGCACGTCGTAGGCGACGATCTTGTCACCGCTGGCGCCTGGCACGGTGCTGCATTTGCGAACGGTGCTGGTGACCGTATTGGTCTCCTGGCGACGCTCCTGGATCTCATGGCCGGCGTAACCGCCGCCCACGGCACCGGCCACAGTTGCCAGCGTACGGCCCTTGCCGCCGCCGATCTGGTTGCCCAGCAGGCCGCCTGCGACCGCACCGATGGCCGTACCAGCGATCTGGTGCTGGTCCTTGACCGGGGCGCGGTGGGTCACCACTTCGTCGTGGCATTCCTTCTGCGCGGCCGTGCCGGCCTGGCGCACAGGATCCACGCTAACCACGCGGGCATACTTCGGGCCGGCCGGCTCGGGCGGCGCGACCGGTGCCGCAGCGGGCGCGGGGGCCGGGGCATTCGCCACATCGGCGCTCGCATCGCGGTTGCAGGCAGAAAGGCTCAGCACCATGGCCGCGCCCAAACCGGCGTTCAGGACGGAAATCATCAACCTGCTCATAACCCTTGCTCTCCACTGGATAGTGCGGCGTTCCCCTGGGGCGACTCACCCCGAAAGTTCGTAAGAACACCGTGTAGACATTTGACAATCGTTAAACTGAACGACGCCTTAGACTGGGCCCACCAAGCCAAACGGCAGCAAACCGCATGCATGAACTGGTAGACACCCACGCCCACCTTGACGACAGCTCGTTTGATGCCGATCGCGGCGCCATGTTCGAGCGGTCCGCCCAAGCGGGCGTGCGGCGCTGGATCGTACCGGCCATCGATCGCGGAAACTGGGAAGCCATCGAGCATTTGTCGGCATCGCGTGAAGGCGTTTACCCCGCCTATGGGCTGCACCCGCTGTTTCTGGCCCATCACCGTGATGAGCACCTCGAAGAGCTGCCAAAGTGGCTGGAAGCCAGGAAGCCCGTCGCCGTGGGCGAGATAGGGCTCGATTTCTATGTCGATGGCCTCGACCCCGAACGGCAACGCGAGCTGTTCATCAAGCAATTGCACATCGCGAAAGAACACGACTTGCCGGTCATCGTTCACGCCCGCCGCGCCTTCGAAGAGGTCATCCACACCTTGCGCCGTATCGGCGGCCTGCGTGGCGTGGTGCATAGCTTCTCAGGCAGCGAGGAGCAGGCACGCCAGCTATTCGACATGGGCATCCACATCGGCATCGGTGGCCCGGTGACCTACGACCGCGCGAACCGGATCCATCGGGTCGTGACCGACATGCCCCTCGAATGGCTCCTGCTCGAAACCGATGCCCCCGACCAGCCCTGCGCCCACCACCGCGGCGAACGCAACGAACCGGCCTACATGGTCGATGTGCTGGAAACCATCGCGAAGCTCCGCGACGCAGACCCTGCCAAGATAGCCTCAGCCACCACCGCCAACGCCAAAAGCCTCTTCACCCTCCTGTAGGAGCGCGCTTGCGCGCGATGGGGCCACGACACCACCCGACACTTGCCCTGCCCGCACCCCCTTGCTAGCCTAATAGTTCACCAGCGAATTATTACCCAGCGAAATGTCCAGCCTTAAACCCTGTGTCGATGCGCTCTATGAGGGTGTCGACCGCGTTGCGGAGATCATCCCGGGCCTGCCGAAATGCGAGGTCTTGCTCATTCGCCTGCTGCTGCTCACCGGCGGCGCCCTGCAGCGCGACGTGGAGGCGAAGCTGAAGCCATTCGACCTGAACGACAGCGATTTCCGGACGCTGATGATGCTGTACTCCTCGGCGGAAGGCAGTTCGACGCCGAGCGAGCTCTGCGCGCTGGCCGAACAGAAGCCCACGAACATGACCCGCATCACGAACCTGCTGGCAAAACGCGGCCTCATTACACGCGCCCATGCCACGCACGATCGTCGCCAGGTCGTGCTGAAGATCACCGCGGAAGGCAAACGCATGGTGCGGCAGATGCTTCCACCGATGTTCCCGGAGGTCATCTCGAAGTTTTCCTGTTTCAACACCACCGAGCGCAAGTCCTTCGAGCATCTGCTGAAGAAGCTCGCCCTGCACCTCGATTCCACGGATGTCGCTGCATGACCCGTATGCCTTTCCGCCCCGCCTTGCTGGCCGCGACGCTCGCCGTCGTGTTGGCTGGCTGCCACGTTCCGGCGAAGATCGACCACCCTGCGCTGCGCGATGACGTACCGCTGGCCGGCCTCGACGCCGGCACGCGTGCCGGCTGGCCGGCCGCGCAGTGGTGGCGCGCCTACAACGACCCACAACTCGACCAGCTCATGGAGATGGCGCTGCGCGGCTCGCCTGATCTCGCCCAAGCGAAGTCACGCGTGGATAGCGCGCAGCAGAACATCCGCGTCGCCGCCGCGCAGGCCGGCCTGCGTGTGGATGGCAGCGCGCAGGTCGCCCGCCAGCGCATCAGCGAACACGGCCTGATCCCTGCCCAGTTCCTTGGCTTCACCTGGTACAACCAGGCCGACATCGGGGTGCAGGCGAGCTATGACTTCGACTGGTGGGGCAAGAAGCGCTTCTCGCTCGAATCGGCGATCGACAGCGCGCGTGCCGCGGAAGCCGAGCGCTCAGCCGCATCGCTCACGATCCAGTCGACCGTCGCCGATACGTACTTCGGCTGGCTCACCGACGAAGCGCGCGTGGGCCTGGCCGACCAGCTGATCGCCTCGCGTGAGCGTGCGCTGCGCATCGCCGACCTCCGCGTGAAGCACGGCGTGGATGTGCCGGACACTGTGCAGCAGGCGCGCGGCGATCTTTCCGCCGCACGTCAGCAGAAGACCGCGCTGGAAGGTTCCGCGGCGATTCGCCAGGCCGCGCTCGCCGCGCTGGTGGGTGTCTCGTCGAAGGACCTGCCGGCATTGACGCCGCGCGCCCTCCCCGATGTCGCTCCCGGCCTGCCTACCAACATCGGCACGGACCTGATGGCTCGCCGCCCCGATATCGCCGCAAGCCGCTGGCAGGTGGAAGCGGCGCTGCGCCAGACCGATGCCGCCCGCGCACAATTCTTTCCCGACGTCAGCCTTAGCGGCATGGCCGGCCTGTCCAGCATCGATCTCGACAAGGTCTTCAATGCCAGCAGCCGCGTATTTTCGCTGACCCCTGCCTTGCACCTGCCCATCTTCGAAGGCGGCACGCTGGAAGCGAACCACGGCGTGAGCCGTGCCCAGCTCGACGCCGCGGTGACCCAGTACAACGCCACCGTCGTCTCGGCCGCGCGTGATGTATCTACCCAGGCGCTTGGTGCGCAGCAATTGGCCGCGCGCCGGACCCAACAGAACGATGCGGTCAATGCCGCGACCACCCTGCTGGCCAGTGCGAAGGCGCGCGCCGCGCGCGGGGTACGCGACGACCGCGAATCGCTCGCGACCCAGGCCGTGCTGCTCCAGCAGCAGGACATGGCCACCGACCTGCACGGCCAGGCGCTTTCCACCGATGTGAGCCTGATCAAGGCCCTGGGTGGCGGCTACCACGCCGAATCCCCTGAATCCCCTTCCACGCCTAGCACCGACGGAACCCAGAGCCCATGAGCGCGAACCCCAACGATACGACGCCGCCCACGGAAAGCGGCAACGCGCCGAAGGACAAGCGCAAGCGCGGCCGCGCGCTGCTCATTGCGCTGGTGGTCTTCGTCCTCGCCGCGGCGATCTGGCTGCTGTTGTGGCTGTTCGTCTTTTCCACTCGCGAAACCACCGACGACGCCTATGTCGGCGGCAACCAGGTCGGCATCTCGGCGCAGGTTCCGGGCATCGTGGTGGGCGTATTCGCCGACGATACCCAGCGCGTCAACGCGGGCCAGGTGCTGGTGAAGCTGGATCCGACCGATGCGGATATCGCCCTGCGCAAGGCCAGCACCGCGCTGGCCCAAGCCGTGCGCCAGGTCCGCCAGCAGACCCAGTCCGCAGCCAGCGCCGATGCCTCGCTCGGTGCACGCCGCCAGGACCTGAAGCGTGCGCAGGATGACCTCAAGCGCCGCATTCCGTTGCTCGCCGAGAAAGCGGTGGCGCCGGAAGAAGTGCAACACGCCCGTGATGCGGTGGAGACCGCGCAGTCCGCGCTCGATGCCGCGCAGCGCCAGGCCGACGCCGCTCGCGCGCTGGTCGACGGCGTCGATGTAGAGGCCAACCCCTCCGTGCAGCAGGCACGCGCCAGCTTCCGCCAGGCCTGGGTCGCCGCGCAGCGCAATGCGATCGTCGCGCCCATCGACGGCTACGTCGCCCAGCGCAGCGTGCAGGTCGGTAACAGCGTACAGCCCGGCCAGCAGCTGATGACCGTGGTCCCGCTGCACGATCTGTGGGTCGATGCCAACTTCAAGGAAAGCCAGCTGCGCCACGTGCGTATCGGCCAGCCGGTGAAGGTGGAAGCCGATATCTACGGCGGCGGCGTGGAATACCACGGCCACGTGGTCGGCCTCGGCGCCGGCACCGGCAGCGCGTTCTCGTTGTTGCCCGCGCAGAACGCGACCGGCAACTGGATCAAGGTCGTGCAGCGGCTGCCGGCGCGCATCCAGCTCGATCAAAGCGAACTGAACGCGCATCCGCTGCGTATCGGCCTGTCGATGCAGGTCGACGTCGACACGCGCGAAGAGTCGGGCGCACAGCTCGGCGCGGCGGCCAGCACCGCATATCGCACCGACGTGTTCGCGCAGTACGGCGCCGACGCCGATGCGGAAATCGCCCGCATCATTGCGCAGAACATGCCGGCGACGCGCGAGGCCACGGCGAGCGCCACGCACCGGAGCGCAACACGCAAGGCGGGTTGAAGCGCCAGGCGCATGAAGGCGCATGGGCCGTTTTTTTGCCATTTAACTGATAAGTCAGATAGTTTTTGCCTTTCTCGACAGGTGATGAAATGAGTGGATCGGGTAACGTAGCGACGCTGCCACCCTTGACGGGCGGCAAGCTCGTGCTGGCGACACTGGCCGTGGCGCTGGCCACGTTCATGAACGTGCTGGATTCGTCGATCGCGAACGTCGCGATTCCGACGATCGCCGGCAACCTCGGCGTGTCGGTGGACGAGGGGACCTGGGTGATCACGCTGTTCGCGGCCGCCAACGCGATTGCGATTCCGTTGACCGGCTGGCTCACACAGCGCGTCGGGCAGATCAAGCTGTTTGTGTGGGCGATCCTGTTGTTCGTGCTGTCGTCGTGGCTGTGCGGCATCGCGCCGAATCTGCCGGTGCTGCTCGCCGCGCGAATCCTGCAGGGCGCGGTGGCGGGCCCGCTGATTCCGCTGTCGCAGGCGATTCTGCTCGGCTCGTATCCGAAGGAAAAAAGCTCGCATGCGCTGGCGTTGTGGGCGATGACGGCGACTGTCGGGCCGATCGCCGGCCCCGCGCTCGGCGGCTGGATTACCGACAGCTATTCGTGGTCGTGGATCTTCTACATCAACATTCCGGTGGGCCTGTTTGCCGCCGCCGTGACCTGGGCGATCTACCGCACTCGCGAAACCCCGACCCGGCGCTTGCCGATCGACAAAATCGGGCTGCTGTCGCTGATCGCGTGGGTCGGTTCGTTGCAGATCATGCTCGACAAGGGCAAGGATCTCGACTGGTTCAACTCGCCGGTGATCGTTGCATTGACCGTGTTCGCGGCGATCAGCTTCGCGTTTTTCGTGATCTGGGAGTTGACCGAAAAGAACCCGATCGTCGATTTGAAATTATTCGGAAAGCGAAATTTCCTGGGTGGCACGATTGCGATTTCAGTGGCCTACGCGGTGTTTTTCTCGAACCTCGTGCTGTTGCCGCAATGGATGCAGGGGTACCTGAACTACCGTTCAGTCGATGCCGGTCTCGCGACCGCGCCGCTCGGCATCTTCGCGGTGATCCTCGCGCCGGTGATGGCGAAGATCATGCCGAAGTCGGACGCACGGGTTCTCGCGACGGTAGCGTTCGTCGGCTTTGCGGCGGTGTTCTTCATGCGCTCGAACTACACCACCGGCGTGGATACGTGGACGCTCGTTCTGCCGACCTTCCTGCAAGGAATTCCGACCGCGTTTTTCTTCGTGCCGCTGACCGCGATCATTCTGTCGGGCTTGTCGCCGGACCGGATTCCGGCGGCGGCGGGGCTGTCGAACTTCGTTCGGGTGTTTGCGGGCGCGGTGGGGACATCGTTGGCGGCGACGGGATGGAACGACCGGACGATCATGCACCACGCGCGGCTGGCCGAGCAGACGAGCGTCAACAACCCGACCTTCACGTCCGCGCTGGACTCGCTGCACAGCTCGCTCGGCGGAAGCTCGGCCCAGGCGCTGGCGTACTTCGAGCACTCGTTGAACGCGCAGGCGGCGATGCTGGGGTTGAACGATATTTTCTGGCTGTCGGCGGTGATCTTCGTGCTGATCATTCCGCTGATCTGGGTGACGAAGCCCGATCACGCGAGTGCGGCGGCGGCTGCGGGAGCGGGCGGGCATTGAGGGCGAGTTGAGTGTGGAGCGGGCGGGCGTGAGGACCGCCCGTCGGCTTGATCAATGCAGCGGCGCGGTTGTGCGCGGCAATTGAGCGAAGGCGGTAACGTCCGCCTTTTTTTCTCTCGCCGCAAACAAACCTCACCGCTTATGAACCGACGCGCGCCTGACAAACGGCCCACCTGAAAAATCAACCGACACGCGTCCTTGAGCCTCCGCTTTCACGCGCGAACGGCGAGCAGGGCGGCCGGGCGCAGGTTCCGCGCGCGCCGTATCCAGTCGCCGCGACATCGCTTCAAGACGCTGGCGAAGCAGATCCGCCGCCGCGAGCCGTTCGGCGAGCAACGCGTCTTTCTCCGACAGTTGCGCGTCAATCGCCGCGCAGCGCGCTGTCGATGCGGCCAACCCGGCCTTCGCAGTGGCGAGCCCATCTCGCAGAGCGTCGCGCTCCGAGCGATGCTCGGCCTCCAGCGCCGCGAACCGCTCATTGGCCGCCTGAAGCTCCTTGCGCGCGCGGCTCGCCGCTGCCCGCTCGCTGTCGATTTCGAGCAGCGCCCGCTTTTCGGCCGCCGCCAGCCGCAGTTCGTTCTGATCGTGCGAGCGACGTTGCCTCGCCAGTTCCTCGGCGAAATCGCGGCGTGCGTCGGCCAACGCGGCCGCGCTCGCCGCAAGTTCTTCCTTCGACGCCGCCAATTGCCCGTTCAGCATGTCGTTGGCGGTCTGAAGCTCGACGAGCCGCGCCTCGAGCCCGCTGATCTGCTGGCCCAGCGCGGCGACGCTGCCCGCAGCCTGTTCGGCCTTCAGCGACGCGTCGTTGCGTTGCGACTCCAGCGCTTGCGTCTGCTCACGTGCGGCGGCGATTTCCGCCTGTGCATCCTGCCTGAATACATCCAGCGCGGCGCTGGCCGCGTCGTTCGAGAGCCGCCACAGGCTGGCCGCCAGTTCGCCGGCCGCCGTGGCGACTTCAGGCGGCAAATCCGGGCGTCCCACGTCGACCCGGGTCTTGTCGCGCACCTCGACCCAGAAGTCGCGCAATGCCTTGGCCGGCGCGCTCATGCTGCCTTTGCGCACAAGCTGATACAGCCGGTTCGCAGTCGGCGTTTCGCCGTACCGGAAGAACATCAACCCGCAGACCTCGCGATACAGCGCCTGAGTGTCCGGCGCGTGTTCGCGGACGGCTTCGATATCGGATTCGAGTGTCATGGCATGTGGGAAAAAGCCAAAAGAGTGAATGTGTTGATAATACAACGTAAAACAGTAAATTATCTACAACATCTACTTTCATACACGACATTAGTACTATAATGTCGTGTATAGTATTTAGCTGCCTTGTCTGGTGTTTTCCTCGCAATCCGGAGCGTTTGAACCGTGTCCAATGCCCACAATGTCCAGCTCGCCACCGTGCAGCCCGTCGAATCGCTCGCCGTTCCAGAAAGCCTCGATGGCCGCGACGGCACCAACCGTGGCGCGGTCGAAAATTCTCAGCTCTCGGCTCGCAACGATCTGGACGCGGTGCGTGCATGGCTGTCGAACTACGCGGACACCAAAACCACCTTCGACAACTACCGCAAGGAAGCCGAACGGCTGCTGCTGTGGGCCGTCGTGCAATTGGGCAAGCCGCTGTCGTCGCTGACGCATGAAGATCTGCTGGGCTTCAAATCGTTTATCGCCGATCCGGAACCGGCCAGCCGCTGGGTGTCGGCCAACGGCGGCAAATATCCGCGCGGCGACGAGCGCTGGCGGCCGTTCAATGGGCCGTTGTCGCCGGCCAGCCAGCGTCAGGCGCTGATCATCCTGAATGCGATGTTCACGTGGCTGGTGAACGCCGGCTATCTGCGCGGCAATCCGATGGCGTTGCTGCGGCAACGGGCCAAGCGCTCCGCGCCGCGCGTGACGCGTTATCTGTCGACGTCGCTCTGGGATGAAGTGAAGCTGTTCGTCGAACAATTGCCGCAGGACACCGACGCGCAACGCGCGTACTACGCCCGCTGTCGCTGGCTGACCACGCTGTTCTATCTGCAGGGCATGCGGATTTCGGAGGTTGCAGGCGGCCAGATGGGCAGCTTTTTCAGAAGGCTCGGGGCGGACGGTAAAGACCAGTGGTGGCTCGAAACGCTGGGCAAGGGCGACAAGGAGCGCATCGTTCCCGTGTCGGCCGAACTGGTTCAGGAGCTGCGCAGCTACCGGACACTGAACGGTCTCGTCGCCCTGCCCACCCGCTCCGAGGAAACGCCGCTCGTCATTCCGTTCAAGGGCAGAAGCCGTTGCCTGTCGCGCTCGGCGGTTCACGATGCGATCAAGCGCATTTTCAGCGGCGCGGCGGTCTGGCTGCGCGCCAAGGGAGCGGAATTTGCCGACCGCGCCGATGAGCTCGAACGCGCGTCGGCCCACTGGCTTCGGCACACCGCCGGCTCCCATCAGGCCGATGGCGGCGTCGATCTGCGCACGATCCGCGACAATCTCGGGCATGTGTCGCTGAGCACGACGAGTCTTTATCTGCACACGGAAGACGACACGCGGCATCAGGAGACGGTCAATCGCCACCGGATGAACTGGAGCGCGCCCGAAACCAAAGACGATGATGCGGGCAACGAGGCGGACAATCCTTGATAGGAAAAGGCTTGATTCAAAGGAATATCGACACGACGAGCACGACGATTTCGTGACGAGGCCCGCAACGCCACGAACGAATTCCCCCGCGCTTATCGACCCAGCCGTTTCGCGACCAAAACCAACCGGTTGAACAGGCCAGGCCGCACGCCCCACTCCCCCCAACAACCCGCCAATCTCGCCTCATTGCCCGCTAGAATGGCCGCCTTTGTCCGCTTCGGGCGCGCCGCAAGGCAAAATACGGGTTTTGCGCGCGTCGCACGCGCCGCGACTTCCGCCGGATCATTTGGCATGCCGCAGTCCTGCGCGAACCCGCGT
This sequence comes from Luteibacter sp., assembly GCF_036500425.1. Lineage (GTDB taxonomy): Bacteria > Pseudomonadota > Gammaproteobacteria > Xanthomonadales > Rhodanobacteraceae > Luteibacter. Next base: position 118,874 of record NZ_DASYCB010000054.1, read on the forward strand.
GGCGGCGGCGCTGTCAAGCCAGCCAAGGCTTTGCGGCCCATCGCGTGCGTCGCGGCCAAGGACAGCTCGTCCTTTAACAGAGCACCTCAGGAGCATTAATGACCGATTCGAACCCATCCTTCCTCGGCAGGATTTCACTTGCCGTCGGCACCTTTTTCAGCATCCTCGGCGATGGCGAGTTCGCCGCCGGAGTGCTGCGTCTGCGTAATGGCGCCGTAACCGCGAGCGACACAACCGCGGCCCCCGCGCCTGTCGCCACCCCGGCGCCCGCGCCCGCACCCACCTTGAAAGAAGCCAGCCCCGACGCCGCGCTGCAACTGCTCGGCCTGTTGCAACGCGACGCGCGCTTCATCGATTTCGTCGAGGAAGACATCAGGAACTACAGCGACGCCGACATCGGCGCCGCCGCGCGTCTCGTGCACGACGGCTGCCGCGCCACGCTGCGCGAGCACTTCACGATCCGTCCGGTGCGCGACGAAGCCGAAGGCAGCCGCGTCACGCTGCCCGATGGCTTCGACGCAAGTCTGGTTCGGCTGACCGGCAACGTCGTCGGCCGCGCGCCGTTTAGCGGCAGCATCAGCCATCGCGGCTGGTGCGTCGACGAAGTGCGTCTGCCCAAACTCGCGGACAGCCATAACGCCAAGGTGATCGCCCCGGCCGAGGTGGAGCTATGAGCGGCACGCGCTATTGCATCGGTATCGACCTGGGCACCACGCACTGCGCGCTGTCCTACGTGGACACCAACGCGAGCGACGGCGAATTCGCAGGCGGCGTATTGCGTTTGCGTCAAGGCGGCGCTACACCTGCCCCCGCGCCGACTCCCGCCCCCGCGCCCGCTCCGGCGGCCGCCCCGGCCCCCACGCTGAAAACCGCCAGCCCGGACGCCGCGCTGCA
>NZ_DASYCB010000055.1:0-6365 GCF_036500425.1 Luteibacter sp.
ATCGCGCGCAAGCGCGCTCCTACAACATCATTCGGCGCGGCGGCGAGCGCGCTCCTACAACGTGCGGGTTTCGATGGCTTGTTCGATGACGTCGGCGGCGATGCGTGCGCCTTCTTCTTCGCGGAGGGTGTGGCCGATCGCTTCCGCGCGGGATATTAGCGCGACGTCCTTGAGCATGGCCTCGAGCTTGGCGGCTGCGCGGTCGGCACGGTAACGCGTTGCGGGGAGGATATCCCCCACACGAAGCCGCTTCACACGCGCGGCATTGTCAGGCTGATCAAAACCGTGAGGCACCACCAACGCGGGACGGCCTGCTCGCAACGCTTCTTGCGTGGTGCCGATGCCACCGTGATGCACGATCGCGCAGGCGCGTGCGAACAGCGCACCGTGCGATGCGTAATCGATCGCGAGGATGTCTTCGCCCAGCGGGCCAAGGCGTTCGCGCAAGACGGGCGATCCGGTAAGCAGTACGGCGCGCCGCCCCAGTTGGCGCGCAGCAGTCATGCTTTCCCGAAGAAACGTTTCGCCGGCATGCACAGCCGCGGAACCCAGGGTGAAGACGATGGGTGCCTTCCCCATGCCCAGCCAGTGGGACAACGCGGGATCCAGCACATCGGCCGAGGGCAGGTAGCGGCACTGACCGGTCAGCACGGCGCCACCCGTTACATCAGCCGGTAGCGCCCCCAACAACGGCGAATACATCGCCAGCACGCCGTCGCGGCCGTGTTGCCCGCGGTGGAAAGGATCACCGCCTGCGCTCACGGCGGGCAAGTCGAGCTGGCGGCGAAAGTCGCGCACCCCCGCGGTCCACGGGCGCGTTACTGCCTCTACGGCGCGCACGAGCCAGCGGGCTCGGGCCGGCGATACGCGCAACCACGTATCGAGCCACGCCCATCCCGTCGCAGGCGGATCAAACGGCGAGAGAAAGACCGATGGAGAGAACACCGCCGACAACCAAGCCACCGGCAACGTCTCACCCAGGATCTGACCGGCGAAGGCGAGGGTCGTAGTCACGACCGCATCTGCTTCGGCGCAGAAGCTCTTCAGCGTGTGGTAGCTCGCGGCGACATCCGCCGCGGCAAGGTCGCGCACCACGAAGCGCGGCCCGCGCCAGGGGTGGAACGCACGCGCCGCGAACGCCGCCTTGTCCTCCGGCTCGGGGATGCCGCTGGCCATGACGAAATCCAGCCCGGCGTCCAGCACGGCATCACGGTGGATGGCATGGGCACCCACGGTCACCCGGTGCCCACGCGCTACCAGCTCGCGGCCCACGGCCAACAGCGGGAACAGGTCGCCCTGCGATCCCACCGTGACGAACACGATGTGCCGTTCCCGCTCCACCACTCACTCCACAGCCTTGCCTCCCCCATGGTCGCGCATTTGACTTTGGCCGTCCGGAAGGCTAATTTCTGCGTCGCCAGTGGTCTTTATCTCTATATCCGCATAAAGAGATGAAGCTAAGAGGGAAGCCGGTGAGAATCCGGCGCTGCCCCGCAGCGGTATGTGGAGACAACGTCCGTCACGAGCACTGGGCCACCCGGCCCGGGAAGCAACGGCTGAAGGCGGCGCCTTAAGAGGCGCCACATCCACGAGTCCGAAGACCTGCCGCCAGCCAGTGCCCGCGCATCGTCATGGATGCGGGGGCGCTGCCCGACCTGACGCGCAGCCTCCCCAGGCGGCGTGGCGGTTCGCCCGCGGGGGCGAAGGTCGACGGTCAGCCCGCATGACGCCAGCCTTGCCGGCGCGACCTACCGCGGCGGCATCGTGGCCGTTCGCGTGCGCCGCCCTTCCCTCCTCTTTCATTCAAAGAGGATTGTTTGCATGCCACACGTTACTTACCTGGGTTTCCCCCGCATCGGCCGACGCCGCGAACTCAAGCGCGCCCTCGAGTCACACTGGAAGGGAGAAGCACCGGCGGCCGAACTGCTCGAAACCGCCGCCACCCTCCGCCAGCGCCACTGGCAACTGGCCCGCGACGCGGGCGCCGATAGCGTGCCCGTCAACGACTTCTCGCTTTACGACCACGTGCTCGACGCGGCCGTCGCGGTGGATGCCATACCGCCGCGCTACCGCGCACTACACGACCAGGATCCGCTCGCGGCGTACTTCGCCATGGCACGGGGTCACCAGGACGGCGCCTTCGACCTGCACGCGCTGGAAATGACCAAATGGTTCGACACGAACTACCACTACATCGTCCCCGAGCTTCACGCTGGCCAGCCGTTCAGGGCGCGCGCCGACAAGGCCGTCGCGGAATACCGTGAAGCCGTAGCCGCCGGGCATACGGCCCGCCCCGTGCTGCTCGGCCCGGTGACGTTCCTGTTGCTGGCGAAGACCACGGACGGTAGCCGTGCACTCGATCTGCTCGATGTTCTCCTTCCTGCCTGGTACGGCGTCGTCGATGCACTAGCCGCCGAAGGTGCGGAGTGGATCCAGGTCGATGAGCCAGCGCTGGTGCTCGATCTCGATGCCGAGACTCAGGACGCGTTCCGCCGCGTGTACGCTGCGCTCGCGGCCCGCTCGAAGGTCAAGGTCCTGCTCGCCACGTACTTCGGCGGGCTCGATGCCAACCTGCCCCTTGCGGCGTCACTTCCGGTCGCCGGCCTGCATATCGACCTGGCTCGCGCGCCTGCACAGCTCGGGGCCGTGCTGGACGCGCTGCCGGAAGGGCGCGTGCTGTCGGCCGGCATCGTCGACGGCCGCAACGTCTGGTTGAGCAACCCTGCCACGATCCTGCCGCGGCTGGATGTATTGCGCAGGCATATCACCGATGACCGCCTGTGGCTCGCCACATCGTGCTCGTTACTGCACTCACCGATCGATGCGTCGGACGAAAAACAGCTTCCCGGCGATGTCGGCACGTGGCTTTCGTTCGCACGGCAAAAAATCGGCGAGCTGCGCCATTACGCGGACACGATCAGCGGTAGCTCGAAGGCCGCATTGGCGCTGGCACATCAGCGTGATGTCGTTGCTGACCGTCTTGCCTCACCCGCGGTGGTACGCGCCGATGTGCGTGCCCGCGTACGCGGCCTCACGCCGCAGTTCAGCCAGCGCCGTTCGGGCTACGCCCACCGCGCCGCTGTGCAGGGCGAACGCTTTGGGCTCCCCCCGTTGCCGACCACAACGATCGGTTCGTTCCCGCAGACGAATGAGCTGCGCACTGCGCGCGCTGCCTTCCGCTCGGGCAAGCTCGATGCCGCGGCTTACAACGACCTGCTGCGCGAGGAAGTGCGCCGCGCGGTGCAATTCCAGGAAGAGGCCGGTCTGGACGTGCTGGTGCACGGTGAGCCCGAGCGTAACGACATGGTCGAGTACTTCGGCGAACAGCTCGATGGTTACGCGTTCACGAAGAATGGCTGGGTACAGAGCTATGGCTCGCGTTGCGTGAAGCCGCCGATCATCTTCGGCGATGTCGCCCGCCCTGTCGCGATGACGGTCGCCTGGTCCGCTTTCGCCCAATCGCTGACCTCGCGCCCGATGAAGGGCATGCTCACCGGCCCGGTCACGATGCTGCAGTGGTCGTTCGTCCGCGATGACCTGCCGCGCGCGGACGTCTGCCGGCAGATCGCGCTGGCCCTGCGCGATGAAGTACACGACCTCGAACGCGCCGGCATTGGCATGGTCCAGGTCGACGAGCCCGCATTGCGCGAGGGGTTGCCACTGCGCTGCGCCGACTGGCAGGCCTACCTCGACTGGGCCGTGGACGCGTTCCGGATCACCGCCGGCGGCACCAGCGACGCGACCCAGGTGCACACCCACATGTGCTACTCGGAGTTCAACGACATTATCGAGGCCGTCGCAGCCATGGATGCCGACGTGATCTCGATCGAGACCAGCCGCTCACGAATGGAGCTTCTGGAAGCCTTCACCCGCTTCCAGTACCCCAACGGGATCGGTCCGGGTGTGTATGACATTCACTCCCCCCGGGTCCCCGCGGAGGCCGAAATGGCCGATCTCGTCGCCCGGGCCCTGCAGGTCCTGGCGCCCGAACAGCTCTGGATCAACCCGGACTGTGGCTTGAAAACCCGGGGCTGGAAGGAGGTAGGCGAGGCTCTTGCGGGCATGGTCTCAGTAGCCCGGGCCGCCCGCCAACGCCTGACCCATGCCTGACCCACCCCTGTAGGAGCACGCTTGCGCGCGATAGGGCCCCCGCAAGCCCATCGCGCGCAAGCGCGCTCCTACAGGGCCGGCTGAATGTCCATGCAATCGTCACCCCCCGGGGGTACGCTGGCCGCTGCAAACCGGCACGGGGCCGTGTATCATGGCGCGCCCCATTTATCTCTTTATCCGTAAAGAAGGATATATCCCTACGATGAGCAGCTACCTCTTCACCTCCGAGTCGGTCTCCGAAGGCCATCCGGACAAAATCGCCGACCAGATCTCCGACGCCGTCCTCGACGCCATCCTGGCGCAGGATCCGCGCGCGCGCGTGGCCTGCGAAACGCTGGTGAAGACCGGCGTCGCCATCGTCGCGGGCGAAATCACGACCAGCGCCTGGATCGACCTGGAAGCGCTGACCCGCAAGGTCATCCTGGATATCGGCTACAACTCCTCCGACGTCGGTTTCGACGGCGCCACCTGCGGCGTCCTCAACCTGATCGGCAAGCAGTCCCCGGATATCAACCAGGGCGTGGATCGCAAGAAGCCCGAAGAACAGGGCGCGGGCGACCAGGGCCTGATGTTTGGCTACGCGACCAACGAAACCAGCGAATTCATGCCGGCCGCCATCCATCTGAGCCACCGCCTGGTGGAACAGCAGGCCAAGGTGCGCAAGAAGAAGAACTCGCCGCTGCCGTGGCTGCGCCCGGATGCGAAGAGCCAGGTCACCCTGCGCTACAACGAGGCCGGTGAGGCCATCGCCATCGACGCCGTTGTGCTCTCGACCCAGCACGATCCGGGCGTGAAGCAGAAGGACCTGATCGAAGGCGTGCGCGAGCTGATCCTGAAGCCCGTGCTGCCGGCGAAGCTCCTGCATAAGGACACCAAGTTCCACATCAACCCGACCGGCAAGTTCGTGATCGGCGGCCCCGTGGGCGATTGCGGCCTGACCGGCCGCAAGATCATCGTCGACACCTACGGCGGCTGGGCCCGTCACGGTGGCGGCGCGTTCTCGGGCAAGGATCCGTCGAAGGTCGACCGTTCGGCTGCTTATGCCGCGCGTTACGTCGCCAAGAACATCGTCGCCGCCGGCCTCGCTGATCGTTGCGAAATCCAGGTCAGCTACGCGATCGGCGTGGCCGAGCCGACCTCGATCTCGGTGACGACCTTCGGCACCGGCAAGATCTCGGACGACAAGATCGAGAAGCTGGTGCGCAAGCACTTCGACCTGCGCCCGTTCGGCATCATCAAGATGCTCGACCTGGTCCACCCGATGTACCAGGCAACCGCGTCCTACGGCCACTTCGGCCGCAAGCCGGTCCAGATGACCGCCGCCGACGGCAGCGCGTTCACCGCGTTCTCGTGGGAACAGACCGACCGCGCCGAGCTCCTCCGCGACGCGGCAGGCCTCGGCGGCAAGGCTGCCCGCAAGTAATCCGCGACACCCGGTGTTGAAAAAAGGCCCCCCCGGGGCCTTTTTTTCGCCCATTCGCCAGGACCTCTTTCGCGCTGATGCAGGGCCCCTTGTAGGAGCGCGCTTGCGCGCGATCGGTGCTCGCGGCTAGACCCATCGCGCGCAAGCGCGCTCCTACAAGGGCGGTGTCGTGCCCGCGTAGGCGCGGGGGTCACAGGGGTTTCATCGGCCGGGTGAGACACCGGGGGCGGTTTCAACCGGAGATAACCCATGGCTTCTCGCCTGCCCCACCTGTTCCTTGCGGCCAGCCTCGCCGCCGCCCTGCCCTTCACCGCGTTTGCCGCCCAGGAGAAGGACAGCCAGGGCGGTACGCCCACCGACGCTGGCTTCTACCAGAACGCCACCGGCGCAAATGTCGCCGAGGTCGAACTGAGCCAGCTCGCGCTTAAGCAAGGCTCATCGACCAAGGTGAAGCAGTTCGCGCAGAAGATGGTGGATGACCACACCAAGGCGAACGAAAAGCTGGAAGGCCTGCGCAATGGCGATAAGGGCTACAGCACGACCACCGCGCCGCCGCCGGATGCACAGAAAGACATCAACGCACTGAAGCTGCTCAACGGGAAAGAGTTCGACCGCCAATACGCGAAGGTGATGGTCGCCGACCATGAGAAGGCCGTGGCGATGTTCGAGGTTGAAGCTGAGAAGGGCTCGAACCCGGCGATGAAAGCGTTCGCGAAGGAAACCCTGCCGACGCTGAAAGAACACCAGAAGATGGCCAAGACCCTGCCATAACACCTAACGAACTGTAGGAGCGCGCTTGCGCGCGATGGGTGCCCGCGGCAAGACCCCATCG
>NZ_DASYCB010000056.1:0-152279 GCF_036500425.1 Luteibacter sp.
CGCTTGCGCGCGATGGGGGTTACCGCACCCCATCGCGCGCAAGCGCGCTCCTACACACGGGACTTAGAAGAACTTGTAGTTGAACGAGACCGTCCAGGTGGCACCCGGCGCGTAGTACAGGTTGCTGTAATCGTCCAGCACGAAGTACTTGCGGTTGAGCAGGTTATCGCCGTTGAACTGTACCGACGCATGGTCGTTGAAGGCGTAGCGTGCCATCGCGTTGACCAGCGTCTGCGACGACTGGTACAGGCGGACCACGCCGTAGCCATCATCGATATCGGCCTTCGATGGCCCCTGCCAGTTCACGCCACCGCCCACGGTCAGGCCGCTCCACTCGCCAGGCAGCGTGTAGGTCGTGAACATGCGGACCAGCGTGCGCGGCAGCGACGGACGCAGCGCACCGCCTTCCGGCGCCTTGACGTTGAAATGCGACCAGCCGAACGTACCGTTCCAGTGACCCGACAACGCGCCCGAGGCTTCAAACTCGTAACCGCGTGACGTGGTGCCATCGACCGAGCGATAGGCCTGGGTGATGCCATCGGGCAGGTATACACCGGGCAAGGCATCCGCCACGTGGTCTTGCTTCGTCTCGAAGAACACCAGCGAGGTATTCAGGGCGCCATCGAAATGCCGACCCTTGATGCCGACTTCACGGCTCGTGCCCAGCACGGGTTCGAGGAAGCTGCCGTCCTGCTTTCGGTTGTTCTGCGGATCGAAGATCTGCGTGTAACTCGCGAAGGCCGAGTAGTTGGGCGTGATGTCATAGATCAGGCCTGCGTACGGAATGGTCTTGCTGGCGGTCTCGTGATAAATGCCGGCGGTGCTGTCGTTCGTGTCGTTCTTCCAGCGTGAATAACGTGCGCCGACGATGAGCTTCAGCGGATCAGCCAGCTGCAGGCGCGCCGCCGCATAGGCACCGCTCTGCTCCGTGCGCGCAATGGATACGCGCTGGGCCGTCGACGAGAAGTCGGGATACGGGTAGCTGCCGTTCCACTCAAGGAAGTTCCCGATATCCGGAAGGAAATCGCCGTGCGGGTATTCGAAGTAATCCGTGCGGTAGTGCGAATCACTGAGGCCCACGACGAGCTCATGCTCGCGGCCCCAGGCCTGGAACGGGCCCGAAGCAAACAGGTCGAGGTTGTTTTGGCTGCCGCGCTGGAAGCTCTTGTAGGCGTACGGTATCAGGCCCTCGCCCGTCTCGCGGTCTGGCGCGCCGTAGACGTAGAACAGCGACGAATCGGCATCGGTCTTGCGATGGCTGGCCAGCGCATGCAGCTGCCAGCCGTTGTCGAAGCTGTGCTTGAGGTCGGCGAAGGCGGTCTGCGTCGTATTGTTCCAGTGCGTCCAGTCAGCCGCTGAGGAGAAACCGCGTGGCCACTGGATGAAGCCGCCGTCCTGGTAGAGCACCGGGTACGAGCCCCAGGTGACACCGGTCGGCCGGGTCTTCTGCCAGTCATAGCCGACGCTCAGCGTCGTGTTCTCGTCGAGGTCGGCGTCGATCACGCCGTAGGCCACGTTCTTCTGATTGTGGTATCGATCGATGTAAGAATCGCCGTCTTCATGCGCGGCGACGAAGCGTCCGCGGATGCTTCCCGATGCATTCAACGGCGTCGACGCATCGACGGTTTCACGCTGCGTGTTCCACGAGCCATAGCTCACCGACACGTCGGCTTCCGGGGTACGGCTATCAGCATGCTTACGCACGAAGTTGATATTCGCGGAGGGGCTGCCGGCACCGCTCAGCAAGCCGGTCGCGCCGCGGATGATTTCAATGCGCTCATAAATCGACGGATCCAGCGAGGAGTCGGCCGAACTGATATTCAGGCTCGAAGCGATGGGGACGCCGTCGTACGACATATTCTCGACCTGGAAGCCGCGCGACCAGAACACCACACGTTCCGAGTCGTACGCCGTCGAAAATACGCCCGTGGTGTTGTCCAGCACCGCGCGCACGTTCGTCAGGTTCTGGTCCTTGATCCGCTGCTCGGTGAACACACTGATCGACTGTGGCGTGTCCTGCAGGGTTAGCGGAAGGCGCGTCGTCGAAGACGACTGGTCCGTCGTGTAGGTCGAGACGGCCTGGCCCTGGACGTTCACGGTGTCGAGGGTGGTGGCCTTCTTCGCCTTATCATCCTTATCGGCGTCGTCAGCGTTCGGGCCGGACTGGGCGTGCACCATGGCAGGCAACGCGGCGGCAAGCGCAAGGCAGAGAAGCGAAAGGCGCGGACGCCCGTGCATACGATGAGTCATGCTGAAAAACCCCAAGGCTAGAGAAACCCTGGACGCCCCAATGCAGGCGCCCGTGTCTGAATCACGACTAGGGCTTGCCTGGAGGCTGGCTCATCGATCTGGACCGCTATCTTAACAGGTTGAGAACATTCTTGTGCATTGCGGTGCTCGACCTGGTTTTTGCAGATGTCGTATGCAAACGCCCAGTGCCTCCGCGACGGGTCTTTTGTAGGAGCGCGCTTGCGCGCGATGGGGCTTGTCGCAAGAGTCATCGCGCGCAAGCGCGCTCCTACAAGGGGGCGGCGGGCTCTTGTCCAGGGGTAGTGCACGCATCTCATTTTCTCTCCTGTGGCTCATCCGGACAGCTAGCTGTCCTCCCGCGGGGTCCCCCTCTGGCGAATCCGTGCCTACCCTCCTGCGACATTCAGGACAGCACAGGGGCGCCCTCATGAAACGTTCGAATCGAAAAATCGTCAGCCGGGCCTGCACTGCCCTCCTCGGGAGCTTGGTGTTTCAGGCCACCGTGCAAGCGGCCACGTGCGTGCCCCAGTGGAGCAGTTCCGCCAAGGCCAACACCACCAGCCTCCAGGCAGCGATCAACCAATGCTCCGCCGCCGGCGGCGGGCTTGTCGACCTGCACGCGAACAATGGCATCGCTACCGCTGTGATCACCAGCGTCAACTTGGCTAACAACGTCGTCATCAAACTGGCGAAGGGATTCACACTTCAGGGCAGCACAGGCCTCTCGCCGAACAGTGCCGTCCTGGTCGGCAAGAAGGTGAGTAACGTAACGATTACCGGAACCGGTGCCATTGATGGCGATGGATCCGCATACTGGGCGTCTGCCGTGGGGCAGGACAACACGGAGCGGCCCAAGCTGATTGCGATCAGTGGGTCCCATATCAACATCGGGGCGAACTTCACGGACACCGGGGCGCCGCAGTCGCTGGTGACCTTCCCCAGCCCCTCGAACGATACGACGAACGCGCTGATTATCCGGAACTCGCCGAAAGAACAGCTCGTCATCGAATCGGGGTCCAGTGACGTCACTATTGATGGTGTATGGATCTATGCCAATCCTGCCAGGAACAGCAGCGGGGACAACCTGGCGCCCAATACCGATGCCATCGACATCATCGGCACCCATGTCGCGACCATCCAGAACTGCGTCCTGGACACGGGCGACGACGATATCGCCATCAAATCCAATGCGGGCGGTCCCCCGACCGCGAACGTCGCCGTGACCCATTGCGTCGTGGGCGGCGGCCACGGCATTTCAATCGGCGGCCAGGAGGCCGCGGGCCACACGCTGGCCGACCCAGGTGTCTCGGGAGTGATCGTAAACAACATTCTCTTCAACGGCACGGACTACGGTTACCGGATCAAAACCGACCTCACCAAGAAGGACAGTGGGGCGACCAACGACATCGACTATTCGGACACCTGCATGACCCATGTGGGTCAACCGTTTCTGTTCACCTATGCCTACGCTTCCGGAAAGGGCGGCCCGGCACCGATCATTTCGAATATCACCATCGATAACGTGATCGCCACCGCGACGAAATCGCAAGGTGCGATTCAGGGCGTGAGTGCTGACGAAATGGGGCGCCCAACCACTGACAATCTCGGCATTCGCATGACCAATACGCGGATCACTGGCGGAAGCAAGTTCAAGGTAACGTTCGGCGAGTTGCAACTCGGGTCAAGCAGCGTAGCCAACACCACCGTGGGTGAAAGCGGCCAGGTCATCCTGATGAAGGACAACGGACCGACGATCCAGTGCCCTGAAGAAATCCGCATCCCTGCCCAGATCTAAGTTCGGCAAGGGCATCCCAGGGGTGAAAAAATGAGAAGGCAGTCCACCGACTTACGCGCCCGGCGCCTGATGGCCGCATCCATCTGGACGGCGCTTGGTGCCAGCGCGGCGCCCGGTCTTTCGTCGGCGCGCGATTTCACGCAGACCATCACCGGCTCGCTAACCGACGACACCGCATACAGCGCGACTCAGGACAGCCAGGGCCGTCTCGTTTATCGATTCAATAGTGGCGACACGGTCACCGCATCGACCACGTTACCGCAGGATATCAGTGGCGTTCGGCTGATCGGGGTGGTGAATCCGCTTCTCATGCAGGTGGGTGATGGCTCCGGACAACTCAGCATCTCCGCGAAACGAGCCGCTGTTGGCGCATGGGGCGTCGCGCTTGGTGTGGATGTTGAACAGAGCGAGCTGACAGTCAATGGGGCTACCTCGATCGCAGCCGAGTCCGATGATGCCGTCCCCACGAGTTCGTCGATTGGGCTCCGTGTCTACCAAGGCACCGCCACCTTCAATGGGCAAACGACGATCCGGACCCAGACCCCCGGCTATTCCCAGGGAATATGGTCCTACCAGGGGGTTCTCACCTTCAACGGGCACACGACGGTCAACGTGGCGGCGCGCGGCGAAAACACGGCCGGGGTGTATAACTCGGGCGGTGGCCGCAGCAACATGCTCTTCAATGGCGGACTGACCGTGTCCTCGTTGGGAATCTATCCCAGCGACAATGTGCACGGAATCTACAACGACAACGTAAACACCCGCCTCACGGTCGATGGCGCGCTCGATCTCACGGCAACCTCGAATGGTTCCACGGTCTTTGGCATCCGTAATCAGGGCCGCCTTTCCGTCACAGGTGACGCTGCTATCACGGCGACCGGTCCTCGATCGTCTTTTGGCATCGCCAATACCTACCGAACAGCCACCATGAACCTGGGTGGCAACGTCGATATCCAGGTCAACAACGGTACCGGCTACACCCCTTTTGGTTTGCCGGCGGCCATCAGCAACACGTATGGCATGGGCTCGTCCATGACCTTTGCGAAGAACGTCACGGCATCGGTCCACGCGGCGACCGAGGCCTACGGCATCATCAATACCGGGGTGCTGAACTTTGTTGACCCCACGTCCCTGGTGACCCTGGATGCGCATACCCACTGTGACCACTGCAATACATTCGCCATCAACCAAACCGGCGGTCAAGTTACTTTCGCCGGTGGACTGGTCGCGAGCGCGACAACGGATGGCGACGGCAAGACGATCGTCCTCGCGAATACTGCCCAAAGTGACAGCAACGCGCGGGTAGACATCAACAGTACGGGCGCGGGTCGTGTCGCGTTGGTTGGTGATCTGGTTACTATCGATACGGCCGGTGCAAACAACGTTGTCCAGACCGCCACGACTCATGTCTTGCTGGACACCCTCGATTCGTCCTTTAAAGGAAGGGTGCTATCCGCCACCGATTCCGGGTTGGCCGGCACCGCATCAGCACAGACCACGGGCGACACCTCACTGACGTTCCTGAACGGTGCGACCTGGGTGCCCACCGGCACAGGCGTGGTGGCCAACGACTTCGGCAATGGCACGCTTCATATAGGCAGTGGCGGTGGCATCGATCTCGCATCGGCCTGGGGGACCTTTCTCCCTGGCGCGATTCCTTCTCACGCGTTTCGCACACTGGAAATCGGCAGCGCCGCGACCAGTCACACGACCGTAGCGCTGGGCGACGGCGCGATTTTCACCTTGCTCAGCGACGTGCGTGGCGGCGTAGCCGATCGCATCGTCCTGGGTCCCGGCGTATCGGCACTCCAGGTATCAGGTAAGGCAAGTGTCAAGATTGCGTACGATCCGGCCCTCGACGATACCCGCTGGGTCAATGCGTCGACGCTCAAGACGGGCGTAGTCATTCCCGCCTCCGCCCCTGTCACCATCCTCGACGCCAGCGGCCTCCCCGACGAAGCGGCCCGCCTCGGGGCGATCCAGGGCGCTTCCAGCCAGTGGACGAGCAGCTATGAGAATGCCTTGGTGCAGTTCAACTACGCGCCGCAAGTCGCGTTGAGCGCGGATCAGCGGCGTGTGCTTCTGACCGGACTGCAAATCTTTGGCGACGGTCAGCCGCAGGCCCCGACGTCGCCCACGACGAATGACGTGACCACCGACCAGACACCTCCACATAGCGCGAACACCGCCGGCATACCCTCCTCCGCCATCCGGCCGGCCAACAGCGTGCTGGCGGCGGGAGAAGCTGCCGCGATGACTAGCGACCTGTGGCTTATCGATGACCAGACCCTGGCTCGACGCGCCGACGCATTCCGAAACGACATCAGCCACGTCAACGGTGTCTGGATGGATGGCTCACAGGGAAATAGTGCGGGCTCGGCGGGTGACGACCAGGCCCATCGCCGGCCCTGGACTACGCGGAACGTCGGGCTCGACACGGCCTGGGAGACGGATCAAGGCAGCAACCTCTCGGGGTTGGTGTATTCCCATGCGGAATCCGATGCCGTCCTGAATGAGGGACGAGCACATCAACACGATCATGCCCTGGGCCTTTACGACACATGGCTCTCCAACCAGGGCTATTTTCTTGATGCCAACGTCCGCTTCGGTCGTGCCGCTTCTACCTATCGATCCGTCAGTTCGACTGGCGAAGTCATTCGCGGCGGATTGGGAAGTCATGCCGCAAGCGCTGCGGTGACGGCAGGATATCGCCTCGGAACGACGGAGAGCGGCTATATCGAACCCCAGGTGCAACTTGCCTACGGTACCGTTTCCGGCGCTACCTACAATGCAAGCAACGGTGTTCGTTTTCGACGCGCGCGATTCGCTTCGATGTCATCGCGTGCCGGCGTGTGGTTTGGCAAAGGCGTTCCGCTACCCCACGCCGCCATGGCAGATGTCTACGGCCGCCTGTCGGTTGTGCATCGCGCGGACGATGGCATGCAACTAGAGGCCTCGTATGAGGGCGGGACCCTGCCCCTCGATCTGCAGCCCAGACACACGACGGCCCTTGAAGCCGCACTCGGCGCGCGCGTCGCTGTCTCCCGTCGGGTGAGCGGCTTCGTCGAAGGTGCCCGCACGTCTGGCGATCGGCTCGCCAAAGGCTGGCGTGCGACTGCGGGACTCCGTGTGGCCATCTGATAAACCACCCGGCCCTGCCGACTCGGGGTGGCGGCGACCTCACGCGTTGACGCAGTTCTCACATATCGAACCGCCAACCCTGCGACACTCCGCGAATTCGCACGATCTAAATGGGGAAATTTAGACGTTTAAATGCGTTCGTGCGCGCGCTGTGCCAGGTCGGGTCATCGCCCGCGGTTCGGCCGGGGAGTGGCGGGGAGGAGGTGCTACCTCTAGCCCTATCGTGGGTATCCCAAAGGAGTGCTTCTACTCATGAAGCTCGGTGCATTACGCATGCGCGTGAAAACGCTGCTGGCTGTCGCCAGCCTGACGGCCCTGGCGGCCGCCTTCCCCGCCGCCGCGGCCCAACAAGCCCACCCAGCCAACGCCTTCACTGATGGCCCCGTCGCCATGGCCCGCGCCCGGGTGGCCGCGGATGTCCTGATGAGTTCGTATGAACCCAACAAGGCCTGGTTCCCTTCCAGCTGGTGGAATTCGGCGGTGGCCCTGCAAACCATCGGCGATTACATGCAGCGGACCGGTGACCGCCGTTATCTCGGCCAGTTGGACAACACCTTCGAGAAGGACAAGGGCGTCTTTCCGGCCGGTGTGCTGTCCGGCGATCCGCTACTGGGTAACTTCACCAGCCGGGCGATCGACGATTCCGAATGGTGGGGTCTCACCTGGATTCAGGCTTATGACCTAACCGGTAATCCCAAGTACCTCAACATGGCGGTGACTATCGCCAACTACGTGAATGGCTATTGGGATACGAGCACCTGCGGTGGTGGCGTTTGGTGGGATGGAGAGCGGACCTATAAGAACGCCATCACCAACGGCCTGTGGAT
The DNA here is from genome assembly GCF_036500425.1 of Luteibacter sp. Lineage (GTDB taxonomy): Bacteria > Pseudomonadota > Gammaproteobacteria > Xanthomonadales > Rhodanobacteraceae > Luteibacter. The sequence continues at coordinate 8,014 of NZ_DASYCB010000056.1, forward strand.
CCGGCTCACTGCCGAGCTGCATAACCGTATCCACGGCGATACGCTGTGGCTGGGCCGTTCACGCACGGCCTGGAACTGGTTCCAGGGCAGCGGCATGGTGAATGCCAATGGCTTGGTCAACGATGGCCTCACCAACGCCTGCACCAACAACGGCCAGAACGTGTGGAGTTACAACCAGGGCCTCGCCATCGGTGGTGGACTCGAGCTGTACCGCGCCACGCGCGATCCGAAGGTCCTCGCCGCGGTGAAACGCCTCGCGGATGCTGCCATCGGCCCGAACGCCCTGGTCACCAACGGCACGCTGACGGAAATCTGCGACGCCACTGACCAGACCTGCGACGACAACGGCAAGCAGTTCAAGGGCATCTTCATGCGCTACTGGACTGACCTGGTCGATACGACGCACGACACACGGTATGCCGACTTCCTCTCGCAACAGGCCGAAGGCATCTGGAACAACGACCGCGACGCCGCCGGGCGACTGGGTACGCGTTGGTCTGGTGCGACCAGCGACGATCACCCCAATGTGTTCGACTGGCGCACGCAGGCCAGTGCGCTCAGCGCCCTGATCGGCGATGTGCCGACCTTCACGCCGATCACCTCGCTGGCAGGCACCCTGTCCCCGGCCCAACCGGTGGTTATGCCCGCTGCCACCGGCACCACGACCCTTCCTGTCACGCTTAGCGCGTCGGCCACGGGTTACATCCCGTTGCTCACCCTGACGTCAGTGGATGTGCCGGCGGGCTGGTCCGCCACGCCGCGTGCTTCGCTGCTGCCCCTGCAGCCGCGTGGCAATGCCAGCCCGGTAAGCAAGACCCTGCCGCTCAAGATCACTGTGCCGAGCTCGGCAAGCGACGGCCACCACATGGTCGCCGTAAACCTGACCGCGGCCGGGCTGCGCTTCACGACGCAGGCTGATGTGCTCATCGCTCATGCCATCGACTTTGATACGGGGACGGTGGATGAAAATCCGTGGTTGTTCGATCCCGATGGCTCGCAGAGCAACGGCGTGCAGAATCGTTTCGCTGATGGTAATGCGCACTTTACGTATCGGTTTCCGTTCCCGGGCGATACGAAGGCTGCGACTGTCACGCTGACGATCGATGCAGAGTTCATGGTCCAGGCCAGTTCGGATAACCAGACGTGGACGACCGTGTTGGAAGAGACACGGCCAATTACTGATGGGTCGAATAAGGAAGACCGGACTGTGGATCTGACGCCGTTCCTGAAGGCTGCGGCGGATGGGTCGAAGCCGGTTTATCTGAAGGTGTCGGATTCGTTTCCCAACGATGGTTGGGGTGGGCGGGTTTATCATGTGACTGCGAATATTACGCAGTAACGGATGGTTGCGCTCCCGCCTGTGCTTGTCACGGGCGGGAGTGTAATCCCGTGCATTCGAGATCCTTCTTTCGCTGACTTCGGCGCTCTTGCGTGTCAATACCCACGTTTGGTCCATCGATTTTGTGTTTGACCGCACCGCCGAAGGGCGCGTTATCAAATGCCTGACGATCGTCGACGACGCGACGCATGAGGCCGTCGCCATCGAAATCGAGCGGGCCATTTCGGGTGTAGGCGTAACGCGCGTCATGGACCGCCTGGCCGGAACGCGCGGTCTGCCAAGGGTGATTCGTAGTGACAACGGAAAGGAGTTCTGTGGCAAGGCCATGGTCGCCTAGGCGCACGAACGCGGGGTGCAACTAAGAGTTATCGAGCCGGGGAAGCCGAACCAGAACGCCTACATCGAGTCATTCAACGGGCGACTGCGCGACGAATGCCTCAACGAACACTGGTTTCCCAGCCTTCTGCACGCCCGAACGGAGATCGAAAACTGGCGCCGTGAATACAACGAGGAGCGACCGAAAAGAGCACTAGGCGGGCTGACGCCCGCTGCCTACGCGAAACAGTTACAGTAATTCTGGGCTCCAAATCGGACACTACTGAAGGTGGGGGGACGTCGAGAGATCCGTATCAAAGATCGCGTCTAAAGCAACGTGTAATGAAATTTGTCCGGCCATCGGGCAGCCCTATCAAACTCAACCACCCTATCCAACACTGCCACAATCGCCTGGAATTCTTCCCGCAGCACATCCCTGGATCGCTCAGAATCCACCCACGAAATGCTCAACGGCCGCTCAACGCTTGCGCTCAAGAGGTCCCACAGTGCATCTAAGTTTCTTCCGTACGAGTGTAGGTCCAGCCCAGCCGCCAACTGCCGGTAGAAGTCATCCGACGAAGTGATCTTTGAGCCATCGAGAACTACATTCATTTCCAGCTTCCAATCGGGGAGTCGACAAACAATGATGTTCATCGCCCAGGTTCGCCACTTATTCCCTTGACCGGGTAGCGCGCTTCATTTCAACTACCTTGCCAATAATGAACAGAATGGCAGTGTAGAGAGTGCCAACAATGATTCCGAAGGCCACGAATATGGCAACCCGCCGTGGGGCGTGATCTAACCAGAACCACCGCGTTACCAACTTATTCCAGTCCTTCGGAAAGATCGGGGCATCCATAAGTATCCAGAAGACAAGACCATATAGCGCACCACCAACTATGTAGCGGCCAATGAAGTTAAACCACAGGTCTACGATATATAGAAGTGGCAGGCCGATGAACGCAGTAACGCCGACACCGATGCAGAAGAACGCTAGCAAGCCCCACCACTCGCCAGGCTCTGCTTCCGAGCTGATCAACGCCGGGATCCATATCAGTGACGCGGCAAGGCCGCCGATTACCAGCAGTGCAATCTGGCGCTGCTTACGAGATGTTGGATGCCTCCTCATTACTGACATACCCTTACCGAAGCGAACTTACTTTCGATTAGCACACACTACCCTCCAAAGCTGGCTTGGAAGTTAGCCTAACTACTCTTTAGGTTATCCAACGCAGAAATCAACGCAGCGGGGGCAGACGTCTCCCCGCCCAGTAGGGCGTACACGAAGCACACCCATTTTGCAGCGATGATGTACTGGCCACGCGACAACCAATCATCCAGATCATCCCGTAACACCTGCTTACCCCAAGCAAACAACTCTTCGCGACTATCGCCATCCCCATCACGACTCCATGCCCTAGCCACGGCATATCCGTACTTGCGGGGCGAAACAGACGTCCCGCTCTTAACTGGGACCGCGCTATGGCTGGCCTCGTACTCCCTGACCGCAATGGACGGCGCGTTAGCCAACATAGCTACTGGAATAAGCTGATCCAGTCTCAACGTCCTTAGGTCACCCTGACAGTATGCATTGGTTTCACGAACAGCAGATATCTCGCCATCTAGTGTCTCTTGCCAGAGAGCTTCCTCGATGCGACCGGTAGAAAGCCAGCTCGCTACCGCCCTTGCCTCTCGCAGCTGATACAAATGAAACTTTGGCGCCATCCCAAAATTCTCATTCGACTCAATGGCATCTTCAAGCCATGATTCGCATTTGGGCAAGCTCGACTCTATATCAGAAAATAAACCTACAAATCCCGCTGACACAATGAATCCAACCAAACTCTTGGCCACGTTCACGACATCAAACGCACCATTCACCAAATTTGGCGCGATCTGCAGTCCCTGATAGTACGAAATGACGTCACTTCCCGTCCTCGTGAAGCCATCGTCACGATCGTGGCTTCTTATCCCACACGGAGCGAAACTGCACCATACTCGGTTCTGATAGATCGTGCTTATCGAAGAAATCCTCGAAGATAGTCCTGACAGTGTCAAACGAGTAGCACACGGTCCTGTTGTCGAAGGGATGATCGTTGAACACCATGGTTCCCGAGAACGGCAGATCGTTTGACTGCCACCACTCGTGAATCCTGCTCTTCTCACCGAGCTCCTCCACTGGTGAGTACACGATCCGACAGTTGCCCGGGTGGGCATTCATGGTCATGGACAATCCCAGCCTAATCCTACTGTCCGTTTCGGGATAGCCAATTTCTAGTTGCACGCCGCCGCCAAATGTAAACGCACGCCGAAGACGGTCTTCAACATGCGACCACACCGGGGATTTAACATAGATCCCCATCTGCCCCGCCACTTCGCGGTCGACAGCGCTCATCAAGATAATCTCGTTCATCATAGTCGCTTGGCCTTAGGCAACTGCTCTTCCTTAATAGTAACCCAGTCGCTTGAACCTCTGGACCACTGCATCACCTTACCAGTGGTTCCGTCTACCACCGTTAAGACGTTCAGACCCGCACGGTCAGCCATCGCTTTAAGGTTCTTTGCACAGTAGCCACAAGGGTCCTGGCCCCGAACAACGATTGTCATGTCCTGGCCCTTCGTCAATCCAGCGTCGTAAGCCTGCTGAATTGTCCCGATCTCGGCATGAGCGTCCGCGTAAGTACCATTCGGTGCATCTTCGCCGATCAAGTCGGCAATTAACGTCGGCGTGTTCGACTGATCAGCTAAGGGGCGTGCCGTCTGATTAACATCGGAGAATGTCTTCCCTCCTACGCTACCCTCGGCCGTAACCTTAACAGGTGCCAATGCACCCGGTAACGTGGTTCCAATCAGGGGGTCCACCGACTGCTGCGCCGCGAGCGCGAGGCTCAGCCGCCAACCTGCCATGGAATCCGCCGTTCCCATGGAGGTTGCGATCTGAGAAAGCGCACCTGCGATCTGCCCACCATTTGTTCCCCCGGTGAGCAGTAGCGGGACATCTCCCCCAGCAGAAGCAATGGGGTAATAGCCCAAAGTAGCAGCCCCGCCCCCTGACCAAGTGGACGACGACCATTCTGAAATCCACGAGGGGGTCTGGTACAACGCACCTGCACCACCGCCTGATGCCATGGCGGGTGCGGCCAGAGCGGCCGTCAATGCTGTCGTGTACGCCATGACCCCACTGTTGTAGGCCGTCGGCACTCCATACTGATCGTGGGTCTGCTGTGCCAACGTCCACGCCGGCACATCGCTTGACAGATAGTCTGCCGCATTACTCGCTGCTTTCTTTATGCCGCCATATACAGCGCCTACCACCGCACCAGGTATTTCGTTCGGATAGTCGCCATAGTGATCTAGCTTAAGATCTACCGCTTTTCGAGCATCATCGAAGCCCGCTACAACCTGGCGAAACTGGTACATCAAATCATTGGAAGGCTCGTATTCAGCATCAATGCGTGCACCCGGAGAAATGCCGTAGTACGAGTAGTACGCTTTCGCTGCAGCATCCTTGTCGCCTTCAGTCAAGACGCCGTACTTCTGAGCCACGTTTGCAAAATAGCTATTCGAGAATTGCTCGCGCTCATAGTCTCGCTCGAGACTTAGCTTTTCCATGGCCGCAGTGATCTGATCTTTACACGCCTGATCGCTGCCGCATTCAGCTCTCTTCTTGTCCGCCCATTCAACTTCACTGTGAAGTAGCCAGTTGTTCTGCGTGGCCGACTCGGCGACAACCGCACCCGTTGAACCGCCAGCTGCCAGACCTATGGCGGAACTCCCGAGCTTCATTAACGAAGCGAATTCGGGGGTTCCCGGTAGGTAGCCAGCATCCTGAAGTGACTGAGACAACGCATTGATCGCCAGCTGGTTTGCCGTCGCACCTGCTACCGCCTGTCCCACGTCACCACCGCCCAAGCTCGCCATCGCGGCCGCGACAGCACCGTGCAGCGCAACTTTCTCGGGGCTGCCTTCCTTAAGATCAAAGACTTCGCCGATATCACCCGCGACACGAAAACCGACCTGCCCAGCGACTTGACCTAGTTCCTCGCGCTCCGCAACTTTCTTTGCATCGAAGATCGGCCTAAGGCCACCTGCATCGAGGTCAGGGTTGCGGTCTAGGCCGCTGAGATCAATGCTCGGCTGGTTGCGCACATCTAACATGCCATCGGCAATTCCCGCGCGCGTAGTACTGCTGGCATCCTTCGATTGCGGAACACTCATACTTCCGGAAAAACTACCGCCGCTTCCCACCGAGGCCGAGCCGCTTACTGAGTGGTAGTCGGCCTTATTCTCGACATCACTGAAGCTGAGCGAGCCAGTGCTTAGAGCATTCTTCGCAGCGTCAGCCGCGCTGGCGATAACGCCACCCTTAAGATCAGTGTTGCCGCTAACGTAGATATTGTATCCACCGCTGCCTGCCCCAATACCGCTGATCTCGTCGACGCTCTTATAGTTGCTTGTCGTTTTTCCTGCGGCGATGTTGACCTGGCTTCCGTACCCATAAACATAGGTACCACCGACCTGCCAGTACTGGCTCGCGTAATCGTTAGTCACCTGTTGGCTCGCAATATTGAGATCGCCCCCGATCGCCGCCACCACCGACTCGCCCTTTGCCTGGGCGCCGCGGATATTGGTGTCGTTGCCGGAGACAAGGCTTAATGTGTCTGACGCGTTGACCGATGTGTTCGCGTTCGTGGTGCCGTTGCCATGGGTAATCCCCTTGCCAATGCTCGCGGTAACGTAGATACCAGTTTGGCTACCAACACTGATCCCGAACTCACCGCTCGCATTGGCGCTATTGCTCTTTTGCGTGTGCGCCTCAAGTTGGCTCAACAAATTCAGGTCGCCAGTGGCGGCAAGAGAGACATTCTTACCATCTATCTGGCTTCCAATGACGTTTAGATTGCCGTTCATTGCAGCAATAGTGACGCTTCCGTCGCTCCGGATGGCGCTCCCGGTGGTCGTGTCATCGTGCGTGTTCGTGTGGCTGTTAACCGTGCTGGCACCGAGGCCCACTCGCACGCTGATTCCATTCGAGTTTCCACTGTCGCCATCTTTAGGTGCGGATGGACCCACGCCAAGTGCGTCCATCACGCCATAAGTGGTCTTCATCGCATACAGCGCCTTCAACCGGTCATCATCGACCTGGCCGGCACGATGCGCGGATGCGTAGATACCCTGCGCCGTGTCCACCACGCCCCCCGTGAGGCCGACGTTGATACCCCCAGAATGCGCAGACTGCGTCTGCCGCGAATCCACCGTCCCCAGCCCGGCATCAATCGTGACGTTCTGCCCCACAATCGACGTGCCGGTGTGGCTAAGCACATCCGACCCGGTGATATGCACATCCTGCCCGGCCGCCAGCGTGACGCGACCATCCGTGCTGCCGATCAGGCTGCCGGTTGAATCGATCTGGGTGACGTCCAGCGTGCCCTTGGTCTTCTGATTGCCGATCGTGACGTGCAGACCGTCCTGGATGAAGCCCGAAGTGGAGACCTTCTGTTCATGGCCTTCGGCGTGCGTGCTTAGCGCCGTCCCGATGTTCAGGTCGTGACCCGCCGCCAGGGTCACGTCGTGGGTACCCGCGATCTGTGCCGCCTGGGTGTTGATGTCGTGGTTGGCGCTGACCGTGACCGAGTCACCGCTCAACGTCGTACCCACGGCCACCCGGTCTTCGCTGGTATCGGCGTTGGCCTTGGCCTGCGTCTGGTAGTTCCAGTCTGCTGGCAGCGTGCCGCGGGTCATGCCCGAGCGCTTCACCGTCCGGCTGTGACTTTCGTCGTAGACATCTTCGCCGGCCAGCAGATTCACGTCGTGGCCGGCGCTGAGGGCGATGCCGCCATCCGCCTTGACCGTGGCGGCCGTGGCCGTCAGATCGTTGCCCGCGATCAGGTGCACGTTGTCGCCGCTCAGCGACGTGCCGATCCCGTAGGTCGACGACACCTCGTCATGCGTGGTGGTGGTCTTGCTGCTGAGCAGGCCGCTCTTCTTTTTCTTGGTATCGGTGACGACCGTGTGGTTCTCGTCCTCGGTGGTGAGGGTCAGGTCGTGGCCCGCCGCCAGGGTGAGGTCACCGGTCTTGGTGCCGATGGTCGCGGCATCGAGCGTCGCGTCGTGGCCTGCCACGATCTGGACGCCCGTGCCCGCATCGAGTGTCACCCCACGCACCGTTTCGTCGGTGGTGGTCTGGGTGATGTGCTTCTTACCTTCCTTCCAGCTCGCCGTCGTGGTCTGGCTGTCGGTCACCGTGGTCAGGTTGAGGTCGTTGCCCGCCTGCAACGCCGCAGCGCCGCCCGCCTTGAGCTGTGTACCTTCAAGCGTGGCGTCGTGACCCGCGACGATGGCGAGGTTGCCGCCCGCATCGACCGAGGTGACGTCGTGGGTGACCTTGGTTGCGCTGCCATTCGTCGTCGCAGTCAACGCGAGGTCGTTACCCGCCAGCAGGGCCACATCGCCGCCCGCCTTGAGCGTCCCCGCCTGCACACCGAGATCATGGCCGGCCTGAAGCACCAGCGAACCGCCCGCGTCGATCGAGCTGCCCGTGGTTTCGGTTTTCCAACGCGTACCGCTCTGCACGGCACCGACCGTGAGGTCATTGCCTGCCTGCAGCGCTGCATTGCCGCCGGCCTTCAGGGTGGATGCCGACAGACTCAGGTCGTTACCGGCGACCAGCGAGAGATCCTTACCCGCGCTGAGCGTGATGCCCGAGGCCTGGGTGCCGGTGAGCGTGCTGCTCCACGCGTACGGATGCGTCGTGGTGAGGCTGGATTCCAGCGACAGGTTGTTGCCCGCCGCCAACGCCAGGCTCCCGCCCGCGGAGACCCCCTGCCCGGCCAGTGTCAGGTCATGCCCAGCGGAGAGAAGCGCATCGCCGCCTGCATTGACGACGGTGTGATCCAGCGAGAGATTGTTGCCCGCGCTGATCTGCAGGCCCTGGGTCGCTGTGATGCTCGCCCCATCCATGCCGCGGCCGACCAGACCGCCCACATTCTCCGAACGAATATCGCCGCCAGCGACCAGGCTGACGCCCGCGCCGTCGATGCGCCCATTGAGGTTGGTGATATTCCCGGACGTACTGATCGCGGTCAGGCCATCACTCGAGATGCGCCCGCTGTTAAGCAAGTCCTTCGCCGTGAGCAACGTGCTGTTCTCACCCCGGATCGTTCCGTCGTTCGACAGCGTGCCCGTGGCGTTGATGCTCACATCGCTACCCGCGATCACCGCACCCTGCGTGGTCAGCCCCAGGTTGCCGCTGGCCAGGTACACCACCGGCACCAGCACCTCATGACCATCCACGGTCTGCTGCACCATCCAGACCATATCCTGGGTGAGCGCGCTGACCTGGTCGGCGGTGAGCGCCACGCCGACGCTCAGGTTCATGGCCTGGGCGACATGCGTGGCGTTGTTCATCAGCGACGGGTATTCCTCCAGGCCGCTGCTGTAGTCGGAAAGGTACGCACGGCCCGTGAGCTGGGTCACCTGGTTGGTCACCAGCTGCTGCTCATAGAAGCCATCGCCAAGGCGCATCATCGTCCGCGCCGGATCGATACCGAGCTTGTCGAGCAGATAATCACTGCTGATGAACTGGCTGAAGTCGGTGAAGCGCGAGTTGGTTTCGATCAGGTAGTTGCGGCTCGGCGCATGGCCGAGCAAAGCGGCGAGGAAGGCGTTGCCCATCAGGCCGACGTAGCGCGCCGAGGCGCCCGTCGCCGATGCGGAAAGCGCGCCAGCATCCACCGTACCGACGGTGCTGCGCTCACCCGCCGACGCGGCGACGATCTGCCCGCCCGCAGTGGGGCCATCCACGGCCACGCTGTCGCCACCACGGACGCTATAGATGCCGCCGGTCGGCAGGGTCACACCCGCCAGCGGCTGCCCTGCGCCACCAAGCACCTGCGGCGCATGGCCGGTGGCCGGGTCCACCTGCGCGCCGACCGGCAGTCCGCCCGCACCCTGTGCGTTGCCCTTGTTCACCGAGGCCAAGCCGATGGCCTGCGCGTTCGGATCCAGGCGTGAATTGCCGACCGAACGGCCATCCGCGGTCACGCCGCCATTGGAAACGTTGACACCGCCAATGGAGACACCTTGCGCGCCGGACATCACCGCGCCAAGGGCGGTGTAGTTATCGTGGATGTACGTCGACGGATCGGTGTTCGGCCGGCGGGAGTACGACTCTTCATCGCCGCCCGCGTTGTTGCACAGGCTCTGATCCGTGCCACAACCAATGTGGTGTGTCACGGCCACGGTCTGGATCGTGCGGCCAGCCGCCAGCGACTGGTTGGCGACGTTCTCGTTGCCGGCGATCATCCCGGTACCGCCGCCCGCACCTTGCTGGTTCACCGCGAGGAAGCCGCCAGCGGCGATCGTCGAGGTGTTGTTCGTCACCGAGCCATACAGCGAGATACTACCGCCCGCCACGATCTGCGACTGGGCGCTCGCGGCGTTCACCACCGTCTCGTCGATGGTGTGGTACTCGGTCCAGGTCTCGTACTCCTGAACCTTGTTGATCGCGTACTTGTAATCCGAGCGCGGCAGCGGCTGTGACGCGGCGGATTCATCGGCGGTGAGCGTGTGGCTCGTCGTATTCAGCACGCGGCGCACGTTGTTGATCTGGTTCGCTGCGAGAAGGATGTTGCCCTGCGCCTGGATCGAACCGGAGATATTGTCGATCTGGCCTGCGCGCGTATCGAACAGGCCTTGCCCGTTGCGCCCCGCACCCGCCACGTTGATGCTGCCGAGGCTGAAGATCTGTGCGTCGCGGTTGAGCAGGTAGTTGGTGTAGATATCGACGCTGTTAGTCGCGGCGATCGTGCCGCTCTGGTAGGCCGCGTTACCGGTCCCCTGGCCAAAGTCCGCACCGTTGATCACGGTGCCGGCCTGGATCGTGACGTTGCCGCCCATGATGCTGCCGGTGTTGTTCACCACGCCCGCATGCAGGCCGACCGTGTTGCCTTCGATGTCGCCGGCGTTGGTGATCGTGCCACCGGTGTTGAGCTGCGTGTTCGCCGAGTTCAGCAGCGCACCTGCGTTGTTGGTGATATTCGCGGCGCTGATCGTCAGCCCGTTCACCGCCTGGATGCTGCCGTTATTGGTGAACTGGCCATCCACGGCCAGGTTGAAACCACCGTTCGCCTTGATGCTGGAACCCGCGGCCTGGATGTAATCGCCTACCAGATGCATGCCAAGCGTGTTGTTGGCGATGATGCTGCCCTGGCCGGTGATGTTCCGCACATCGAGCGATACGTTGCCCACGCCACCGACGCCGTCGATACCGGCCTGTACGGTGCCGCCCGCGTTATTGAGTGTCGCAAGGGTGAGATTGAGCTGATGGCCGGCGGTGATCTTGCCGCCCGCGTTCACGGCGGTGGCGCTGCCGTTGACGAAGTTGAACGTGTTGCCCGCATACACCGTGCCGCTGGTGTTATCGAGCAGGCCCGTGCCGAGAGTCAGGTTGTTCGCGGCGACCAGGGTGCCACCCTGCGCATTGGAAATCGATGTACCCGACAGGCTGACATCGCCCTGCCCGCCCAGCGTGCCACCGCGGTTGTCGATGCCACCGCCGGAGGTCACCTGGGTAAGCGCGGCGCTGGCGTTCGCGATGCGGCCGCCGACGTTGGAGATCGATGCCGAGTTCAGCGTGGTCGCGCCGTTGGCTTCGATGCGGCCACCGTTGTTATTGAGGCCGTTGGTCGCGCGTAGATCAAGGGCACCCAAGCTCTGCAAGGCCCCCGTGTTGGCGACGGTGTCGGTGGCCTGCACGCTGAGCTGCCCACCGGAGATGGTGCCCGCGTTGATGAGGCGAGCCGCGTTGAGGGTCGTCAGACCACCGGCCGCGATGACCCCGCTGCCGTTATCGAGCACGCCACTGACACCCAACGTCGCCGCACCCGGCACCGACTGGATCGTTCCGCCACTGTTCGTCAGGCTGGCGGCGCTGATGCCGATGTTGCCGCCGGTTGCCTGCAACAGGCCACCCGCGTTGTTCACGCCGTTGGTGACAGTGAGGCTGAGCGTCTTGCCGGAGATCGCGCCGTTCGCGGTGTTACCCAGCGATGCCGCCGTGATCGTCGTCGCGCCCTGAGCATTGATGAGGCCGCCATCGTTGGCGAGCGCCGTGGTGGCCACCACGCGGGTGGCCCCATTGCTGATGATCGTGCCCTGGCGGTTGTCGACGTCCTGGTCGGCGCCTACATCCAGCAGGCCGGTGCCTGCGAGCTGCACATTGCCGCTGGCATTCACCACGCGGCCACCATGCAAGGTGAGGTCACTGCCGTTGCTGGCGATCGTGCCGCCCGTGTTATCGATCGTCCCCGCCGTACGGATCGCCAGCGCGGAGGTGCCTGTCTGCAGCAGCTTGCCGCGACTGTTGTCGATCGCCGCCGCCGAGAGCAGCAAGGCGTTCGCCTGCAGGCGGGCGTCATGCCCATCCAGGCCACGATTGACCAGCGTGCCGCTGGCTTGCGCGGTCAGCGCGCCACCGATGGCGAGATCGCCGCCCGTATGATCGATGTTACCCGCGCGGGCGATGAGCCCGGCATCACCGCCGGCACGCTGCGTGCCATACGAGAGATCCAGGGCATTGCCCTGCACATCGAGCGTGCGCCCGGCAAGCAGGCTGCCATGCGCAGTCAGCGCGGTATCCGCGAGCACATGCAGGTCGCCGGCCGTATCCAGCGTACCGTCATCCTTGACGCCTGCGGCGAGCGTACCCGCGACGTCGATCGTTTCACCGCGCGCGGTGAGGTTGCCGGACGACAAGGTGCGGCCGGCGTTGCTGATCGCCTTGCCGTCGAGGGTGATGGTGTCTGCGCTGAGGGTGCCACCCTGGCTGAGGGTAGCGGCGCTGGAAAGCGAAGCCGTCTTCGCGGCGACATCGCCCTGGGTCGTCAGGTCACCCTCGGCACGCAAGGTCAGGCCGGTGGCGTTGAGCTGGCCACTCTGGCGCAGTGCGCCTGCGGCGGTCGCATCGAGGTCAGAAGCAGAGACAACGGTCCCGCCAAGCACCAGGTCACCCTGGCGGGTGAGCAGATGCACATTGCCCTGCTGCGTGCCTAGCGTACCCGTGTTGCTGAGGCTACCGCCCTTCAGGTCCAGGGTCTTTGCAGCGATCAGCTTGCCCGCATTGGTCAGGGCGCCCGAAACGTCGATCGTGAGATCGTCACCACTGGACAGCGTCGCGGCTGCACCCTGGGCGAAGGTCGCGCCGCCGAGCGTCAGCGCCTTTCCGGTGTAGATGTTGCCCTGATTGTCCAGCGTGTCGGCAGCATGCAGCCCGAGCGCCCCGTCGGTCGAGATGTCGCCGGTGTTGCCGATGGTCGCCGCATGCAAGGTCAGGTCGGACGATGCAAGCAGCTTGCCGGCATTCGTCAGTGCACCCACGGTGTCGACACCCAGCGTGCCGCCCGCCTGGGTCGTGCCGGAGAGAACGGTGTCACCCTGCGAGGTCAAGGACACATCGTGCGCGCTCGCCAGCAGGCCGGCGCTGTCGATGCGGCCGGCGGCAACAGTAAGCGCTGCGTTCGACTGCAGCTTCCCGCTCGCATCCTGGGTGAGGGTGCCCTCCGCGCGCGCTGTCAGCGCCTGCTCGGCACCGATACTGCCGCGGTTGTCGATATCGCGGGATGCATGGGCGTCAAGGGTACCCGCGGCATAGACGCTACCGGTGTTGCGCAAGTCACGGCCCGCCTCGAGGCTTAGTGCACCGTCGACCGACGTATCACCACCCAGCGTAAGGTCGCCCGATGAGCCAAGCGCGGCCGCGGCTGCACTCAGCGAACCCGCCTGCGTCAGGTCGCCTGCTGAGGTGGCATCGATCCGGCCGGCCGACACCGTCGTACCAGCCAGGCTCAGGGCACTCTGCGTCGTGGTCAGCGAAAGATCGCCGCCCGCAGTGCCTAGCTGGCCGCCACTACGAAGGCTGCCCGCTCGCACGGTGAGCCCATTGCCACCGATGATGGCGCCATCGCTATCGACAGCGCCAGCCACCGTAAGTGACAGGCCCTGCCCGCCATTGAGCTGGCCCGTCGCGGCCTGGGCGAAGCTCGATGCATCGAGGTTCAACACGTTGCCGGCGTAGAGCAGCCCGGCATTGGCAATGTCCTGCGCCGCGTTCAGCGTAAGGTCGTGGCCGGCCTGCGCCCGACCCGCGAACGAGAGACTATCCGCATGCAGTGCGAGATCCCGTGTGGCGTCCAGCGTACCCTGCGTCGTGATGCTGGCCGCCTGCAGCGACAGATCGCCACCCGCATGGGTCGTGCCCGACTGTGCGAGCGTCGTCGCCGCATGCAGGGTCAGCGCGCCGTCGGCATAGGCGTCACCACCCAGCGCCATCGCCTGCCCCGCATCGAACACGGCGTTGCTGGCGGCATAGAAGGAACCCGCCAGCGTCATGGCGCTGGCCGAGGCGACATCCAGCGTCGCACCAGTGAGCTTGCCGTCGATCAACAGATCGCGCGCGGAGCGAACCTGGAAACTGCCGGCCGCCGAGGCGAGACCGCCGAGGTGGATGTCACCGCCGGTCGTCGTCAGCGTGGCCGCACCCTGGGTGCTACCCAGTGAGCCCGTGGAATCGATCGATGCCGCGGTGATGCGGAGTGTGTTGGTCCCGACGACGTTGCCCGCGTTCTGCATGCCATCGCGAACGCGCAACGTCACCGCATCGCCTGCACTGACCGAACCGCCGGTTCCGACGGCCAGCGTCCCTGCATCTGCCGTGAGTGCCTGGCCGGCGTAGAGCTGACCTGCCCCCGCAAGGTCCCCAGCAACGGAAAGCGTGAGGTTATGGTTCGCCGACAAAGCGCCCGCGTTCGCGACCGATCCGGCAGTCACCGCCATGTCACGACCCGCGACGACCGTGGCGGCGTTATCGAGCGTACCGCCAGTAACAAGCGCCACGTCGCGGCCACCCTGCACATTGCCCGCCAGCTGGATCGACTGCGCGCTAAGGGAAACGTCGCGCGCCGCGTCGATCTGCTTGCGGTTGTCGAGCGTGCCCGCCTTAAGCGCGAGGTCGGTGCCCGCGTGCAGCGTGCCCGTATTGCTCACCGCGCCGTTCGCGCTAAGCGCGAGGCGGCCATCGGCATAGAGGGAGCCGTTGTTGCTCACGTCACCGGCGACCTGCACCTGCCCATCGCCGCGTGCGTAGAAATCACCCTGGTTGCCGAGCGCACCGACGTTGGCGTCGACGCCGCCCGCTGTCAGCTGGCCCTGCTGGGTCACCGTACCCGGCGTGCGAAGACTGAGCGTGCCAGCGGCGACCGTCGTGCCTGCCAGCGTCATGTCCGCACTACTGGCCAGCGAGGCATTGCCCTGCTGGGTGCCGAGCTCACCGCGGCTCGCGATGCCGCGCGCCGTCACGCCAAGGCCGTTCCCGCCGACCAGGATGCCATCATTGATGAGGTCGCCCGTGGCGCTAAGCACCAGCTCGCCGCCCGACGACACGACGCCACCCGCGCGGTTCGTAAAACCGCCTGTGCGTATGTCGAAGCGCCCGCCCGATACTGCGATACCCGCGTTATCGACACCCGACGCAGCATCCAAAGCCAGCGAGCCCGCTGCAATCACACGGCCGCGCACGGCGAATGGGCCGAGCGCAGCAAGGTACACGTTGCCAGCCTGGGTACCGAACGTGCCATCGATCGTGACCGGTCCGGCGGCACGGAGCGTCGCGTTGTTCAGCGCCACCGTCGTGCCACCCAGGCGCACTTCGCCCGCACTGGTCAGTTCCAGATCACCGGCCTGTGCGGCGATGGCGCCACTGCTGACCACACCCACACCCGCCTCGGTGCCCACCAGACGGATCTTCTCTGCATACATGCCACCCAGCGCAGCGACGTCGATCGCCACGCCCGGACGCGCCGCGTCCGCCGCATTCGCACGTACGCCGGCATCCGCGTAGTTGGCGTCGTTGGCGCCCGCGACAACGTTGAGTTCCTTGGCCCAGATCTGGCCGTTTACCTGTACCGCGCGGGCGATCAGGTCGGTGCGATCGACCACCGAACCGTCAAGGCCACCGCTGCCGATCGCGATGCTGCCGCCGGCAACATGGAAGGCATCGAGGCTGCCGCTGCCGCCGAACACGGGCGTGCCGGTGGTCAGGGTAAAGCGCTGGCTGTTGATCACGCCGCAGCCGTCGCAGGTGATGCCGTAGGGGTTGGCGATCACCACCGGCGCAGCCTTGCCGCCGACTTCGATATAGCCACGCAGGCTGCTGGGCAGTGCCGAGGTCACCTCATTGAGGATCAGCGAGGCCTCGCCACCCTTGAGGTTATCGTTGCCGGCGATGTATCCGCCGAGCTGCGTCTTCACGATCGAGGCGCTGTTATTGAGGATCACGCCGCGCTGGTCGACGTCGAAGCGCTGGTACTTGTTGTGCGATACGCCGCGCGCATTCGGCGCGACGATATCCACGACCGGCACACCGTTCGCCGCCGAATCCATCTTCGGCCGATTCGCCCCTGCCGCGGCATCGGGCACCTGCTGCGCCCACGACACCACCGGGATGCCTACCGTCGCGAAGGCGACCGCGAGCACGAGGGCCCGCATCGCAGCCATCGCCGTCGCGCCACGCGGGCGCGCCATCATTTCCTTGATCGTCATCATGACTCTTTCCTGTGTCGGGCCACCCGCCTTGGGCGCCCCTGCCCGTGCTTAGTACTGGTAGATCAACTGGAAGCCCGTCGTGGGCTGCTCCGTGTCGAAACCGCGTGGCGCATGGATGCGCCGCCCGATGAAGAGATCCCAACTCAAACCGCTGTAGCTGCCGCGCAGGCCGAGCACACCGCCGGTGAGCTGCCGGTGCCCTTCCTGGGTGGAGGGACCCGCCACGCGGCCGACATCGATGCCGAGGTAAGGCGCAAGCGCACCGAGCGGCAAGGTCAACGTGTTGCGCAGATACGCGCCGCGCTCACCGGCCAGGGTCTGCTCACCGTCGTAGCCGCGCACCGAATAGCGCCCACCGATCGTGATCAGCTCGGCGGCCGGCAGGTGGTCCGTGGAGCGCTGCATACGCAGGCTGCTATCCCAGATAGCCTGGCGGCCACCCAGCGTGATCGGCTGGCTGAGCGAGAGATCGAGCGTGGTCAGGCCATAGCGGTTCGTGGGAAAGCCCACATCGGCGTCGTACGCATTCCACTGGCTGCCAAGCCACGGCGTGCCTCGCTGGTATCCCAGCCGTGCGTCGAGCTGGGCCTGACCGATGTAATGGCGATGGATCAACGCAAGCTCGGCGCTGGCAACGCGTTGCCGCTGGATGCCGACTTCCACGCCCTGGATGTAGCTGTGAGCGTTACGGGTCGCCACGCGCGCTTCGAGCGAGGTCTTGCTCGACGTGCCACGCGTGAGCAGGCGCTGCACGGTGATGTCGCTTGAGGTGGACGTACCGGTCGAGCGGAAGCGGCTGGCGAACCCTTCGATCCATTGCCGATAGCGATAGTTCGAGACCGATCCGCTGAACGTCCACCAGCCCCAGGGAATACTGTAGGTCGCGTTCTCGCTGAAGGTGCTGCCGCCATCGCGGTGGGTAAACAACGCATGGCCCGCACCGATCGAGAACAGGTCGTTCAACCCGAACGGGTTGTCCAGCGCGACGTTCAGATTGCCCTGGTAGCGTCCGGTGCCCTTCAGCCCGGAATCACCCGCATCAGCGACGACATGCCAGCGCCGGGTCGTGTGCGTCGTAAGCACCACATCGGATTCACCCACCTGTTCGGCGGGCGCGATATCCATGCTCACGTCCTGCGACGGTACCCGCTTGAGCTGCTCCAGCCCCTGCTCAATCGCGTGCAGATTGAGCAGATCGCCCTCGCGGATCGGGAACGCCGTGCGCCAGTTGAGTTCCGGCGAACCATTGGCAAAGCGGATGTGCCGGAGGATGCCCGGCACCAGCAACATGCGCAGGTGACCCTTGGAAATATCCTGGGCAGGCACACCGACGCGCGTGGTCACGTAACCGCGCGCGATCATCAGGTTCGATAAGCGGCGCTGCAACGTTTCCAGGCCGTCGCGGCCGACGCACTGGCCGACGAAGCGATCAAGGTAGTGCTGGGCCCAGCCGAACTCCGCCACCCGCTCGCCTTCCAGACGCAAGGTCTGCAGGGGGAAGCAAGGGGTGTCCTTCGGCAACGGCGCATCGAGCCGCTCGACCTGGGCCGACGGCGAGGATTGGAACGGCGCCTGCTGGCGCTGCTCTTCCTTCTGCTCAAGCTGCTGTGCGCGACGCAGCTGCTCTTGCTTGTCCAGCGTTGTCTGCTGTGCCACCGCCGTACCACTGGCCGTGACCGCGAGCAGGGAAATCAGCCCGTATGCCGTTGTGCGCCAACGGCCTCTCCCTAAAAACACCATGTTCTGTACGACTCCAACCGTCCTGGTTTGGCGCGCGGCACCCCGTCCCGGGAACCTACGGCCGCCCTTCAATCGCACTTTGTCGGCCGGGATCGCAAGAACTTTAGGGTGTGATCTGCACGGCGTTGCGCTTGGCGATGAGCTTTGGCGGGCCGTCAGGAGGGTCTTTTGCGGGGGCGATGGACTCGTGCATACGGCCTATCCCACCGGGGCGCGTCGGACACACAGGGAGAAACGGCTCATCAATTACTTGAGGCCTTCCCGCGGGCTTCGAGCCGCAAAAAGCGCACGCATGTCAAAGCAAATCAGCAGGCTAGGCGACGTTGTTTTCGATCGCATCCACGGTGAGAAAAAGCCGCCGGCTGAGAAGAAGATTCGCCGCGCGGCCTAATTCGAAAGTTATTACGAATAACGTGAAGAAACCGGCTCACACCAACGATTTACGTCAACCGGCCTACGCCAAAGGTGAGAGTAAAACGCCGGAATCCCGGGCGTATAACCGTCCTCGGCAGCTTATGACACGCACACGATGCGTGGCTCCGAAGGGTGACCGCCCATGACCGCTTCCAGTACGCCGTTGATCTCACTGGCATGGGATGACTTCGATCCCATGCGCGTCACACCGCTCACGCATACGTTCACCGAGCACCCGCTCCTGCAACGCGAGGCCCTGGTCGAGCTGGGCAAGCGTTGCCGCGGTACGAACCGCTGGTACAGCTTCGCGAGTGGCGTACAGCCCGGCACCGATTTCGACGAAGCGGCCGCGCTGTATCCGTCGAGACAATCGGCCGTGGCGGCGCTGAGTGCCATCGAAGATGCCAAGTCATGGGTCCTCCTGCGACACATCCAGGCCGACCCCACTTACCGCACGCTCGTCGACGAGGCGTTCGCGCCCATCGTCGACAAAATCGAGCGCGTGGATCCCGGCGTTTACTATCGCGCCGGCTGGATCTTCTCAGCCTCGCCCAACACGTGCACACCGTTCCACATCGATCGCAGCCACGTGCTGCTCCTGCAGGTGTCTGGCACGAAAACCGTCTACGTATGGGATCCAACCGACCGCGCCACACTGGACGACCTCGTACGCGATGACTTCCATGCCCGGCACGACCTGAGTCATGCCCACTGGCAGGAAGAGTTTCGTTCCCGTGCACACGTGTTCCACCTGAAACCAGGTACGGGCGTCTACATGCCGCTGACCAGCCCACACATGGTCGAGACCAGCCAGGAGGCGTCGCGAACTGTCAGTTTCACCTACAACACCGCGGCGACACGGCGCAGGGGCCGGATCCACGTCCTACGCGACGCGCTACGCCGCGTAGGCCTGAAGTCCCCGCCCGTCGGCTCGCACATCGCGTTCGATACCGCGGCGTGGATGGCCTCTTCCGCGCTGATCGCCTGCGGGGGGCCGGGCGGGCACCCGCCGGCGTGCCCCTCGTTGCGTCACGCGCACACGTATGCGGTCGATGACTGAATCAGTGCTGATGTTATGAGTGCCGATGCTATTAGTGGTGATGTTCGCCCTGCGCGAGCAACGCCATGAACAGGACACCGCCCAGCACCCCCAGCACGGGCGCGAGCCTCGCCTTGCCGGAGGCGCGCGACCAGACCCCGGGCAGGATATCCGCGAGCGCGACATAGAGAATCGTGCCCGCGGCAAAGGCCGACACCAGCGATGTGGCACGCGTATCGAGTGCCAGCCACTGGACGCCGACCGCGACCACCGGCACCACCGAGGCCATGGCGACCGAGAGCAGGAACGCACGGGCAGGCGTGTAACCCATCGCGACCAACACGCCCGCGCTACTCATCTCACGCGGTATCTCATGCAACGCGATCGCGACCAGGGCCGCATAGCCGGGCGCCGCTCCCGCCGCGAAGGCACCGGCCAGGATCATCCCATCCACCGCGTGGTGGATGAGATCACCGAGCAACGTCACCCGCGCAGCGGGCATGCCTGGTGCAAGGTCCCTGCCGGCGCTACGCATGGCGAACTCAATGAAGAACAGCATGACGACCCCAGCGACCGTTGCCGTCAACGCGGTCGCCGCGTCACCGCCTTCTTCAAGCGCATGTGGCAAGACGTGCATGAACGCATCGCCCAGCAGCAAGCCGACGGCGAGCGCCTGAAGCCACGGCAACCATCGCAGCCGTCGCGCGGAGGGCAACCACACCACGGCGCGCGACGATAGCGATGTCGCGGCCAGCAGAAGCGACGACACAAGAAGATCTAGCGTAAGAGGCAGCACGATATTCCGTCCTGTAGAAGACTCACGCGCCCTTGCCGAGCGGCAATTCAACCACCGTGCCACCCTTGCCGGTCACGATGTGCTCGGTCGCAGGGATGAAGTCGGCGGGTTCGGCGAGGAGGATGTTCGGAACGAATTTCTGCGGGTTCCGGTCGTAAAGAGGGAACCAGCTCGACTGCACCTGAAGCATGATGCGGTGGCCGGGCAGGAACACATGGTTGGCGTTCGGCAGGGAGAAGTCATACGGCAGCACGGCGCCCGCGGTCACCGGCCGGGCTTCGGCGAAGCCTTCTCGGTAGCGGCCACGGAAAATATCCATGCTGATACCCAGCTGGTAGCCACCCATCTCCGGCTGTTCGGCGACCTGGTCGGGGTAGACGTCGATGAGTTTCACGACCCAGTCCGCGTCCGTGCCGGTGGTACTCGCCATCAGATGAACCTTCGGTGCGCCACTGATGCGAACAGGCGCGGTCAGGACCGGTGACGTGAACGTGACCACGTCAGGGCGTGACGACGCCTCGCGCTGGTCATTCGTCAGCCAATGCTGCCAACCCTTCCCCGCCATGGGTCCAACCGGGCGGGCGCGATACGGCACCGGATGCGAAGGATCCGAGACATACTCGACCGAGCCGGAGGTGCCCTGCCCGCTGTCGTCTTCCGCGCCCAGATGCAGGGTGCGATCGGCACCGGGAACAAGGGTAAGCGAACCCCCCGCCGACACCGGCCACGCCGCGGCGGTTTCCCACCGGTTCTCGCCGGTGACAAACGCGTTGACCGGTGCGGGAACGGTGGGCGCATCCTTCAGGTAATGCGCGAGGAAGGGGCGCAGGATGTTCTGGCGGAAATACAGCCCCGTATCGGTGCCAAAACGCACGGCACCGAGCGCGCTTCCATCACCGACTTCCTGCCCGTGGAACCAGGGACCGGCGACCAGGAAAAGACGATGCGCGTCATCGTGCGGCGCCATGGCCTTGTAGACCGCGAAAGCACCATAGATATCTTCCTGGTCCCACAGGCTGGCGACCACCATGGTGGGGACGCTTACCGGCTCCTTGCCAAGGATCTTATCGACGGCCTGCTGCGACCAGAACGCGTCATAAGCGGGGTGCGCGACCACCTTGTTCCAGAACCCGAGCTGATCCATGCCGTAGCGCTTTGCGATGGCGCCCGCCGATGTGCCTTCGAGAAAGAACTGGTAATCGTCGGCGTAGTTCGACCACCACTTGAAGTGATTCTTGCGCGAGGCGGTTTGTTCGTAGATGTACTCGAGGTTCTGCTGCCGAAACGCGCCGTGATGGAACCAGTCGTCACCCATCCAGCCATCGACCATGGGATTCATGGGTACGGCGGCTTTCAGCGCCGGGTGCGGGTGGATGATCGCCATCAACGGCTCGAAGCCATCGTACGAAATGCCGAGGATAGCGACCCGGCCATTGCTCTCGGGAACGTGATGCACCAGCCAGTCGATCGTGTCGTACGCGTCGGTCGAATCATCCACCGGCGTCGGGTTGAGCGGACCATGCAGGGGACGATTCATGACGTAATCGCCCTCGGAGCCGTACTTGCCGCGGATGTCCTGTACCACGCGGATATAGCCATCCTGGACAAGTACGTCGCTGGCATCGTCATCGTGACTGACGGCCACCGCCAGGTGTCCGCTTTCGATGGCACTGGTCATCTCGGTCGCGTCATACGGCGTACGGGTGAACAGGATGCCCGCGCCCCGGGCACCCTTCGGCACCAGGATCACGGTGTGCAACTTCACACCGTCGCGCATGGGAATCATGACGTCGCGCTTCACATAGTCGAACGTGCCGGTCACCGGCTTGAAGTCGGCCGGCGTCTCGCTCGGGAGCGCCGCATACCGTCCGTCCTTCGGCGGTTCGGCCATGGCGGGTACGGCGAGCGCCGCCAGGAGTGCGAAGGTCAGCGTACGAACCGTCGGATGGGCAATGGCTTTCACGTGGATCCCCTTGGTTATTGGCAAGTGGCAGGCAGGCTGCCGATGAGGTGATGGATATCAACAGCCGCCTGGTCGGGCGAGGCCCCTTCGCGTTGGCAGAGCCTGAGAATGGAAGAACGGGCGTCCGCACGAAGGCCCGCGCACTGCCACGCACGTGCCGCGTCGAGCGGGAGCGTCGCATAAGCGACAGGGGTACAGCGATCGGCCACCCTTTGTGCGAGCGACATGCCCTTGAACTCGGATGGTACGGCCGATAGCTCTGGAGCGAAGTAGCTATCGGGAAACGCTTCGGCATAGATATCGGGGGCGAGCTCGCGCGTATAGGTTCCGATGTGAAGCGCTACCGGTCCGCGGCAGCTGGCCTGGCCAACGACCGCGTTCACCACATGGCTGACATCGCGTCTCAGGCCGTCCGGTGCGTGCTCTCCACCGCCTGCGGCAAGCGCTGGCACATGTGCCATCACCGCCATCCGGGGCAGATCGTGGGCATGCGCCGGCTCACAGCGGCCGCGAAGCGCAGCCGCGATAAGAAAGACGACGTCATTCGCCACGCCCTCGTCCTGGCGCATCCGCGCGCCCAGCCGCACCGCTTCGTCCCCCGCCACGACGACGTCCTCGACAGGACCTGTCGCGGCAGATGCGGCGGAGCCGGGCGTTGCCTTCGCGGACGTCGCTGCGGTGCGTTGCACAGGTACGTGACGCAAGAAAAGCATCAGGAGCGCGAGGCACGCCACGAGCGCGGCACTGCCAGCCAAGAGCACCGACCCCCTCATTCGAACGCCTGGCGGAGCCTGTCGGCATCCGCATCGTGATAGGGCTCGAGCACGGCCTCATCCATGCCGTAGGCGGAGTTCGCCATGCTGTTCTGGGTGACCACGGTATGCAGCACGCCCTTCAGCGTCAGCGGGTCGTACAGGCTGGGTGTATCGATGCCATGGACCAGCTTGACGTGGATAAGCATGTTTGGCGGCGGAGGCGGCACGTGAATGCAAGCACCATAGAACGGGACGAAAAAGAATTCGAGCATGCGTCCTTCGTTATCCGACTCCAGAGGCACGATGTACCCGGACAGTTTGACCTTCTGGTCATTGAGTGCCTGCACCGTATGCAAGGTGCCGACCTGCTTCATCCGCTGGTTACCCACGTGCAGCACGGGCGGCGCATCCTCAAGCGTCTTGATGTCCTCAGGCGGAACCATATGACTCCAGTCAAGATCCGCGTAGCCATCCGCATCCGGTTGACCGAGCAGCCCGGCGTCCTTTGAAGAGGCCAGCTTGGGCGCGCCATGCGCCGCCGCGAACGCACGTGCCGCGACGATGCCGTCCACCTGCGCTTTAGCCCGTGCTGCGCGTGTCGCGTCCGCTTCGGCCTGGGCCGATGCCAGGGCGGATGTCGCGCTGCGGGCGGGCCCGGCGCCTGGCGACGCCGCGGGATCGCTACAGCCGGCAAGAACGGTACAGGTGGCCAGCCAGAGGATGGTGGACGCCTTCATCACAGACGCACCTGCAAGCCATCGGCCAGCGAGCGGCGGTAAGCAACCCAGCCAGGAATACAGCCGGCAAGTGACCCCAGCGCGATCACGATGAGTAACAACAACCACTCGCCACGCGCCGGCGCCGCATCGATAAGCAGCCCTGCCGTGCTCAGCAGGTAGTCGTGCGCCAACCAAGTGGCCACATCGAGCAGGATGACACCCGCAAGGATGCCGGCCATCGTCAGCAGCGTGCTTTCCATCACCAGCAGGGCAAACACGCTGAGCGGCGATGCACCTACGGCGCGAAGCACCGCCATCTCGCGCCGCCGCTCACCGAGCATGCCAAGCAGCGCCGTAAGCATGCCGGCCATCCCCACGAGCAAGACCATGCCGCTGACGACCCGCAAGGCACTTTCCGCGGCCCCGACCAGGTGCCAGAGTTCGCCAAGGGCGACGCCGGGCAGCACCGCGAGCAAGGGTTCTTCAGGGTAGTCGTCGATCGCCCGCTGCACCGCGAAGGCGGAGAGACGGGAGCGCAGGCCCACCAGTGTGGCGGTGATCGCCTTCGGCGTGAGGTCCCTATGCCGTGCCTGGTCAGCGGACGCTTCCATGCCCGGCAAGCGGATACCGGCATGCCAGTCGATATGGATCGCTTCGATCGCTTCCAGGCTCACGGCAATCGTCGCGTCCACCGGCGTTCCGGTCGGCGCCAGCACACCGCTGATGTGAAACGGCTTGTCAGCATGGGACGCGAGGTTGGGACCGCCCAGGCCATGCGACAGGACGATGCGATCACCGACTCTGTAGTGAAGCTGCCGGGCCACTTCCGAACCGATGACCGCATCATAGAGATCGGCAAACGGTGCGCCACGGGCAAACGCGAGCGCATTGCCCCGCCCGTAACGATAGTGGCTGAAGAAATCGGTCGACGTGCCGGTCACGCGGAAACCCCGATGCGAATCGCCGAGTGAGAGCGGCACGGTCCACGCTACCTCGGGCATCGCCCTGATGTCCTGGTAGCTCTTCCACGTGATGTTGTTCGTCGCCTCACCGATATGAAAAATGGCATAGAGCAACAAGGTCACCGGACCACTGCGCGCGCCGACCAACAGGTCCGTGCCCGACACCGTACTGGCGAAGTTCTGCCGCGCGTCAGTGCGGATGCGTTCGACGCCTAGCAGAAGAAAAACGCTCAAGGCCACGGTGAACACGGTCAACGCGACGCCGGCCTTGCGCTGGCGCAGGCTTTTCAGTGTCAGGTAGAACAACGTCATGGATCAGGACTCCCACATGCCCGGCGCGGCGCGGCCAAGCGCCAGGCTGTGTTCAAAATGCGCGGCAAGCGCCAGGTCATGGCTGACGAAGACCACGCCAGTTCCGTGCCGCTCGCATTCCTCGAGCAGCAGCCGCAGGAAGGCATCGCGGCTGCTTGTGTCCAGCGCGGAGGTGGGCTCGTCGGCCAACAGGAGTTCGGGGCCGCCGATAAGCGCGCGCGCTGCCGCCACGCGTTGCTGCTGCCCTACGCTCAGCTCACCCGTGCGCGCGCGTGTCCATATCGCTTCGCCAAGACCGAGCGCACGCAAGAGCCGGGTGGCCTCCGCGGTCATCAGGCTGCGGGTCGCGCCCGCACGACGGCTGCGCTCCGCGGACCAGGCGCACCCCAGCAACACGTTCTCGACAGGCGTCAAGAACGGGAGCAAGTTAAATTGCTGGAAGATGTAGCCGATGTGATGGGCACGGAAGCGATCGCGTGCACGTGATCGCAACGTGGCGAGGGAGGTACCAAGAATCCGCACATCCCCCATTTGCGTCGCGAGCACACCCGAGAGCAGGCCGAGCACCGTGCTCTTTCCGCAACCGCTAGGCCCATGGAGGAACAAGCGCTGCGCTGGCGCCAGTTCGAAGTCATCAAGCGTTATGACCGCGTCTGAACCAGGCCACGCGTGAGCAACCGAACGCGCGCTTATGAGCGGAAGGACACCACGCATCATCATGGCTGCACGTCGACGTGGCTGGCCGTTCCATCGAGCTCCTGTTGGTCGCTGCCCGCCGCGGTGATGATCCTGACAACCACCTTCTGCACCGCCGGAAACGCGACGGCCAATCGGATATCCAGTTGGTCGAGCCGGGCACTTCGCCCGCAGGTGAAGTGATAACTTGCATCAAAGTCGGCGTGTCCACCGGGTTCGGCGTTACCGCCAAACCCATGCGGCGAAATCCTGGCTAAGGCAAGTGTGCAATTCGCGGCCGGCGCGGGTACCAGCCACGCGGCGTCTTTCAGCAACTGCGCGGCCTTTTCGATCGCGGCGCTTTCCTGCGGCGAGCCCGAGGGGTGCTCAAAACCCACCGCATCGTGTCCCGGCAGGCTCACCTGCACGTCCATGCTCCCCGCATCCACCGACACGTCGACTTGGGCTTGCCCATGAACGTGCGGGCCCAGCTGCCGTTCCACTGCGCCGCCCGTGAGTGGAAGGACGGCAAGCAGGAAGGGAAAAACCATCATGAGCGGCTTCACGCAAGGAGCGTCCAAGTGTTATGTTATAACATAAGTTACACGACACCCTTGCACGCCTGCTAGTCCCATTTTTTCTTGCGAACGCGTCATCACCCAGGTCCTGCTTATGCGCCCGACTACCTCACCATGGAACAGCCGAATCCACGCGATCGCCCTTTGCCTGGCGACCTTCGTGGCGCTCATGCCTGAAACGAGTCACGCAAAAACCACGACGCCACCTGTGGCATTCGAATGGGTGGAGAGCGTTCCCGAAGGAACGGTCTATGGCCTCGCCGATACCGCGCGTACCGCGCCCACATGGCTGGCCATGGTGAACGGCGCGAAGGACCACATCGACATCGCCGCGTTCTATCTGACGAATCCGCCGGGCGGCGCACTCGCGCCGGTCGTCGACGCGCTCGTGGCGCAAGGCAGGCGAGGTGTGAAGGTGAACCTGCTCGTCGACAGCAGCTTCATGCATGAGAGCCAGCCTTCGATCGATGCATTGAAGGCGTCGCCCGGCATCACCATCCGCCAGATGCCGGTGAAGGACATCACCGGTGGCGTGTTGCACGTGAAGTTCATGGAAGTCGATGGCCGCGAGGTCTTCGTGGGTAGCCAGAACTGGGACTGGCGAGCCATCCAGCACATCCACGAAGTTGGCGTGCGCATCGCCGAGCCGCGTATCGGTGCCACGTTCAAGGCCGAGTTCGACCATCTGTGGAAGCTCGCCGGGGAACCCGCGGATGCCCGTATGGCATCACCGCTGGTGCCACCCCCTTCATTCGAACCGGTGACAGCGCTATCGCCCGTCGTCGTGAATGGATCCGGCGGATCGAGCACCGTGTTTCCGGCATTCAGCCCTCCGGTCATGCAACCGGCCTGGCTGACCAGCGAAGCACCGGCGCTAGCTCAACTGCTTAGCCAGGCCCGCGAGCGCATCCGCATCCAGGTCATGACCCTGTCGGCGTTCAAGGACTTTGGCCCGAAGGGTTACTGGGGCACGCTCGACCTTGCCATGCGTGATGCGGCAACGCGCGGCGTCAAGGTGCAGATCATCGTGGCCGACTGGGCGCTTCGCGGAAAGGATCTTGCCTACCTGCAAAGCCTCGCGGCGATACCAGGCATCGATATCCGCTACTCCACGGTCCCACAGGCGTCGTCTGGCCCGATTCCCTATGCACGGGTGGAACACGCGAAGTACGCCCTGGTCGATGACGAACTCGGTTTTGTCGGGACGGGAAACTGGAGCTGGAGCTATTTCGAGAGCACGGTGGATGCCTCACTCTTTATCCACGGTCCACTGGCCAGGCCGTTGGGACGGATCTTTGATGCGGACTGGAGTGGCCCCTATGTGAAGCCGCTAAGTGCGTTCGTCCCGAAGCCGTGAGCTCATCTCCGCCTGTAGAAAGTCCACGAAGCAGCGTACCCGCGGAGGCTGGAACGTGTTGGGGTGGTACATCGCGTGGATGGGTGCAGGTGCGGACCAGGTACCGGGATGGACCAGCATCAGTCGCCCTTCACGCACGTCGTTGGCTACGGCCCAGCGTTGCCGATAGGCGAACCCTCGACCCAACACGGCCCACGTTCGGATGACTTCGCTATCCGTGCATTCGTGATAACGCCGTACGCGGACCACGTCATCGCCAAGCCGCCACTCATTGCGCGGGCCCGCGTTCGTGGTGAGGACCAGGGTCGGCAACTCGGCCAGATCGGCAGGATGTTCCGGCATGCCGTGGGTGGCGATGCACTCAGGTGAGGCGCACACCACCCGCCAGCTGTCCGCGAGATGGCGCGCGACGAGATCGCTATCTTCCAGTGGCCCCACGCGAACGGCGACGTCGACGTCATCGGGTACGAAACGCGAAAGCGAATCCGAAAGCGTCAGCACGACACGCACCTCGGGATGCAGGACCATGAAGCGGTCGAGGATGTGAACCAGCAGGTTGCGTCCCAGATCCGAGGGCGCGGACACGCGCAACGTGCCGCTGACGCGGTCGGTGCCACTACGTACTGCTCGCTCGGCTTCACGCAGGGTCTCGATCGCGATTCGGCATGCCGCGATGTAGGAGCGTCCCTCGTCAGTCAGCCGCAACTGGCGCGTAGTCCGTTCGAACAGCCGGGCACCGAGCGATGCTTCGATCCGCTGGACACAGGCGCTCGCGGCTGCAGGCGAAAGCCCGGCCCGCCGCCCCGCCGAGGAGAGGCTGCCGAGGTCGGCCGCATCGACAAGGAGCTGCAGGTCGCTCAGGCGGTTCATGGTTTTCCGGCGGTCGGCTCGTAGTGGCAGCTCGATCATCTTCAAGTTCTATTTGAAGATCAATACACATCTGGGCCCATTATCAAAAGCAAACCCGCGGGAGACGATCCGGCTACCTCCCCACCCGCAAGGAAACGCCATGTCACGCCTGCCCCTCCCCCTGCTCGCTTCCGCCCTCGCCCTTGGCCTGGCCGCTGCACCGTCGTTTGTCCTGGCTGCCGAGATGATGCCGGTGCCCAAGACCCTGGTCGGTGCCTGGACCCTGGTCCGCTGTGACAACGTCTACCCCGATGGCCGGCGCGTCGAACTGTATGGCCCCTCGCCCGAGGGCATGTGGCTGATCGATGCGGATGGCGACTACATGATGCAGATCGTGCGGGCGAAGCGCATGCCGTTCGCCGTTAACGATAAATCGAAGGGCACGCCTGAGGAGTACAAGGCCGCCTCCATGGACAGCAACGCCCACTTCGGCCACGTCAGCGCCGACGAACACACGATGCACAGCAAGATTCTCCGAGCCTCGTTCCCGAACTGGGATGGCAAGGGTGGCGACTCGGCCTACACGCTGGTGGGCGATGAGTTGACCTATACCGTTGCCAAGCCCTCGAGCGGTGCAGCGGAAGGTGCACATGGTGAGGTGGTCTGGCGGCGCGTTCGTTAGTGCGGGTTCGCGATCGAAGGATTCGCGCCGAATGAGTACCTGCACGCCCGGGCGCGAACGTGTCCGGGTGTCCGCCATGCGCCGTCCGCGGACAGGCGCTCATCGCGTTCTAAAGCCCTTTTCCGACTGGCCTGCTCCTTGCTTATCCCCGAAGTGGCATCAGGGAGACGCTACGTGGCCAACAAGGCAGACATTCCGTGGGCAAGCACGGCCTGGGGGCGTGTGCCCTGGGGAATGCAGAACTACATCTTCTTTTATCTACGGTCGCACCATTTCCCGGTGACGCCCCACAACACGGAGTTGCTCGCGCAGGCGATCGCCAATCGTCTCCAAGCCGGACCGGTCCTGCATCGGGATCTTGAGATCGTCATCGATCGAAGCGCCGTCGAATACCTGCTGGATGACGACGCGGACGAACCCTAGCGGCAACGAACCCTAGCGGCAACCGATCAGGCTGCCGCTGCCTTCCGGCTGTTCCACCAGAACCCGACAAACAGCGCGACGATCATGAGGCCCTGGGCGACGAGGGTCTCGATCGTGGGGAAGATGCCAAGCACGCTCAGCCGCGGCGCACCGGTAAGGGGCATGATGCCGATGATGCCGGCCTCCTGCAGCGCTGACACGCCCTTCCCCGCCAGCACTACGGTCAAGAGCGCCATTAGCCACGAGCTGTAGTTGAAGAACTTGCCGATGGGCAACGAGCGGCTGTAGCGGAGCATGAGCCAGGCAATGATGGCCAGGGCCAACGTGGCGCTACCCGCACCCGCAAGCATGGCGCCGCCGTTGCCCTGCGTCCAAAGTGCGGCATAAAACAGGATGGTTTCGAAGACTTCGCGGTAAACCACGACAAAGGCCAGGCCAAACAGGAACCAGGCCGAACGGCCTGAGAGGGCCTTGGACATCTTCTCGCGGATGTAACGCTGCCATTGCCCGGCTTGCGCCTTGCCGTGCATCCAGATGCCGACCGAAAGCAACACCAGCGCGGCGAAGACCGAACCAAAGCCTTCGGTCAACTCGCGGCTCGCGCCACTGATGCCGATCACCCAGGTGGCCACTACCCAGGTGAGCAAGCCCGCCAACAGCGCGCCGACCCAGCCCGCGTGGACGTACGGCATAACCTCGTTGCGTTCGGCCTTGCGCAGGAAGGCGATCATGGCGACGACGATGAGCAGCGCTTCCAGGCCTTCGCGCAGCAGGATCGTGGCTGCGCCAAGGAAGGTAGACAGGGCGCTTGCCGCTTGCGGGGACAACGCGGTTTCCGAGGCTTCCAATAGCGCATCAAGCGACTTGGCGCGCTCGGCGAGACGGGCCGGATCTTCCCTGCGCTGGATCGCGCCGCGGAATTCACCCATGGCGCGTTCAACGCGCTCGAGCAGTTCTGGCGTGCGTGCACCAAGGGTCGGTTCAATCGGCTCGAAGCCATCCAGATAAGCCGAGAGGGCGAGGCGCGAAGCGGCCTCCTGATCGCCGCGCGCGTAGGCGGCCACGCTGTCGGCAAGGCGTTGCCGTGCCAGGGCCAATGGCGCGTCGGTCGAGATGGGTGCGGCTACCGCGTCCGGGTGTCGGCGTAGATAACCCATGATGGCATCCGCTCGCTCCGCGCCAAGCTGCGATTCAAGCGTTGCCGGCGTCATGGCGCTCAGCGCATTGAGGTCAGGTATCACTTGCGACAGGGCCTTGTCGCCTTTCCACACCTGCTCACCGCGAGCCGCCATGTCGTCGGAGAACGCGAAGTGCCCCGCATAAAACGCCAACGCCCAACGATCATCGTCTGGCATTGCGGCGAAGCTGGCCATGGGCGTGCCATCGAGCCCCTGGGTAATGACCTGGTACAGCGCGAACACACTGCGCTGGCGCGCTCGCTCCATGTCGGTAAAGGCAACTGGTTGCGTCGGCAACGCGGCCGCACCCGGGCCATGGCCATCACCGGAGGCACCATGGCATACGGCGCAATTCTGGTTATAGAGTGCCTGTCCGCGCGCAAACGTCGGCGGCACCTTGGGCGCCAATGGCACGGGGTAAGCGGCAAGCAACGCGGCGGCCAATGCGTGCGCGGCGTCGGCGACCCGGGCGCTATCGACCTTGTCCGCGATGGCCTTTTGCAAGGCACCCGCATCCTTCTGCAGCGCATTCTTGGCCGCCGTCGGCGGCAACGCCGCGAGCTTCGTCGCGACAGTGGCGGCAAATTCGCCCTGTTCGGCGTACTCAGCCTGGCTCGTGACCTGGCCGTTCTTGACCGCGCCGGCATAGTCGACCGCGATGTAATCGAGCAGACGCCAGGCAGTCTGAGCGTCCACGTTCGGCGCCGCGGGTGTGACGGGCGCCGGCGGGTCGGCGGCCACCGCAACCGATACGCCAGACAGGCTTGCGATGAAGGTCAGGGAGAGCAGGAAGTTACGAAACATGAATGTTTCTCATTATCACCTCAAGCCAGTATAGCTGAAGGGATAACGACTGCCTTTGGCGGATCACACCTCAACCCGTTCAATCGCGACGTTCCGCCGCACTCAGCAAGTCCCTAAACCGTGTCAGTTCACCGCGATCCATGTCCGAAACAATCGCAGCAGCCTGCCCTCCAAGGCTGGTGGTTTCCAACACATAGCCCTCGGACTGAATCTCGTTGCGACTCTCCGAACCGGCCTTCCACGGCAGCACGAACACATCGATGAAGTGCTTGCCGTGCTTATACACAAGCACGGGAACCCGTTCGCCACCGGCATAGTCGATACGCCCGCCGATCAACGCATAGCCTTCTGCAGCGAAGTCCTGCACGACAGGCGCGATAGCGACCTTCCCCGCGAACCAGGGCTTCACCGTATGTTGGTCCGTCGACACCACATCGATCGGTGAGGTCGCGGCCAGGGCGCGCAAATGGCTGGCGAAAAGGTCACGCGTCAGTTGCGCTTCCTCGTTTCCGGCGACGGACGCATGGTTCCACATACCCAGCGTCACCCCACCCGCGACAAACGCAAGGACCCAGGACGCAGCGAGTGCGAACCAGGCCCGTGGCCGCCGCCGAGCGACCGGACGCACAGGCGTTGCTTCCGCACTTTTCTCGATGCGTGCGCGCAGTGCGTCGGGCGCGCTATAGCGCGGCACGTCGTGGCGCAACGCGCGCCGTAGCGCATCCAGCTCAACCAGCGTGGCCTGGCAAGCGGTACATTCGTCGAGGTGGGCTTCGAATTCCCGACTGGTTGCGCGATCCAGCTCACCATCGAAGTACAACGGCAACAGATCGCTAGCGGTCTTACAGTCCATGCGGGGCCTCCACGGTGCCGTTATCGGTCAGCGCCTTTTGCAGCAACGCCCGTCCGCGGGCGAGGCGCGACATGACGGTTCCGATCGGCATCTCCAGCACATCGGCAATCTCACGGTACGACAGCTCTTCGATCTCGCGCAGGACCAGCACCTCGCGAAAGGTCACTGGCAGGTCGCGCAAAAGCGCAGCGATGAGCTGCCTGCGCCGTGAGCTATCGACCTGCTCCTCGATCTCCTCCGCCTCGGCGCGCGGCATCCAGTGTTCCGCGGCGAGCGGATGGTCATCGATCGCAACGTTCTTCTTTTCCTTGTTGCGCACCGCCAGGCGCGCCAGGCAGCAGTTGCGTACGATCGCGAGCCACCACGCGCGGGCATTCCCGCCAGCGTACGTGTCGGCAGCACGCGCCGCGCGCAGATACGCATCATGCACGGCATCGGCGGCATCCTGCTCGCTGCCCAGCAGCCACCGACCCAGGTTGTAGGCAGCATCAAGGTGGCGTAATGCCAGGTCATCGACCACCGCACGACTACCTGTCGAAATCATGTCCGCTGCATTCTCATGCCAGGCACACCCCATGCGCCGCCATAGCCGTTATACGCCCAACATGCGCTGGATGACGCGGTCGCGGTCGATGAACCGGTGTTTCAGGGCGGCACCGATATGCCCCACCACGAGGATGCACAACACCCAGACCAGGGTCACATGCAGGGTATCCGTGAGCAGGCGGAGCGGCTCGTTCTTGCCGATAAGCACGGGCAAGTCGCCCATGCCGAAGAAGCTGACCGGATGCCCGCCCGCCATGCGATGCAGGTAACCGGTCAGCGGCACGACGAACATCAGCGTGTACAGAACCCAATGCAGGACATGCGCGATCGTCTGCTGCCAGGAAGGAATATGGGAAGGCAACGCCGGTGGTTTGTGCGTGGAACGCCAGAACAGGCGAAACACCGCCAGCCCGAAGATCAAGCTGCCGAACGAGGCGTGATAGAACAGGACCTGATCGTGTCCCGGGTTGCTCTTCGGAAAGGTTTCCATCAGGAAGCCGAGAAAGACGTTCAGGAAGATCAGGATCGCGATACTCCAATGCATGGCGATCGCCACCTTGGTGTACGACGTGGAGCGCGCCGTCGACACGGCATTCAGGGCTTGGGCTGGCATGGACATGGCTGGGACCTCGGGTTCGGGGGCACCGGAGGCGTGCCCACGACTACCTAGATCATCAGCGCGCGACTTTTATTCCCGACCACCCAGAGGAGTCGCGGCTCAAGCCGCTGCGTACAGGTCATCGAAGCTTGCCAACAGTGCGTCAAACGCGTCGTCCAGGACTTCGGGCGCGAGGAAGGCGGTCGCCTGGAGCGGCAGGAAATGCAGCGATGCCAGGCCGATGCAGCCCAGGGCGGCCACCAGGTAGGGCCGGAGGAAGTCGGGCTGGTTCGCACGCTCGCCGGCGAACACCCCGCCAGAGGCAATGGCGACATACACCGGGCGATCCTTCAGCAGGCCGATCTTCTGACCCGAGCCCGCCGAGGTAAAGGTGCGCTCATAACGGAGCACCTGGTCGATCCATGCCTTCAATACGGAGGGTACGGTGAAGTTATTCATCGGTGTGCCGATGACCACGACGTCCGCCGCTTCTACTTCGCGGATGAGTTCCTCAGACAGCGCGAGCTCATCGCTGCCCTCGGCCATCGCGACGTTCGCGGGCGTCGCTAGTGCTCGTGCATAGTCCTCGGTGGCATGCGGAAGGGGATGCCAGCCGAGATCGCGCCGGATGACCCATGCGGAGGGGTTCGCGTCGAGCAGGCGATCGACGATGCCAGCCGACAAGGCGCGGCTGTAGGATTCGATGCGCGGGCTGCAATCGATGTGCAGGATGTTCACAGGCGTGGCTCCAGGGGTGTCAGGGGCTGGCTGAAATGCATGCCATGCGCGAGCAGGCCCTGGCGGAAGTAGAAACGCTGCCCCAGGGCATTCGCTAACGCGGTATCGAGGACGAGGTACGCGCATCCCTGCCGCCGGCCTTCTTCGCGCAACTCTGCAATGAGGTCGCCCCCGATGCCCTGGCCACGGGCCGCCGTGTTCGCGACCAGGTCATCCACATAAAGAAACTGGCCATAGAGCAGGTTCTCGGTGATGCGGTAGCCGGCTAGCGCCACCGCGCGATCGCGATGCCAGGCCGCAAGCAACCTGTAGCCATGCGTGGCCTGCCGGCGCACCCGGGTGGCGAACGCCGCGGCATCGGTCAGGTGCGGGCGAAGCTCGCGCATCACCTCGAAGCAGGCCTCGTAGTCCTGGTCGGTCTCGACAGGACCGATGAGATACGTGTTCACGGCGGTTTCCTTGTGGTGTGGGGGGCACTGTAGGAGACTGATGACCCATGCCATAGGTGCAAGAACTGACTTTATGACTAGGACATCGGCCAACCCCCTATACCTGCAGCTCTACGACCACTTCCGCGAGGCCATCGCGCACGGCCGGCTCAGCCCCGGTGACCGCGTTCCATCGGTGCGTAGCCTGGCCAGCGAGCTGGGTCTCGCGCGCGGTACGGTCGAACTGGCGTTCCAGGTGCTGGTCAGCGAGGGCTACTTCATGACGCGCGGAGCCGCGGGGACCATCGTTGCCCCGGGCCTTGGCGCGCTCACCGAACCCGCGCATCCTGTGCCAGCGCTACCGACATCGCACACGCGTCCGGCGCAAGGCCTTGACGAGACCGGCGCCGCGCCCTTCCAGCTCGGCCTGCCCGCACTCGATGCGTTCCCGCGGAAGACCTGGGCACGCCTTTGCGGACGCCACCAACGCACGCTGCAGACCGCTGGCATGACCTACCCCGACCCGGCCGGCCACGAAGCACTGCGGCGGGCGATCGCCACCTACCTCGGCATATCGCGCGGCATCTCCTGCTCGCACGAACAGGTCTTCGTCACCACCGGCTACCGCGGCGCGCTGGATCTCGTACGCCACACGCTCCTGCGGGCCGGCGATGTCGGCTGGTATGAAGACCCCGGTTATCTCCTTGCACGGATATTCCTGGAACGTGCCGGGCTAAAGCTCCAACCCGTGCCGGTCGATGACGAGGGTCTCAACGTCAACGAAGGCAAGAAGCTCGCGCCGAAAGCACGCTTCGCCGTGGTGACACCGACGCACCAGAGCCCGATGGGCATGGCGCTATCGCTGCCGCGCCGGCTCGAACTGCTCGACTGGGCCAGCAGCCGCAAGGCCTGGATCATCGAAGACGATTACGACAGCGAGTTCCGCTACCACGGGCGGCCCCTGCCCGCGCTGAAAAGCCTCGACCATGATGAGCGGGTGCTCTACACCGGCACGTTCAGCAAGGTGCTCATCCCGGGATTACGCCTGGCCTACCTCGTCGTGCCGGCATCGCTCGTCGGCACGTTCCGCGACGAGGTCACCCATCTGCCCGGCCCGGGCTCCATCGTGCCCCAGGCCATGATCGCCGACTTCATGACCGCGGGGCATTTCGCCCTGCACCTGCGCAAGATGCGCGCGCTATACGCAACCCGGCGCCGTTACGTCGTCGATGCGCTCACCGAGATACTCGGCGATCGCCTGTTCGTGCAGCCGCAAGCGGGCGGCATCCATATCCTCGCGCACCTCAAGGCACGCCGGAACGACAAACACCTCGCATCAACCGCCTGCGCCAATGGCCTGGCCATCCGCGCGTTGAGCGACTGGCGTCTGCGCAAGGCTTCCAGCGGCGGATTGTTGATGGGCTTTGCCAACTTCGCCAGCGCCGCTGATGCGTCGGCGGCCGTGCAGCGGCTCGACGCCGTATGGCGCGCCGCCTGATCCATACCACCCTTACTTGGTACAGCCGACACGCAAGAAGTTGGTGCTTTTTTCGCACCAGGACCGCGGCCATTCTGTTTGACTCCCCTCCCCGTGGCCTTCCCCCATGGTCAAACATGTCTCCCGGTTGGCGTTGCCTGGCATTCCCCTGGCCGCGCTCGTGCTCCTTACCGCGTGCCACAAACCCACCGCAAGTGGCACCGGCGCGCCGCCGCCCGATGTCGGCGTAGCGGCCCTGGTCAGCAAGCCGATCCGTTCCGTCGATGAATTCAACGGCCGGGTCGAAGCGATCCAGTCGGTCGAGATCCGGCCACGCGTCAGCGGCTATATCGATCGCATCGCCTACACCGAAGGTGCCGAGGTCAAGGCGGGCGATCTGCTTTTCGTCATCGATCCGCGTCCCTACCGCGATGCGCTGAATACCGCACACGCGCAGCGCGAAAGCGCCGTCGCCGCCTCCCGGCTCGCGCAAAGCCGCTTCGCACGGGCGAGCAAGCTGGTGGAAACCCACTACATCTCGAAGGAAGACTTCGACACCAGCAAGTCCAGCCTCGAGCAAACCGCGGCCGACGTACATGCCGCCGACGCCGCCGTCGCCACCGCCTCGCTCAACCTCGCGTTCACCCAGGTCCGCGCACCCGTCGCCGGCCGTGCGGGTCGCGCGCTGTTGACCCTCGGCAACCTGGCGCGCATCGACGACAGCCTGCTTACGACCGTCGTTTCGCAAGACGCCATGTACGTCTACTTCGATTGCGACGAGCACAGCTACCTGCGTTACGGCAACGGCGCCAACCACACGGCCAGCGCCCGGGTGGCGCTGGCCGACGAGAACGGCTTCCCACGCGAGGCCAGGGTCGATTTCCTCGATAACCGCCTCGACCCGGCCACCGGCACGATCCGCGCCCGCGCCGTCGTCGCCAATACCGATCACGAGCTCACGCCCGGCCTGTTCGCCCGCGTGCGCTTTGAAAGCGGTGCACCGGTCGATACGCAGCTGATCGATGACAAGGCCATCCTGACCGACCAGGACCGCCGCTATGTGTACGTGGTCGATGCGAAGGGACAAGCCATACGCAAGGACGTCACCCTCGGGCGCGATATCGCGGGCATGCGTGTCGTTCTCTCCGGCCTCGATGCCACCGATAAGGTCGTCGTGAGCGGTGCGCAGAAGATCTACTTCTCGGGTATGCCGGTGCACGCGGTACCCGCGACGCCGGTTGATGTATCCACGGCCACGGCCCTTGCGGCACCCAAGGATCGCTGACGATGGATTTCTCGAAATGCTTCATCGATCGCCCGATCTTCGCGATCGTGCTCTCGGCCATCATTTTCGCGGCTGGCCTGATCGCGATCCCGCTCTTGCCGATCGGCGAGTATCCCGAGGTGGTACCCACCAGCGTCGTAGTCCGCGCTACCTACCCGGGCGCCAACCCCAAGGAGATCGCCGACTCGGTGGCCGTGCCGCTCGAAGAAGCGATCAACGGCGTCGAAGGCATCATGTACATGAAGTCGGTGGCCGGCTCGGACGGCAGCCTGCAGCTGACCGTGACCTTCACCCCCGGCGTCGATGGCGACACCGCCGCGGTGCGCGTGCAGAACCGGGTATCGCAGGCGCTTAGCCGCTTGCCCGATGATGTACGCCTGTTCGGCGTGACCACACAGAAGCAATCGCCGACGCCCTTGATGTACGTGAGCGTCGAATCGAGCGACCATCGCTTCGACCGCCTCTACCTGCGCAACTACCTCACCCTGCACGTCAAGGATGAACTTTCCCGCCTGCCTGGCATCGGCGACGTCGGCCTGTATGGTTCGGGCGACTACGCGATGCGCCTGTGGCTCGACCCGCACAAGCTCGCTACCCGTGGCCTGACCGCCAGCGACGTGGTCAACGCCGTGCGCGAGCAGAACGTCCAGGTATCCGCTGGCCAGCTGGGCGCCGAGCCCTCGCCGAACAAGAGCGACTTCCTCGTGCCGATCAACGTGCGCGGACGCCTGCGTAGCCCGGAGGAGTTCGGGAATATCGTGCTGAAAAACGATGAGCAGGGCCGCGTGGTGCGCGTCAGCGACGTGGCGCGTGTGGAACTCGGTTCCAGCGATTACACCACCCGCACCTCGGTCGATGGCCACGAGAGCACCAGTGTCGGCATCTTCCTCACTCCAGGGGCAAACTCACTGGAGGTCGCCAGCGCGGTGTACGCGAAGTTCGACGAGCTTGCCAAATCGTTTCCGCCGGGCGTGACCTGGAAACCCGTATGGGATCCCACGGTGTTTGTCCGTGAATCGATCAGTGCGGTGGGACACACGCTGCTTGAGGCCGTGCTCCTCGTGGTCCTGGTCGTGATCCTGTTCCTGCAGAGCTGGCGGGCCTCGATCATCCCGCTGGTGGCCGTGCCCGTATCGATCATCGGCACCTTCGCCTGGCTGCTCGTACTGGGCTACTCGATCAATACGCTGACCTTGTTCGGCCTGGTCCTCGCCATTGGCATCGTGGTCGACGATGCGATCGTCGTGGTCGAGAACGTCGAGCGTTACATCGAACAGGGCATGCCGGCGCGCGATGCGGCGCACCAGGCGATGCGCGAGGTCTCCGGGCCGATCATCGCCATTGCGCTTGTACTTTGCGCGGTGTTCGTGCCTATGGCCTTCCTGTCGGGTGTCACCGGTGAGTTCTACAAACAGTTTGCGGTAACCATCGCGATCTCGACCGTGATTTCGGCAATCAACTCCCTGACCCTTTCCCCCGCACTCGCCGCGAAGCTACTGCGCGGCCATGATGCCCCGAAAGATGCCTTGACCCGCGGCATGGACCGCACGTTCGGCTGGTTCTTCCGCCGCTTCAACCGCTTCTTTTCACGCGCTTCGGACAACTACCATTCCGTCGTCGGGCGCACGCTGGGCCGGCGTGGGGTGATCTTCGGTGTGTATGCCACCTTGCTCATCCTGGCCGGCCTGCTCTTCAACGTGGTCCCGGGCGGCTTCATCCCGACCCAGGACAAGCTCTACCTGTTCGCGGGTGCCAAGCTGCCTGAGGGCGCCTCGCTGGCCCGCACGGCGGATGTCACGCAGACGATCGCAAAGATCGCCAGCAGCGTCGATGGCGTGGAGATGACCAACGGCTACGCTGGCCTCAACGCGCTGCAATCGACCAACACGCCGAACCAGACCGCGTCCTATGTGATCCTCAAGCCGTTTGATGAGCGTCGCCGCTCCGCCGCCGAGATCTCCGCCGAACTTTCGCGCAAGCTCGCCGGCGTCAAGGATGGCTTCGCCTACGCGTTGCAGCCGCCGCCGATCCAGGGCCTTGGCAATGGTTCGGGCTACGCGCTGTATCTCGAAGACCGCGCCGGCCTCGGCTACGGCGCGCTGCAGGACGCCGTAAACGCCTTCCAGGCCGAAGTGGCCAAGACGCCTGGCATGACCTTCCCGGTCACCAGCTACCAGGCAAACATCCCGCAGCTCGAAGTGCAGGTTGACCGGCAGAAAGCCAAGGCTCAGGGCGTGGCCCTTACCGACCTGTTTAACACGCTGCAGGTGTACCTCGGCTCGGTGTACATCAACGATTTCAACCTGTACGGCCGCGTCTATCGGGTGATGGCCCAGGCGGATGCGGAGTTCCGCCAGCACACCACCGACATCGGCAACCTGTATACCCGCAATAACGTGGGTGGCATGGTTCCCGTGAGTTCGATGGTGACCGTCACCCAGGCCTATGGGCCGGATCCGGTGATTCGCTATAACGGCTATGCCGCCGCGGACATCATCGGCGACACCGATCCGCGCGTGCTCTCATCCGGCGAGGCGATCGCAAAGCTCCGCCAGATCGCAAGCAAGGTGCTGCCCCGCGGCATCACGCTGGAATGGACCGACCTGAGTTACCAGCAGGTGACCCAGAGCCATGCGGCCGCGGTTGTCTTCCCCGTGTCGATCCTGCTGGTGTTCCTCGTATTGGCCTCGCTTTACGAGAGCTGGACGCTGCCGCTGGCGGTGATCCTGATCGTTCCCGTCTGCCTGTGTGCGGCATTGTTTGGTGTGTGGTTGACCGGTGGCGACAACAACGTGTTCGTCCAGGTCGGCCTGGTCGTGCTGATGGGCCTGGCCTGCAAGAACGCCATCCTGATCGTCGAGTTCGCCCGCGAGCTGGAGATCCACGGTGCTAACACAGTCGACGCGGCACTTGAGGCCTGCAAACTGCGCCTGCGCCCGATCGTCATGACCTCGATCGCTTTCATCGCCGGCTCGGTACCGCTCCTGCTCGGCCACGGTGCGGGTAGCGAGGTGCGCGCGGCCACTGGTGTGACCGTATTTGCAGGCATGCTCGGCGTAACGCTGTTCGGCTTGTTCCTGACGCCGGTGTTTTACGTCGCATTACGCAAGGCCTCGGGGACGAGGCTGACCTGAGCGATCGTAGCCCGGAAGACGGCGAGTCTGACTGCGAAATATCTTGCACGCGTCCTCGCGCTGGACGTGTAAGGCTACGACTACGCAACGGCGCGGGCACAGCCTTTCGATCCTTGACGTAAGATGGATTTAGTACATCGAACACGGCGTAAGGAGAGCAAATGGCAGTGGAATATCGTGAAACCAAGGTCGTCAATTCACGTCGGTCTCATGCGTCGAGCCTTGCCTCGCCGCTCGCGCCACTTGATGATAGGACGATGGAAAAACGACTGACACATGTAGAGCACGCGATCGAAGTCATCCAGCAAGATGTGGCTGAAGTTAAAGTCGATGTTCGCGAGGTGAAGGAGCGAGTCGGCCGAATCGAATGCGCCGTATCCAGCATCGACGGCAAGATCGAAGGCGTGCGCGAAGGCCTTGAAGGCAAGATGGAAGGCATGCGCGAAGGCCTTGAAGGCAAGATCGAAGGCGTGCGCGAAGGCCTTGAAAGCAAGATGGAAGGCATGCGCGAAGGCCTTGAAGGCAAGATGGAGGGCATGCGTGTAGGCCTTGAAGGCAAGATGGAAGGCATGCGCGAAGGCCTTGAAAACAAGATAGAAGGCAAGATCGAAGGTTTGCGGGGAAGCCTGGAAGCCAAGATCGACGGCCTCGAAGCCAGGATCGATGCAAAATTCGATGTGATCATTGGTATGTTCGACAACGTGCCGACGAAACTTCAGCTATGGCGCTGGGGTTCCTGCCTACTGCTCACGATGCTCCTGCTTACCGTGGGCTTTAGCTCCTATCTTCTGCGGATTTCCGGGAACCCCGCGGCGGCCGATGCCATCGATGCCGTCCGCGGCAAGTGACTGCCTCGCCGCCAGCTTGCCGCATCACTTCCGGTCGAGGTTCTCGGTAAGAATCCGACGGACCTCAAGCACCGCCTGAGGTGTTTCTTGAACGCTGTGCCCGGAAACGATGACCTTCTCGCTTTCCGCGCCAGCGAGGTGTGAACTCCAGTAAGGCACGAGGCCGTCATCGGTGTCCTCCAAGGCCCCATCCGGGCTGCGCCTCGCAATGATCGAGTGATAGTGAACCCTCGGATCAATCGGCAGGTTGGCCGCAGCGCGGATGAACGAGTCATCCGAACGGAGATTGTCGATACTGTTGGGTACCAGCGCCACTTTCTTCCCCTGCGCATCCCCATCGTCACCGGCGAGGTCGGCAAGCATGCCGCCGAATCGTGTGACAACGGCTGCAGGAAGGCGGATGAGGTTCGATATCAGGCGTGAGAGGCGATTAGTCGCGAAGTCCGTACCGCGATGCGGTGCCGCAATGAAGACCGCCTCGTCGAAATTAGGTAGCGCATCGAAGCGCAGGTAAGGGCTCACTTCCTTGGCACGCCGGGCCAGGAACGCGCGCCGGCGTTCACTTCCCTGCGCGACCTCGTCCAGGATCGTATCGCCCGACGAGGAAACCATCAGCCGGGCGAGAACGCCGCCCATGCTGTGGCCAATAATAATCATGTGCTGGGACGCCACCGCCTGCCCCGTCGGGTCGAAGTGCGCCAGCGTGCGCGCGAACGCATCGCGTATGGCGCGGTTGTTCAGTGCGAGCGGCATATTGGTCGGGTAGTAGACCTGCCACACCTGGAAATGCCGGCGTAGTCGCTCATCACCCAGGATATCGTTGGCGACGTTCACCCATGCTTCGGGGCTGGACGCCAGTCCATGCAAAAGAAGAATGACCCGTCGGCTTGGATCGTACGGTTGCATCAGGTAGATGCGCGGAGCGCTGATGCCGCCGCTCCTCCCGAATAGAGTGGATAACGACTGCGTGGCAAAACCCGAACGCGCCAGCCAAAGCCCGTACCCCGCGGTGAAGTTACCGGCCAACGGAACGGTGGTCTCGCCAACAGATACGGTGGCATCCTGGAACGGATCGTGTCCTTCAAGCACCGCATCGCGGGCATGCAGTACCGCGTCGAGGCTGTCCCCGGAGAACCTCAGGAACGCGGTCGCCGAGGGCGTCGGCATGGCCTGGTATGCCCGATCGACGACCGCGCCGTCCTCCGGCCTCACGTCTACGACGAGCTCCGCACCCAGGCCATCGCGCCGATAGGTGCTGCGGATACCCTGGAAGCGCAAGGCGGATGCGGCGACCACTTCGCGCGGCCGTTCGTTCGCCCACGACAAGGTATGCAGGTCGACGGTGACGTGGGTCTGCCCTACGTCGGTCGCCAGCGCCGTGCCCGGTTTCTCCCGGGCACGATGGCCCAGCGCGATAGCGAATTGCTGCACGGCGTAGTTGTAGTAATCACGGACCTGGGTCTGGCGATCCTCGAATGCACGCGCCGAGGCGGTGCGCTCGGTAAAGAACAGATAGGCGTAGGCGTGGCGCGCGACCTCGAAGTAGGCCGCGTCACGCGCCTGGTCCGCTTGCGGACCCATGCCCAGGCTACGTCCCGTCGCCCGGGCAAGCCACAGCTCGGCGATGGCGGATTGGCGCCGCTCTTCCGCCATAGGCGAAACCGCCGTGAGGGCATCGATACAGGGGATCGGTGCACGCTCGCACGGTTCGTCATCAAGGCCTGCCATGGCGAGGGTCTCGGCCGTCTGCCCACTCAGGTGGCGGCCAGAAAGAATGTCACCGCGACGCTGGGCGATATATTCGCGGGGGCTGACATCACCCACCGTGACCATGGCGCAGCCCGCGGAAGCCAGGGCCGTAACGAGAATGAGGATCCTGGCGAACCACCGGTAAACGGGCATTCCCTGCTCCATGTCGCGACCTACTGGCCGGATTTCAGGCGGCCACGACGGATAAGCGCAACAGGCGGGGCATCCCCCGCCGGATCAGAGCGAACCTGCGCCGGGACGTCCCTAGCCTGGGCCTTACCCGCCGGAGCATCGTTCACGCCAGCAGACACCGGAGCCACGGTAGCCGCGCGCGTTCGACAGGTGGAACACTGGCCGCAGTGGCACGCCGCCTGGGATTCGGTGTGGTCGGGGAGCATGGGGAGGGTTCGGGAGAAGGTGTGGCCTATCTTACGGGGTGCGGCATCCGCTGTTTAGGGCGCAGACACAAGGACATGGTCAGGATCGAGGCCAGACTTAACATCTATTCATGTACTAACGGGTATAGTTATCCCAAGGTTGCCGAGAGGCACCAGTCCCACGCATCTCCGGCGGTTCCCCTGCTGCCTTTGCAAAGACGGATATACCCCCGAAGCCCGCGGTCCCCTCCGCGGGCTTTTTTTATGGGTTTCTAGTCTGCATCACCCTCGCGGGCCCCGTCGTCCAGGACACCTCGCCGGGCGGACTCGGCCTTGCTCAGG
Source organism: Luteibacter sp. (assembly GCF_036500425.1). Classification (GTDB taxonomy): domain Bacteria; phylum Pseudomonadota; class Gammaproteobacteria; order Xanthomonadales; family Rhodanobacteraceae; genus Luteibacter. The sequence continues at coordinate 51,887 of NZ_DASYCB010000056.1, forward strand.
TAGACCTTGCGAATACGATCCAGCTCCTTCTCATCCAACTCCTCCAGGTCCAGCAGCGATTCATTGGTGCCCTGCAAGGCGTTGATCAATTCGTCGAGTTTGATTTGCAGGGCTTCCGTATCGCGGTTCTGGCTGGCCTGAATCAGGAACACCATCAGGAAGGTGATGATGGTCGTGCCGGTGTTAATGACGAGCTGCCAGGTGTCCCCGAACTTGAAGAACGGCCCACTAAGCGCCCAGACGATGACGACGCCCACAGCGAGGGCAAACGTGATGGGTTTACCAGCCGCTCTGGATACCGCCATGGCCATGCGGGTAAACCAACTCTGTTGAGAACGTGCCATGGAGTCGCCTCGCGGTTCGCCAACCATTGGACCGGCACGCATTACTGCGCGCGTTCAGATGGACTTAGGCCACGTTAGGCCGTTCGCTGCGCGGTATACGTGAAGGCTGACCGCGGCGAGCCACCCGCTAATCCCAGTGCAGCGTGCATCCACGGCAAGATGCGCATTCAATGGGACGCCGGATGATTCAAGACGCGGATTTGCCGCCAGCGTACGATGGACTTATGTTTCCATCCGATATCCGGCAAGCACTCGACGAACACTGGCTCGCCTCGGCGAGGGGTGACCTGGACGCTGAGCATGCGATCTATCACGACGACGCGATCTGTGAGTATCCGCAGTCGGGGGAAATCATCTGCGGGCGGCAGAACCTCCAGGCGTTGCGCAGCCACCACCCCGGGAAGCCATCGGGTTTCAAGGTCCGTCGGATCCATGGCGAGGGTGACCTCTGGGTTACTGAGTACACCATCGACTATCAGGGCAAGCAGGCTTTCACGGTGAGCATCATGACCTTCAAGGGCGGCAAGGTCGCCCACGAGGTGCAGTACTTCGCTGATCCGTTTGATGCGCCTGCGTGGCGGGCGCAGTGGGTGTCTGTGCCTGGTTGACCGCTTAGGTGTCTTCTGGAACAGCGATACCAAATCGTGTCACGTCCTCTCGGCTCCGTCGCAGGTCGGCCTCGTAAGTAAAAGCGTTCAATAACGGCGATTCGGGTAATGCAATCAACGTTACTTGAATGAAGCGGAATGCGACTTGCACAGACCATCTGCAAAATCGCACATCGTCAATCAAGTTCAGCCAGCTTTCGCTAACCGATGGCTTGTTAATTAAACCCTTACCCCAAAGCGTATGCACGAACGACGGTATTCCGTTCGGATTTCCGTGGGTCTTGCCACCTTTCAGACGCTGGCTGATGTGCTCTGACTTCGGATGAATAATGCTATTTCTTACGGAAATAAGCAGGCTAACGTCAGCCAATGCTTCAGGCTGCCTATCCAACTCACCGCATCCGACCGCTTTGTGAAGCAGCTTGTACTTCTCGATGAGCTTCTCCTTATCGAAATCCAAGCTATCAGTCAGGCGGTATATCGTTTCCTCAGCATCGTCCAGACGGTGGCGGCCAAACATCCCCTCACACAACTCACTGACGTTCGGCAACTTCGGAACTTCCGGGTTATTTATGCACGTTTCCCAGTGCACCTTCATGAGATTCAGTGCTACCCACATATCGTACGGAAGCGCTTCAATAGCTGCCACCGCCAGAACGGGGGTGGTCACTCCGTCACCAAAGCCAGAGGCCAACAGAGCCCTGTCAAACAAATTGACAGCGTGATTAAACGTTCTGTCCCGCCTGTCGTATTTCTTATTCAACACGTTCGCCTTTCCTCGACCGGCATCGTGATGTCAAAGGATTCGCCCTGACACGCACGCATGGCCCTCCAGGCGATCACTATACAATCCTGGCTGCGGAGATAGATGGCGCCTTCCGTGGTCATGACCGGATCACCGGCGGACGGCATACGCCTCTCGGCTGATGTTTCCGTCACGAGCTCCCGCCTATGCTCAGGCCATGGCCCACGTAGACGAAGAAATCATCCTGACCCGCGCCCACCTCGCGCTCGAGGCGTCGGCGATCGGGCATGCCATGCTCGATGGTGACTACGAGGAAGCACGGTTCCGGGCCTACCTGCTGCACAGCCAGGCGTGTGACCTGGCCCTGGATGAGGTGGCGGATGCCGCCCGGGATGTCCTCGGCTTCATGCCCGTCGAAGGGCAACCAAAAACAGGCGTTGGCCGGGCGTTGCTCCGGCTTTGTGATGCCGTTAGCGCGGCCCGCTGAGGCGTTATAAAAGCAGCCTGAGAACACTCCGCGATACCTCACGGCTTAGGTGGCGATTTGTGATCGCAAACGCCATTTATCGTCGCGCGCCAAATTCCCGTCACGCTTACCAAGCATTTCTCCCCTGCTCCGCGTACCGCTAGACTCGGTAACGGGAACGTATGGTTTGGGTAGGGAGCAGGGATTTTGACGGATCAAGAGCGCATCGTTCGGTACTGGCACGCAGTCGAATTGCTGCAACCCCAGGCGGCGCCCGAATTGAAGAGGCAAACAGGTCGACGCGATGCACTTATCCATGCGACGTCCGTAGGCGCCCCTGTCCTCCCCTGGGATTCCACCAGCATCATCCAGGGCAAAACGCTTCCCAAGGGCTTCGTCTGGAGCCATACCGTTTATGTGCATATCTACGACAGCCGCGTCGTTGCCGCGGAGCTGGATAAGATTTTTGTCCCCGAACGCGGTTACAGCGAACCCCAGGAAAGAAAATCCGCGGTCTTCGCCGCCAAGTTCGATGAAAGCGGCGCGATGGTGGCCGACTCCTTCGTGCTTTCCAGTGAAGCCTGGTTTCTCGGCAAGGCACTGAGCGGAGGCGACTGGACCTGGGGCTTTGATGCGGACCAGAAAATGGCTCGCGAGCACGCCGAGACCGTGCTCGAAAATCCGGCGAATAGCAGGACCTTAAGGACCCTGACCCACTGGGTCATCGACTTCCTCCGTATTCGTGATGTATTCGGCGACACCGATGCGGCTCGTATCCATATCCGCTCGCAGCCGATCCGGAAGAAGAAGCCCGAGCGTGAGGACGACCCGCTCAATAGCTTCATCCTGGACGACCTGGCGGGTATCGCCGCAAGCATCCGCGATGGCGTGACGAGTGAACCGCTTCGCCAGTATCTGGCCAGGCACGAAGGCAACGATCGCTTCACCATCGACGCCCCTGCTTCAGGCCTCGCTTGTATCGAAAGCCTGCTTCCGCACACCTATGCACCCGGTTGCTGGCCTTCGGAGCGGAACCTCGGTCTCGTCCACTCACAGCAGCTGGCGGTGAACCGGATCCTTTCCACCTTAGGAAACGCACAAGGCCTGCTCGGCATTAACGGGCCGCCGGGCACCGGTAAGACCACCCTGCTCCGCGACCTGATCGCTGCCATCGTGACACAGCGTGCCGATGTCCTTGCTGGGTTGAAACGCGCTTCCGATGCGTTCGTCGGTACACCCGAGAAGGCAAGTAGCCAGGGCGAGGACTACACAGGCTACAAGCTGATCGACAAGCTCTTCGGGTTTGAGATCGTCGTGGCCTCCTCCAACAATGGTGCCGTCGAGAACGTCACGCTGGAGCTTCCCCAGCGCGACAAAGTCGATAGCAGCTGGTTGCCCGAGGTAGAGCACTTCGCCGATGTCGCGGCCTTACTGACGGACCGGCCCGCCTGGGGGCTCATTTCCGGTGCACTCGGCAGCAAGTCACGTCGAACAGTTTTCCTGGATCGCTATTTCCTCGGTAAGCGACCGCGCAAGAAAACTGCGGACGAAGCCGCCGCCGAAGCACTGGCCGACGAATCGATCGAGGACGAAGAGGAGCTTAGTCCCGTCTCCGATCTGTTCGCCACGGCGGACATGGCGGCGGCCCGCGACGCGGATCCGACGGAAGAAGAGAAGCCGAAGGGCATCCTCGCTTATCTCAAGGAGTACGTCGCTGCGAACGACGAGCGCTCATCCGATGATCGACGGGCGATCTGGAAGGATGCCGTCGCGGCCTATGCAGCAGCGAAAGCCGCCGTCGAGCGCTGCCGTGCCGATGCCGACCGTATCCAGCAACTGATCCCTGACTTCGCGCGGGCGGCGGATGAGATCGCATCCCAGAAAGAAGCTCTCGCTGCGCTCCGGCTCGCGCTAGCCGATATCGGCGTCCGCGAAGAGGCGCTGGATAGCACCGAAGGTGTCGAAACGCGCAAGCGACTCAGGGCCTTGCTGGATGATCTGGACCGTCACGATGCGACCCGTCCAGGGTGGTGGAGCAACCTACTGAGCCTCTGGAAGGCCGGTCGCGAATGGTCGGTGGCGAAGCGTCGCCTCGTGCAGAAACACGACCTCGCCGCTGCCGACGTCGAGCGCGTGTCCCGCCGGCTGGAACGATTCGCACGCGACAAGGTCACCACCGAGGCCGCCATCGGCAAGGCCTTGCAGGCGTTGGCCGAGCTGGAAGGCCTGCACGCCACCTTGCGAAACGACATTGTCGCTTTGGCCATGGCGCATCGTGCCGAACACATTACGTCGTGGGCCAACGATGGCGCGCTTACCCTTACGGCCGACATTGAGCTTGCGGAACCCTGGATCATCGAGGGGCACCGGCGAGCGCGCGCCAAGGTGTTTATTGAAGCCTTGAAGCTGCACCGCACCTTCATGCAGCTTGAGGCGAAACGCGTCCGCTACAACCTGTTCCTGGCGAACGCCATGGTCATGGGCGCGCGCTACCAGGGCCTGTCCCACGAGGTGATCCGCTCGGCCTGGGCGACGCTGTTCATGGTCGTCCCCGTGTTGAGTAGCACCTTTGCGTCCTTCGCCCGTTCGTTCGGCTCGTTGAAGGAAGGCGATATCGGCTGGCTGCTCGTCGACGAGGCGGGTCAGGCCACGCCACAGGCGGCTGTCGGTGCGCTGTGGCGGTCTCGTCGCGCGGTGCTGGTCGGCGATCCCCTACAGCTCAAGCCGATCATCACCGTCTCCGACGCGGTGCTGGAAGGCATGCGGGCGACGTACCACGTGGATCCCCACTGGTTTCCGAATCGTCAATCGGCACAGACACTAGCCGATGAGGCGACCACCTGGGGTCGACGGATCGGACCGGCCGACGGGAAGGCATGGGTCGGCCTCCCCCTGGTGGTCCACCGCCGGTGCGACCGTCCCATGTACGCGCTGGCCAACCAGATCGCCTACGACGGCGCAATGGTCTACGGGACGATCGCGCCATCGCCCGAAAAAGACACGCCCGCCCGCCTTCCCACCGGCTGGCTCAACGCGCGAGGCCCCTCCCAGGACAACTGGGTGCCGGCCGAGGGTGACGTCTTACTGCGGCTACTCGCGCACCTCGCCAGCGAAGGCGTGCAGGCCGCGGATATCGCCGTGGTGACGCCGTTCAAGGTCGTGAAGCGCGAGCTCTCGCGCTTGCTGCCTAAAGGCATGGTTGCCGGCACCATCCATACGATGCAGGGCAAGGAAGCGGCTGTCGTGATCATGGTGCTCGGTGGCAACACCGAGGGATCGGGTGCTCGCGATTGGGCTGTGTCGGAACCTAATTTGTTGAACGTGGCGGCGACACGTGCCAAGCGGCGTTTCTATGTAATCGGTGACCAGGATGATTGGCGGGAGCGTAAGTTGTTCTGTGAGGTGATGGGGCTTTTGCCGGTGCAGAGGGTGCCGGCTGGCGCGACCGAATCGATAGAAGGAACTACCTTGTCATGATGCTTAAGTCCGAGCCGTCAAAGCTCGATGCGATTATTCACAAGTTCTGTGCCCCGCTCTTTGCTACGGAATGGAACGCTGTAGGTGGTCACAACGCTCAATCGCTGAACGCCACCGTCACCTTCATAAAACGGAAAGGCAAATATTACGCCGTCACTTGCCACCATGTCCTGGAAGGCTTTCGGGGCGAAGCGACCCGGCGAAATACGATCTTGTCGCCATCACTCCACATGCCGCGAATGGTGCAGCAGCTCCATCATTTGACAGGCCGCGAACTGCGGTGGTCTTTCCACAGCTGCCGAGACTTCATCGGGGAAGCTGACATGGACAACGCCGAGGCGATAGACCGCCTTCAGCGAGAAAATGCCTCCCGCCCAGACATCGCCATTGCGGACATTAGTGTCAGCTGGGAGATCCTAACCAGGGTGCGCAAAGACGTCGGGATCGAAGCGATTGATCTCGACTCATATGTTGAACCGGATTGGTCAAACGTCGGCGATGTGTGGATGGCTTTTGGGTTCCCGAATGACCATAAGGATGAACTGGGTGAACACGTTGCGGCGCCCATGGTTCATATCGCCGCCGAGCTGCAGTCGAAACCGTTTGATCCGAACAGGGAGGGCTTCGTGCTGTTGTCCGAGCTGGCAGCGAGACATGGGTGGGGCTTCAGCGGCGTCAGCGGAGGCCCTGCCCTTGTCCCATTTAATGACGACGACGAACGCGTGAGCTTCGTGGGCCTCACCTATGAGGGTGCACCAAGCAAAACGGGCCACGAAAGCGGAGACGAGCTCGTCGGCCCCGCCACCATTTTCCTGATGTGCCTACGACTCACCCCATCGGCGTTTGACGGCTGGCTGAAAGAAGCAAGGTTCGGCGTCAGTTTCGCGCTCGACTAAAAACTCTACCTGGAGGGCCTATGTACGCATCCCGTGCCGAGGTTGGAAAGCGGGGCAGTCAACGGAAGAGCCGGTACGAGAGGGTCGGCGTCGGTGCGTCGCCGCCGCTCGCGGCTTCGCGTTTCCCCTTCCGTCTAGCAAGGCGACGCGAATGCGCCCGGCCCGCGACGGCTTGATCGTCAATGGCCGAGCGCAGGCAAAGGGCAGCCGCGATTACCACGACGCCCGAGACAACAAGGGCCGCGTACCACGGGACACCAGGTAAGCTGCCTGCGGCCACGGGAATGCTTAACGAACTACCCAGTGCTTCCGCCCCGCCCCACGCAAGCCCCGTGATGGTATATGCGCCCAGAAGGTTTTTCGGGCCGAAGACCGATGCAGTCCAGGCGTCGAGCAACGGGGACCAGAAAAGTTCAGAGATGGTCAGAAGGACGATGGCGGCAAACAACAGCGGCCAGGCTGCCGTGCGGATGGCGCACAGGAGTACGAGCGAAAGGCCAATACAGCCACACGCGGCAAGATAGACACGCCACTGATGACTAACCCGGTCAAACATCGGGGCCGCATGTTTCAGGACGAACTGCTGCAGCCCGACAATCATCACGGCGTTGACCGCAAACGCGACACCGACCCATTCTTCAGCCGGCGTGCCGCGCGCATAGACGGGGAGGACCGCAAAGAACTGCACATAGGCAAGCCAGACCATGGCCGTGGCAACGACGAAGGTAATGCGCCTGCCCCATGCCCCTGCGCCGACCGTAACGTGGACAGCGACCGCGTCTGCCCGGACCTTCGGTAGGCGCAGGCACGAGATGCCCGCAAGGGCAACAAGGAGGCTGGCCGGCAACAACACGGCGAGCGTGCCGTGCGGAGCAGCCACCGACCCGGCGAGGCCGCCCACGGCCGCGCCGCCGTTGATAGCCCGGCTCAACGCCCCGAAGGCAAGCACACGCTGACGATCATCGGCCGCAGCGGCAATCGTCGCCTTGGTCAATACATTGGCCACCGCAACAGACAAGGCGTTCGCAAACAGTGCAACCGCAAGGAACCCAAGGGGCAATCGCGCACCCATGGCCACCATGCCGAGGACGAGAAACGCGGCCGCTGCAAGGTAGAGCCAGGGCAGCGGTCGGCGCGCACCAAGCACGTGCACCACTAACCCGCTGATAATGCCTCCGGCCCGCAGGCAGAGGACATAGATGCCAACGACCATGGCGGCGAGCGATGCACTGGCCAGGTGCCCATCGAGAATCACCACGGCAAGATAGGGAAGCACGGCGAAGGTCGCCGTACTGCTCAGTCCACGGGCGACCACCACGCGGAAGGCAGGCGAGACGCCCGGCTTAGCCATGTTCAATTCCACGGAGTTCATGCCGTTACCGCTGCTACGAAGACCCGCCCTTCCCGGTCCCGGGCTACAAGGTCCGTGGTCAGACGCTCGATCTCCCCTGCATGGTCCGACTCGATGATGACGATGGCGCCAATGTGCCGCCCACGGTCGTATGCGCTGGCGAAATCGCGCGCAATGGCGGGGCGCCCCTTGCCGCGGAAGTCTGTTATCCGCGCGTACGGCGTGGCCTCCCCGAGGTCGAGTGCATCCGGGCTTTCTGTAGAGATGTTGTAGAGGTACACCGCCGCCCCGTGCCTCGCGCGCTGGCTGACCCGCCCAGCATCGGTGACGGGCTTGCGCTCAATGAGCGGGGCGAGTGGGCTGCGCTCATAGCTCAGGGCGTAAAGGTCGGTGACCGGCTGGCCGGCATACCGGTTGTTGGTCTCGACGAGAAAGACCTCCTCCGCCATGTCCCAGAAGACCTCGTTGTGGGAAAAGCCCCAGCGCACCTTCAAAGCATCAAGACAGCGGCGGACATACGCGGTTACCACGGCAAAGCCAGGGCTGGCCGTTGTATCGAACGTGACCGTGGCACGGAACACGCCCTGGTCGTCTTTCTGGTTCTCGGAGATGCCAACGCATTCATGGACACCGTCAACGGAGAGGAAGTCGACGGTAAACTCACGGTACCGCGAGGATGCCATGTATTTCTGGACCACCACTTCCTGCACGGTCTGGTCCGGGTAGTAGCCGTTTGCATGGCCGAGGCGGCGGCGGAGGTAATCGACCAAAGCGCCATGATCCGCGAGGAGTTCGACGCCGGCCATGCCAGCGGTGTCCCCGGCCGGTTTGGCGATGAAAGGCGTGCCGAGGGCTGCAATGGCCTCTACCCTCGTTGCCGCATCGCCCTCCGAGCGAATACGAACGGTGGGCACACTGGGGACGCCGGCCCTACGTAGCGTCTCGTTGACCGCATATTTATTGAGACGAACGGCAGATGCCTCGAGGTCAAGGTCCAGACCCAGCAGATGGGCCTGGATGGCATCGGCGAATACGAGCGTCGAGTCGAGGCCGTTGATGACCGCCACCGGCTTTAGGCCCTCTGCCTGGAGAACCGTGCTGATGTCGGACACCTCCTCGACGTTCCCCTGCCGGTGCAGCACATAGTCGCTATGGGCCGCAAGCCAGACTGGGTCAATGCGGGTGCCCTCCGCGCCAGTGACGATCGAGACAATGCCGAGGCCGCGAGCCCGGACGTCCGCAAACATCGACACCGCCCACATCCAGGGATGGACAAAAACCACCACGTCACGCATGAGCCGCCTCCTCGAGCGTCTGGGCTTGTCTGTCCAGCGAAAGCTCCCAAGCGCGGAACGCAAGATAGTCACGATGGATATCCAACGACGATGCCGCGACCAGGAAAAAGGCTCCCGGACAGGTGGCCACATCGACGGTGGGTTCGAGCTGTGCGCCGTCGCGCGAGCGGAAGACGATGTTGGAGAACGTGGGCAGTGTTTGCAGGAAGGCGAGCGTCCGCGCATGACTGAACACACGACGGACCCCGGTCATCAGGTGTACGCAGCGGACGCTCTGCAGCAATGGATAGACCTCGGGTGCCTCCCGGAACGCGGCAGGTCGGGTGAGCAGGTCGACCAGGAGGCCGATCTGATCGTTGCCCGTGGCGACACGGATGGCTTGCGGGTTAGCTGCGCCAGAGACACGCGCAGCGGACTCGATGAGGCGTACACCCTGTGTGCCCCGCATCACCTCGGTGTGGCCTGCGCCATGGACCATGCCGAGGACCGGAAGGAGCCTCCGGACGTAGTCGATGACGTCCTTCGCATCCGCTGATACCGGGTCGCAGAGATCGTCGAAGTCATAGAGGTTGCGGCCTTCGTCCGAAAGGTACTTCGTGACGCGCCAGACCTCGCTGACCTTGTCCTCCCCTGCCCCGGAGACCGTGTTGACCACGTACTCCGTGCCATCGAGAAATTGCTGGACCACGACCTTTTCGTTGGTGGTCAGCATCACGGAGCGCGACGCGCGGATGGTCGAGACGGCTGCTCCCAGGGAAGCCGGCGAATCGCAGATGAACACGTTGTCGGACGCGGCGCTTTCCAGCGGCTTTGCGACCGCCCTCTCCAGACCGAGCCCGACCATCCAGTGCGCTGCCTGCTCCCCATCCGTGACCATGGCCTGGGCTGCGACGGCGAGCCCCGCCGCCCCGGCCGCTTCGACCATGTCGAACTTGTTGCGCCGAAGGTGGGTGCCCCCTGCGGAGTTGGTGGGCACACCAAGGCCTACAGCGAGCGCCTCTGCAAGCCAGACGCCCCACTCACTGCCAGCCACCACTTCGGCTGGCCCATACGTGGCAAGCGCGTCGCTGATGACCTTCACATCCCCGTCCCGCCCCAGGATGAATGAATCGGTGTAGATGTCTGGTACTTCGCCCCCGGCAAAGCGGGCAAGATATCGCTCATCAGAGAGCACGTGGACGCAGGATACCCGCGCGGCCAGCTGGCCAGCGAGCACCGCTCCCATCGAAAACCCGTCTACCACTACAACCAGACCGCCCATCACTTTCTCCTGTCCTCGTACCTGGGCCCGGCTACCGCATCGGGTAGCTTGAGCCCTGAATCTTCTTCTTGCGCTGACGCTTGGGCAGAAGGCTCCTGAGCCAGTTGAGGATATTCATGCGTTCTCCAGGGCGGGTTCGTTAATACGCGCTGTCGGGTCGGCGACAAAGGCATCGTGCAAAAGACGGGCCGTCTCGATGTATCCCGCATCGTTGAAATGAAGGTGGTCGACGAAAATGTTCTCCTGCGCCACCGGGGAAGCACCGAGTGCAGCGTTGACATCGAGGAACGGGACGCCGAGCGCCCGGCAACCTTCCTCAATGCCACGCTTGTAACGCGCGTAGACTTCGGGCCCAAGCAGGCTGCCGAACATGCGCCAGAAGTTATTGGCGCAGCAGTCAATGGCGTGGAACATCGCTTCTTCCTCGTCGTGAAAGCTGTCCTTGGTCCAGCGCGACACCGGCTGGAGTGCGTAGGAGAGCTTTGCGCCGGAAGGGGCGAGAAGCGCTTGCCACTGACCGAGGGCGTTGAGAACGCTGAAGATCGCACGATCGACCCGCTGGTCACGGTCGATGCCTTCATCCGTGATGACGGTATCCGCCGGGTTGATGTCAGGGCCGGAACCGCCAAAGCGCTTCTTCAACCTCGCCAGCATCGAGCCGTCCCGTCCACTGACGGCTGATGCATAGGAGTTCTTTCTCCGTCTCAGGTCGTCGTTGTACTGCTCCATGTAGTGACCGAACTCGTAAGAGTAGTAATACCTGCCGTGTTCGGTCGCGAGTTCGTCAGGCAGTCCTTCCAGGGTCAGGGTATTTGCACCGCTGAGCAGGATGACGTGACCAATACGCTTGAAACGATGCTGGTGCATGAGGAACAGGACGAGTTCCTGCGTAGAGTTGTAACCCCGGCCAGCGAAGTTCAACCACAGCTCACCCGTCCGTTCGCAAAGCCACGACGACACCGTCGATGCATCCGAGCTGGTGCCGGTGCCAAGAGCTGTAGAACCGCCGACGACGAGGTTGACGACGCGGTCGTGCGGAAACGCCGCAATGCTGTGCCCGCCACTTTCCACACTGTTGCGGCGAAACCCGAAGGCATCGGTGTTGATGACCGCGGAGCGGTAGTCCGTGAGGTGGAAGAACATCGTGTACGGCAGCCAACGCACCCCGAGGTACATGAACTCGTCGTACTCACGAAGCTGTGGGGTGAGCCGGTACACCTCGGCGACCGCTTCCTCATGGGTCATCTTGCGGAGCGTCGCGCTCATGCGGTGCCTCCAGCGTGGCCCTGATAGCGGAAATGGGTGGCTCGGTTCCTTCGAAAACGCAGGCGTAGCGGGTCCCAGGTCGCACGGGAGACTACCCCCACGGGCAGTATGACGAGGAGGTACAAGGGCAAGACAAGCGCAGCAACCAGGCTGGCCGATAATCCGTTTCGCATGAGGTTCATTCCTTTCAGGGCTCAGTCCAGGGCAAATTCAGTGCGCCAGTCGCAGGCGTCTTCCCAGTCCGGCTGGACCTTTTTCTCGATGATGAAGTTGCCAACAATGAGGTAATCCATCTCCGTACGCATGAAGCAGCGGTACGCATCCTCCGGACTCTGCACAATGGGCTCGCCACGTACATTGAAAGATGTATTGACCACGACAGGACAGCCCGTCTGGCGGTGGAAAGCGCGAACCAGCTCACGGAACGCAGGGTTGGCATCCTCACCAATGGTCTGCAGGCGCGCGGAGTAGTCGACATGGGTGACCGCAGGCACGTCAGAGCGGATCTGGCGGAGCTTGTCGAGGCCCGTTTCCCCAAGATCCGGCAAGGTCCGGCGCCGCGTGGACGTCACGGGGTGGACAAAGAGCATGTACGGGCTCTCCGCCTCATGGTCGAACCATTCTCGCGAGTGCTCCTCAAGAACCGCTGGCGCAAAGGGTCGGAACGACTCGCGATTCTTGATCTTGAGGTTCATCGTCGTCTGCATGGCGACGTTCCGCGCGTCGCCCAGAATCGAGCGCGAACCGAGTGAGCGCGGACCGAACTCCATACGCCCCTTGAACCAGCCGACAACGTTGCCGTCGGCGAGGTACGACGCGACCTCGTCGTAGAGGATCGTTTCACTGCACTCACGGTAGGTGGCGCCGACGGCCTCAAGGCGGCCGCGGATGTCATCGGCGTTGTATTCGGTGCCCAGCAGACTTCCGCTCATCGCGTCCCGGCCGTTAACCTTGCGCGGATTGCCCCTGCGGGTGAACCACTCGGTCAGGGCTGCACCAAGCGCTCCGCCGGCGTCACCCGCCGCTGGCTGCACCCATAGGTGGTCGAAGATGCGGTGCTCCGCGATCTTCCCGTTGGCCACACAGTTGAGTGCCACGCCGCCGGCCATGCACAGGTTGCGCGCGCCAGTCGTCCGCTGGAGACTTGCCGTCATCTTGAGCATGACCTCTTCGAGGACGACCTGGATGGAGGCAGCCAGGTCGAACTCCCGCGCCGTCAGAAGCCCCTCGGGCTCGCGGCGGGGGCCACCGAAGAGCGCATCGAACTTCGGCGTCGTCATCGTCTCCCCGACCGCATAGTCGAAGTAGGCCATGTCCAGCTGGAAGCTGCCGTCGTCCTTGATGTCGATAAGATGCTGGCGGATCTGCTCGGCATAGCGCGGGATGCCATACGGTGCAAGACCCATGAGCTTGTACTCGCCCGAATCGACCTTGAAGCCGCAAAACCAGGTCACGGCACTGTAGAGCAGCCCGAGGGAATGCGGAAAGCGAATTTCCCAGAGTTTCTCAAGTGTGTTCCCATGCCCGACCCAGCCCGTCGTTGTCGCCCACTCACCCACGCCATCGACGCAAAGCACGGCCGCGTGCTCGAAGGGACCGGCATAGAACGCCGATGCCGCATGGGATTCATGGTGTTCGACGTACTCGACGTGCCGGGCCATCCGCCCGAATGCCGCCTTGAAGAGCCCCTGGAGGTTAGTGCGTACGTGCAGTTTTCGGGTCAGCCAAGCACCGGCCGTCCGGCAGAACTCCAGGCCGCCACGTGGCGCGAATGCAGCGAAGGTGCCCACGATTCGCGAGAACTTCAGGCGAGGGTCTTCGTAGTAGAGCACCTTCTCGACGTCGCCAAGGCCGATGCCTGCGTGTTCAAGACAGAAACGGATGGCATGTTCGGGAAACGCGCTGTCGTGCTTGATACGGGTAAAGCGCTCCTCCTGGACGGCGGCGACGACGACACCGTCTTGCAACAGGACAGCGGCCGAATCGTGGTAGAAGCAGGAAATGCCGAGAAGGTAGCTGCTCATGCGGCAACCTCCACGTCCGCCGGCGCGGCCGTCACGTCGGTGGGCCACTGGCCGTCCTCGCTGCGAAGCGCATCAAACCGGCGGCTTGCGAGAAACTCCGGGCGCGGCGATGCCACATCGGAGAGCGCGTTCGACACCCGGTTGTAGGAAATAAAGATGGTGCGGCGGTCCCATGGCGATGCATTCGCGCTCGATGCGTGGAGCACGTTGCAATGGAATACGAGTACGCTTCCGGCTTGCCCCTTCGCAGCCACCATGCCATTGGCGTCGATCTCGCGGGACAGGTGCGAGCGTTCGAGACTGTACTTGAGGTCCCTGGCCGTGGTCGTCCGCCACTCCTCCCCGGGCGCCGTGGCCTGCTCGAGGGTACGGTGATGCTCGTCACGAAGCACGGATTCGTGGCTGCCCGGAACGAAGAGCGTGGGTCCGTTGAAATCGTTGACGTCGTCAAGAAAGATGGCGGCAGTGATCGCATGCGGTGCCCGCATGCCGTCTTCCGCCTGCCAGAACCAGAAGTCCGAGTGCCACTCCCACTGGTCGCCGACAAACGCCCGCTTCATGTTGATCTTGTATTGGTGCAGATAGACCGGCTCGTGGAGGATCTGCTCGGCAACGGGCAGGAGCTTCGTGGAGCGCATCAGGCCCGCCATGAGCGGGCTGATGAGATGCGGACCATTGAGGCTACGGGCGGCAACGCCATCGGCCTCAAGAACGAGGCCAGGACTCGGCTCCTCGATAAGACGCTCGGTCTCCGCCCTGAGCGTCGAGACCTCATCCGGCGAGAAAACACCGGGCAGCACGATAAATCCGTCGCAGCGAAACCGCTGCAACTGGTACGCAGACAAATACACTCCGTTCTCCCTTGCACCTGATGCGAACCATTCGTTCGCTCGATGGCATCCCCCCCAAACGGGAACACCGTTCCTTTTGTTTCCATGTTTTGGCGCTGACTGCGCGGCGATTCTAGGAATCAGTCCGCGATGTGTATGTAGTCCATCACCTACAAGACCGCGTATGGTCCGAGTGCGCTGTATCGCGTAATAAGTTACGGGCGACGGAGTACCTGGTCATCGGCATGGCCACATCTCTTTGATGGTCCGAGAGTTAGTGGTTTCGCCCGTCCTGAAACGTGGGTCCGTATTCGATCCGAGGCTCGCAAGGAAACGATTACGCAGGCGCTGATGTCGCAGAAACCCTTCCTTAAAAGCGTATGCATTTCCGGCAAGACTTCACCTCGGTCCCTACATCGGTTTGAGGGCCGCGCGACCCGGCGTGACCCAAGTCGTCATGCCCTATGATCCGTCCGGGCCACCATGGCTTCTAAAGGACCAGATTGATCATGAGTTCCCTCTCCGCGATCCTCTATTTCATCACCCAGCATCCGTTCTGGTCATGGCCCCTGTTCCTGCTATTGGGCGTCGCGCTGTCCTTATTGCTTGTCAAACGGACGCGTAAGAAGCGATGGTTTCTGCTGATCCTGGCCTTTTTCATTTATGGCCAGGTCAATCTCTTCGTTGCGCATATCTTCAATGCGATGTTCCTCGAAGCGTTCGGCGTCCAGGGAACGGCAGTTATTACGCATTCCGATGAAACCAGCTCGACACTCAACGACCAGAATATCTGGGATTACGATGGTGTCTTGCAGACCGCGGATGGCAGCGACGTGGTAGTGCAGTTTGACACCATGTCTGCCAGCATCTACCCCATTACCAACGCCATTAACATTCCGCCGCAGGGCGAGGCCTTCGTGGTGAAGTACATTCCGGGTTTTCCGCGCAACTTCGTGGTCATGCGCGACCTGTCGAGCTATGGCAAGAGAATGCTGATTGCCGAAGATCGCGAGCCCGTCGAGAAAGCCAGCACACAATTTGCCGTCAGTCCTGGGAACAAGGACTTCATCGCGGAATATCGGAGCGCCTTGACCACCTTCATCGACCAGCACCGCCATGACGCGGACCCCGGACTTATCCGGGACTATCAGGCGCGGCTCGATGCTCTGCCCCCGGCAGATTAAAAGAGCTGGCGCGCTCGGGTCAGCAGCGCGCCAAGGACAAGGGACAGCGGCGCGAGGACGAGCATAAACGCCACCGACAACTGATGGGACGTCACGCCATACCCCGACGTGCCGCCAAGACAGAAGAAGCCGAAGACCGTGGCGGACGTAAAGAGGACCATCGCGTAGCGGCGGGCAAGGCTCCTGGGAAACAACCACGCCAGCGCCCTCGGCTGGAACCGGAGAAAGAACCACAGGACTGCTACCAGGTAGGGAATGCCAACGAACAGCAGGACCTGCTGCGGCGTCCAGCCAAACCCGGGTTGCACCGTATGCATGTCCGCGTGTGAGGTAAACACGCGCAACGGCACGTAGGAGATCAGGTTGCCGACGCTCATAACAACGAGCCAGTAGGCAAAGCAGGCAAGCACCGAGAGGTCACGCCGACGCGCGAGGGCAAAGAGGCAAATTCCAAGGCCGAGGCTAACTGCCATGTTCCCAAGTGCAGACCCGGCGAGCGCAATCACTCCTGCGGCGATCGCGTGGCCGCTCGCAAAGATGGGCTGGTAGTTCACGTTCTCATCGACGTCGACGTGGAGCACGAGGTTCATCAGCGAGGGATGCCCCCAGTCAAGATCGAATGGATTGCTCTTCCACCCCAAGGCGAGAGCAGTAAATGTGTGGGCGAATTCGTGAGCAAAGAACGCGACGGAATGGGCTACCAACCAAAGCACCACGGTCATAAGGAGGAAGGTCGTCCATCTCTGTGCCATTGTCGCGCCCGTTGATTGAGGTGGAGGGTCCGCCATACGGCAGGACATTGCCGATTACTGATCGAATTGCTGAACGCTCTGCTGCATGATCTCGAGCAATGCCTGCCCTTCTACGTGAATCGGATTGAAAACACCAAGTTCGCCCATGATGTCAACAGAGTACGCCACCGCATCCGCGAGCCAAGCCATATAGATGCATACGACGAATCCCTCGCTTGCCAAGGCATGCAACCTCTGGAGCATGCCTGACAGGGGCACAGCGTCGTCCAAGGATTGCTCGGTGCTGAGCGGAAATGCTCTTGTCACGAGCTCCTCGAGGTCATCCGAATCCTCACGGAAGCGTGATTCGTCGTCTTCACCCCGACCGACGAAAACGGTATAGACCTTATCGTTGTCCCGCTGGCCGTCGAATTTTACGAGTGCGTTTGTTCCGGAACGCCTCACGACTGTCGCTGCCGCCAACACGTGGGCCGCCACGTTCAGCCAGTCGATTGCTCTGTCAAATCCAGCTTTGGCGGACTGCATACCGTTTATCCCTGCTGTTGATTGCCCATTCGATGAGCAATCCAGATCTCGAGCAGATGGACCTTTGCATAAACGCTAATAGGAGGCGCCGTACGCAACATTACGAAGATAGCCACGTGTTTTGACATTTATAAGGGGTCAAGCACTGGGCCTTCCGGTCACGTATTCCATCATCATCTTGAACATGTGCTTTCGCGAGATCTTTCCCGCTCTTTGCAAAGCGCGCAGCGCTTCTTTCACCGGATCGTCCACGTCTAATTCCTCCTCCACCAGACGGGTCACATGACCCGCCCACTTGTCGAGTGCGGATTTCGCGTACGACACATGGTGTTTCCTGGCAAGGGCAACGACTTTTGCCTCTATCTCAGCCCGATAGTCAGAGGTCTTGCCTCCAAGTTGGCCTATAACGCCGGGAGGTGGCGCAATGACCCGGACCTTGTGCCCTGCATGGCGCTGCTGGAGCTTCATCAGGCGGCCCTCCTATCTACCATAGCCACCATTCTCCCTTACCCACGATTCGTCAATATACATGCTTTAAAACAGTAAGTTATGACTCACCCATGCGGCCCCCACCACATCTCGATCAGCCAGGGCAGTGCACCCAGTGGATCTCCGAGAAGATGCCGCTAGGTCGTCAGTTTCGCATCGCCGACCGGTGATCTGCCTGCCATTCGATCCGTCGGCCCACGGGGCTCCAGTGCGATGGCTCCACGGCATGGCTTACCATGGCGTGGAGCTTCGCAACTCATGTGCACTCAGGCTTTCTTGAGAAAGCACACCTTAAGCACGAGGCCCTTGATCTTCTCCGAGCTCCCTTCGATGTGCTCCGCATCGCCTTCTACCAAGCGGATATTGCGGATGACCGTGCCTTGTTTGAGTGGAATGGATGAGCCTTTTACCTTCAGGTCCTTGATCACCACGACAGTGTCGCCGTTGTTGAGCACATTGCCATGAACGTCGCGTACTGGGGCGGCGCCCTCCTCGATGGTGGAAGATTGCTCTGGCCATTCGTGTGCGCAATCGGGACAGATATACATGCCTCCGTCACTGTACGTGTTTTCCATGCGGCAAATGGGACAGGCTGGAATGCCGGGCGAGTTCATGGGTAGATCTCTTCTCTGTAGAACGAGCGCAGCATTTTACGCTGCCTTTGTCGTCCCAGTGCTGGAAACGCGAAGGCGGAGCGAGTGGGCCCGACGCCAGTTACCGCAGCACTGCCTTGGAGCGAAGTCGGTGATGAACTGTTCGAGGAATACCGTGTTCATGAACGCCTGAGCGACCTCAATGGACGGGTTGTGACCAATGCGTTCGCGAAGGCTCGTCTCGGACTCTGACCCGCCCTTAGAGACATAGAGCAGCACCTGAGGCTCTTGAGCCGGGGCGGCAGGCCGGGCGCACGCTACGGCCTATCGCAACGCTGGGTCAAGCCCCCATCAGTTAGAGGGCATCTGCCAGATTTTCGTATGCGGACCGCCATGGGCACGCGCTACGCTAACGGACACCAACCCGACCATGGAGGTCTTATGCACGTCCGTCGCACCCTACCGTTTGTCGCCCTACTCGCCGGGCTGCTTGCCGGCCCCGCCCTCGCCGCCGCACCGCCTGCCACTGGCCTAGGTGAGTCCTTGCCGAACACCACCAACGTCCACGCGTTTGTCGCTCCGCAGCCGGACGGCACCGCCCGGCTGATGATCGTGGAATGCAAGGTCGATCCGATCAACTGCAACAAGGGAAGCCCCTGAGGCTTACTGCTCCTGAAGGACCGGGTGGGTGGCAGGCGAACGCTTGCCGCCCACCATCAGCCCCGCGGAGATGACCAACGCCAGGGCGATCTGGCAGTAGATGACCGCCGGGTCGCGCACGATGTGGCTGGTTAGCGCCAGGGCGATGCTGGCGCCCGTCCCGGCGATCGCCGTGCCGTGCCAGCCATGGCGCCAGGCCATGACCACCATCGGCAGGATCATCGCCAGCCGCGCGAACTGTTGGGCACCGGGTGCTTCGGCCGTGTTGGCCAGCCAGGTCAGCGCAACCAGCACCGGCACGACCCCTATGCACATGTCCCGCAACAAAGGATTGCGCAAGACGGCCGACACCAACGGCGTTGCCCGCCACCGGTCCTGGAGGGCGAGCATCGTCGGCACGAGGGTGAGGCTGCCGAGGTAACCGCCTAGCAGATACGCGCTGAAGCCGATCGACAACAAGGGTCCTGGCGAGCCGTCCTTCGATAGCGCCATCAGCGCGATCCACAGTGAGGCTGTGTCGCGCAGGGCGCTGAGCAGCGCGCAGCACAGCGCGGCGGTGATGACGTAGCTCATGCGGATGCGACCGTCGGGGTCGCGCAACGCCCCCCATTGCCGCAGGGGCTTCATGCCGGCCATGCACACGACGATCTGCGGCACGGAGGCGGCCAGCAGCCAGGCGGGACCAAAATCGTCGAAACAGGCCAGGGCGTTTTCCAACACCGGGAGGAATTCGCCGAGCGCCAAGGCGGGCCAGAGCCGCATCGGCACCAGCAACAGGCAGCACAAACGGAAACCGACCGTGAGTTCCCAGTGGGCCACGCTCAGCTCGTAGGCAATCCGGTAGAAGGCGGCATAAGCAGCCGCCACGGCAACATGTTGACCCCAGGCTTTCCAGTGCTCCTTGCTAACGCTCACGCCAACCCCTTTAGCGTCCGTTGTGTAGCTGCCGAGGGTGGCAGAAGTGCTCGGTAAAATGTTGCGATAAGGGCTGATCGACAGCACAAAGTGTGAGCGAGTGCCGAAAATGCGTTGCGGTTCTTGCCTGAAGTCGCACGCTGTTATGACTGAGGCGGCTGACCAAGCCATTTGGCAAGCGCCTCCCCGGCATTGCTTTCGGCGGGACAGGACAGCTCCAGTAACGACGGCTGGAGGCATGGACGGAATCCCGCGAGCACGGCGGAAACCTTGCCACGTTGTGTCTCATCGAATTCCGCAAACGCGTGAATGGTTGCCGCCGAACGAGCCTTGGGGATGAACAGGACATCGAACCGTGCTTTGCCGGACTGTTCAGCCCGGACGCCTTCAATCCGAAACGCTTTCTCGTCGATATTTATCGTCCGTGTCCCTTCCACTGGCCTTGGGGCACGCCCAGCGTACACTGAAAGAACAACGACATCATTCTCACGGAAGGTGTAGCGCCGAAAGTCCGCCGGCGCATCGTATGTAACCGACATCCCTTCAGGAAGCACCGCGCACACAGACCCCATGAAAACATCGCATCGCTCCCGGGAGAGATCTAATGCTGAGGCGGGTCCGGCATAGACGAATGCTATTCCCAACAGAGCAATGAAAGGCCTGCCCCGTAGAGTCGTTCTACTTGCTTTCATCGCGATGAGTGTTTCCTTTGAAGTTGGGGCGGCCTGGTATGGGTACCACACCCTGGGCAGTCCTACCAAGGAGGGGCGATGGCAAAGGAAAAGGCGAAGGTTGCTGCAGACGCGAGCGGGGCGTGGTTCGAGGAAGATTTCGTCCTGCGAACTCTTGGGAACTTCGGGCATGATTACGAGACCGCACTTACCGAACTCGTGGCCAATGCGTGGGACGCAGGTGCTGCTCGCGTCAACCGTGCTGGGCGGCATGCAAATCTATTTGACGAGTGCAACCTGAACCTGCAAGCATCAGGAGGTCGCCAAGGGAATGACACAGGGGGAAGTAGGATGAATAACTATTCAATATGCCTCATTTTTTTGACCGGTCTGATTTTTTCAGCAACTTCGGTGGCCCAAACTAAAAAAGTCACCTATTACTACAGTGATCAGCAGGGCACCGTACTCGCAACGGCTGACGAAAGCGGGAACATCATCGACCAGTTCGATCATCGTCCTTTCGGCGAAGAGGCCATGGCGCCTAAGACCGACGACCCCGGTTTTACCGGTCATGTCGAGGACACCGAATCCGATTTCATATATATGCAACAGCGGTATTACGACCCCACGGTCGGCCGCTTTGTGTCCGTCGATCCAGCACCTGTCGATACAGTAAAGCTCCACAACATCGCTCGATATACCTACGCGAATGACAATCCGTATCTTTTCATCGACCCTGATGGCCGTGAAGCGTCGCTTTACTGGGCTTCGCCAACGAACGTTACCGCAACCATCCGATACTCTATGTCAGGCGGACGCCTTCCGTTCGACCGAACAGCGATACGGCTACAAACAGAAAGCAGTCTTTCTGGCCTCGTCGATATCAATGGATCCATTGTTCGGGTTACAACGCACCTGGAATACACCCCAAGTTTGTCGGGTCAGAAAGGAATTGCTAACGTTAACGTCGTCAAAGATACAAACGGCGTCACAAAGAGCGGAAGATCGGAAACAGACAAGATCGGTGGGAACAACATGACGGTAGGCGCGACGGGCGCCGATGCAGCCGTTGAATCAACGGTAGCGCATGAGTTCGGACACATCGCAGGCGCAGGAGATCAGTACAAGGGTGGCATTGACGTAAGCGGTAATAGACTTTCCGCCGATGTTCCGGGAGGCCCGAATATCATGAAGGTTTTGGGCGACAACAAGGCGAACGATCAAACGCTGAAAGAGATCGTGAACTCGAATACAAACACCAATTCTTGTGCGGCTGGCATACATGCAGCTAGCGGCGGATGCTGATGAAAAAACTCATCTACTTTCTTCTTCTGCTATTGGGATCGCAGCCGCTTAACGCCAGCGATCTATCTGAAGCACCGAGCGCACCTCCCAACACCTGCTCAGCACGGTTCGGTGAATGGTGCGTATTGCAGGATGTATCGACAAAGTTTGTCGATAGAACTCAGGAAAGGGATGTCATCGAGTTGTCACCTGCAAATCCGCACCCTTATCAACAATCGATAGTTGTACTTGCAGAACATGGATGCCTTGAAGGTTTTTCCAGCGAGATGACGTATGCAGGGCTTGAACTTGACCGACCTTACGCTGGAGGAACCAAGGACGCCCTAAGTGTAAAACTAAGCCAATCTTGTACCCTGCGGATACTGCTCCCCCGCTGGAGCGGTGACTCCCTGGACTGGCCATACCGTACAGGCCTTTCACTTATTCGCCCTTGCCCTGATGAACAATGCAGAGGCCCGTCTATTGGCGACTTGAGGTCTAAATTTGAAATCAAGTATCGCCGCCAAATTATCCGTCCTTGATTTCAGCTGCGGTAAGACTCTGAACCGAGTCACCCTCCATATGCGCAAGAACATCAGAATGCATAGCTGCGCGCAGCGATCAAATTCCGAAAGGACCGGACCCGATGAATGGTCGCGGCGGATACGTCGATCCAGTCACGGGCGCACAACGTATTCTTTCGCATGGACTTGCGCGGGCACGAGCTACTGCCACGCCGCGCGCTCTCCCCTAGCGGCTTCATCGAAGTCGGCCGTGGCTGCACGACGGTGACACTAGATCGATCCGGAATATCGATCAACCGAACTTCAAGCCGTCCAGGCACTTCAATCCTAGGCCTCATCGAATCGGGTGGATGCATCAGCATGAGTGACATACCGAGCCCGAGGTGAAGCACCGTGGCGATGCCGAAGAAGACACCTCTGCCAACCCATCCGGGCCGGAACTTTCGCCATACAGTTACGGGCATCCCGGGCGAGTTCCTCTTGGATTGAAATATGCGTCCCATCAGATTTCGTGTCGTCCATGCGACCCACTCACGCGAGCATACGATGATGCTTCTATGCCGTGTCCTTGACGCTACTCACTGCATCCCAATGAGCCTCTGCTCTTGCATCGCTCATCTTCTGCAGGCCTCGCAGCGTCATGGCCGCGATTGCCTCTAGCGATAGTGAAAGCTGCTTGCAGTCAAGTTCTTCCGCCTCATGAACCAGATCGGCGAGTGTTGCCGTGACGCCTCGGGCGTATTGCAGCCACATCGTTGCGTCGTTTAGCAAGTCGTGGGTGGATGGCCGATATTCTGCGTGGCTCGGATCATCCACGGGTCGTACGTTTTCGCTTGGGGTCCTCATCTCGCTCTCCTTTTGTCGCCACACCGCGCTCTAACGTGGCACGACAGGCAACGTACCTGCCGCGCCACGGACCATAGGATCGCGGGTTCTCCGGCTCGCCCGTGTCCGGGCGCCGGGTGGCTTGATTGACGAAGTGGGTGCGGCGATGACCGTCCGTGAGGCGCACCAGGCTTGACGCCTGCCTCATTCGATCAAGAAATGCCTCAAAGATGGGCCTCGCCGCGGTTCTTCAACCGTGCCTGCGGCTTATGCAGGCGGTCCGTTGACCGGGGAGGTGTCGCCGGGGGGATTCGGCGGGCGAGCGAGTGCCGTATAGTCGGGGGTAGCCATAATCAACTCTTGTTTAGTCGGTTGTGGTTAGCGAGTCAGGGGTGCTCGAACACCTCTGGCTCGCGACTTTCACCGCCGAGGCGGTGGTTGCCTGCGCAGGCGGTTCGACGTTGGTGCGCGGGCGACGAGAGCAACGTATCAGATTGGGTTGGGGTTGTGTGGGGGAATTCTTGATGACTTGCGATGTGATGCGTGATGTCGTTGCCGAAGGTCTCTATGACACATCGAGCACGGCTCGGGATGATCAGTTCTTTGCCCACGAACTCATCCGATTTTTCAGAATAGTCTGATTCCCCTCGCACAATTTCCCAGCGACTTCGCCCGTCACAGGCCCACCACCGCATCGCCCGCCCCATAGTCCTCAGGAGGGGCGGAATCCGGCTGCACGCAGACACTCAGGCTTTCTTGAGAAAGCACACCTTGAGCACGAGGCCCTTGATCTTCTCCGAGCTCCCCTCGATGTGCTCAGCATCGCCTTCCACAAGGCGGATGTTGCGGATAACAGTGCCCTGCTTGAGCGGGATGGATGAGCCTTTTACTTTCAGGTCCTTGATAACCACGACAGCGTCGCCGTTGTTGAGCACATTGCCATGGACATCGCGTACCACAGCGACACCTTCCTCGATGGTGGAAGGTTGTTCTGGCCATTCGTGTGCGCAATCGGGGCAGATATACATGCCTCCATCACTGTACGTGTTCTCCATGCCGCAGATAGGACAGGCTGGAATGCTGGGCGAGTTCATGGGTAGATCCCTTCACAAGAAAGCGGGTGCATTATTTTCTCGCCATGAACGGTGCCGGGTAGAGGCATGTCTATGAGCGAGACGTTGTGACAAGGCGTTCATTATATCTTGCCCGCTTCTGCACCGGTCCCTGCGATATGCGACTATCCTTTCATAACCATAGGAGAGAGGTCGCCGGATATGCATAACAGAGCCAAGATCGGCCTGCTATTCGTCTGTGCCATAACCATCGGAGCGGAAGCCTACGCCATGTCTGAATCTCGCAGCGCACCGGGGACATTTCCCGTATCAGCGCCTTTCGCGCTCGATGCCGCGGGCAACAGCATCACCATCCCATTCGACGTCAATGGCGGCAATGTGGATGCCAAGCGGCACCTTATGATCGGGGTCGATGTGCCCCATGCAGCGGACTTCCCGGCAGTGGATGACGTCCGACTCCACGCTCGGCTGCTCCGTGTCCGTATCGTCTACGACGACCACGGCACCCATGTGCCGATTGAGACCGAAGACACCGAAACGATCATCGCCGGGAATACGGGTAAGGCACGCCCCCGTACCGACCCGACTGTGTGCCGTCTCCATCTTTATGCAGGTGTCGATGACGTATCGAACCTCTCGGCCTGTGGTTTCTACGCCAGGCGCGATGGGCATTACATCGCCGAGATATCGACGATCGAGCCGATGCCCGCTTTCAAGGGCGTCGCCACCACCATACGCGTAGACGATTACTACAACACCGGCGAGTAATGGAGGAACGTATATGGACAAGGATAGGTACACCGTAACGGTTTACGCCGCCGCGCCCGGAACGCCCCTTACACAAGAGAAGGAACCAGGCGCCACATCCACGCCTGGGCACATGTACTACACCACGCAAAAGAATGGGGAGCCTCCGCAGAGCTACGGCTTCGCCCCCGTCAAGCACGGGTCCATCGATGGTCCAGGCCATGTCGTGCGAGACGACGTCGTCAACTACAAGGACCCGCTGTATTCGAGAACCATGGAGATCTCGAAGGACCAATACGACAAGCTGAACAACTACGGTAATCATCCGAAGGAAAACGGCTTTGACACCTACTACAAGGATGCCCGGAATAACTGCGTCGACTTCACCTGGTCGGCACTGAACCACGCGAACATCAAGCGTACCGAGGTCGGCAAGGACAAACAGCCGGTCGAGAAGGACGGTCCGGATGCCCTGCGGCCCTCCCACAACGTGGATGGGCTCAAAAGCATCAAGGATCCCGTGCCGGGAAGCGACCTCAATTCGCAGCACAGCAATCCCATGCCGAAGAACCGGGGTCCGCTTCAGTGGATGCTGAGCGAGGAGAACCGCGGCATGGACGACCCGCTCCATCCGGGCAACGGCATGTACCGTCAGGCGTACAGCGGCGTCGAGGCGCTGAACGCCAAACATGGCGTGGCCGCGTCGGAGCGGGACAGGGACTTTGCCGGTGCGATTGCCGCGAACGCCAAGGCCCAGGGCCTGGACCGGGTGGACCACGTTATCCTAAGTGACGACGGCAGCAAGACCTTTGCTGTCCAGGGAAACCTGCAAAGCACGCATGGGCTTGACCGGCAGATCGCACAGATGCAAACCACTGACGCGCTCAGTACGCCATTAGCCCAGAGCAGCCAGGCGTGGGCCCAGCACGCTGCGCGATCCGACCTGGCTGCCAGCCAGCAACAGGCATTGGCCCAAACGCAAACGCAGAACGACGCACAGCAGAGCCAGCAGACAGCTCCGTCGATGCGGATGGCCTGACTGCTACGGCATGATTCCAGGCCACGTGCTTGCCACCAACCAAGGGGACGACTACATGAAGACCGCAAGGCTCATTGCCTTCGTAGCGATAGGTATGGCGGCCGCGGCGGGCATGCCGGCGCCCGCTACTGCACAGGGCGCGCCCACTGCAACGGATGCTGCAGCTGTCTACAAGGCGTTCCTGCATGATTGGATGGGCAAGAGCCACCAACCCATCAACGTGGCGCGCGTCGCCGAGCCGATGCACCCCGAGGGTGCCGACGGCGGTTGCGAGGGCCACCCCGAGATCGAGGCGCTCATCAAGCAGCCCGCTGAGCGCATTGATGATCTCAGCACGGTGCTCGGGCCGGATCCGTCCATCCACTATGTTGACCCGTCGACCTGGCACCCTACCGACCCGCAGCACCTGATCGCACAGGGAAAGTCGGTCAAGGCGGCCGTGAAGGAGGGCATGTCAGCGGCCTTGCTCACCTTCTCGGCGATCGCCTTCAACGAACGCCGTGACGTGGCGGTTTTCAACTACTCCTTCGTATGCGGCGGACTGTGCGGAAACGGCGGGATCACGGTCATGCGTAAGAAAGGGAGCACATGGGAACCCGATCCCCGGCAGTGCACCCAGTGGATTTCTGAGACGATGCCGCTAGATCGTCAGTTGCGCATTGCCTACAGGTGACCTGACCGGGGGTTGATCGCTTGGGCTTCCGGGATTGCCTTTTCTAGTGCCGTTACCGCTGACGCGACGAAATCACAGACAGGGCCCCTGACGCGTCACGGTCCAGGTCAACGAAGTGCCCGTCCGGAAATCGCGGGAGCCGCAGTGGTCGCTCATGCCACTCATCGTCTTTTGCGTAAGCTGTCCTAGCCCACGGGAAGTCGTGGTTCTCCGAGACATGTAATGAGGACAACCCAGTCACCGGGGTGATTCTGATTCCCCAGACATCCATGCGGCTTTCTTCGATGGTCGACTCGTCGTGCGGCAGCCAAAACCCCGGATAGATGGTTCGCGAATGATCTTCCGCCAAGGCGATCGCATCAGGGATGACCGCCCAGATCTCCGGCAACAGTTCGTCCGTTTGCGAAAGGCATGCGAGACACCCCTTCTGATGGGGGCACCGCACCCAAACCAGTCGACGCCCCACCTGGTACTCCGACCGGAAGAAGCCATCAGGGTCTTCGTAAAGGCCCAGCGGCTGTTCGTCTTGAAGCCTAACCACGCGATTCTCCCAGTCCATGAAGGTCTTGTCCGAAGCAGTACGATAGACGCTTTGGGCCCCTGATGTCGCGTTCATGAACCTGGCGTTTTGGCGGACGGCCAGCTCGTCGCAGTGGTGCGGCAGTATGCCCTGACCGACGGAACACGGCCGCCTTTTGCGAGTGCGCGGCGTTCCCGCATCGCCTGGACCTAAGCGTCGTCGGCGGGGTGACCTATGTGCTGGCGGATGGCATAAGCAACGAGCACTCGATGTCGCTTCACCACGAGGTCGGCGACGGTTGCGCGCGATGATCATTGAATATCCGCGTGGCCGCTCCAGAAACAATCCACGGTGAAGAAGTCCGCTGGCCTGCCGTTAACCCCTGGACGCACCGCACAGCCGCCGGACGGGCGCCCCCCGTTCCTGCAATGACCATGCCCTGCCCCATCTCGCGCTGAAGGACCATCGCCATGCCCTTTTACTTCAGGCACTCCATCAAAGCCGGCCCCTTCCGGGTCAACCTGTCGAAATCCGGCGTGGGCCTGTCCGTCGGCGTTCGCGGATTTCGCGTTGGGGTCGGCCCCAAAGGCCACTACATCCATGCGGGCGGCCACGGGATCTACTACCGGCAGACGGGCCAGTTCCGGAAATCAACACCCGTCCGGACGACGACGCCCCAGGCGATGCCCGAACCGGCCCGGGATACGCCCATGCCCGAGGCCTGGGTCACCGAGGATGGCGTGGTGATGCGACGTGTCATATCAGACACCATTGAGTCCATGTCTGGCGGGTCACGCCAGGACGCGGTCGACAGCCTCAACGAGGCACGACGCCGCCTCCCCCTCTTTGGCCCCAGCGCCGTCTTCGGAGTCGTTGCCAGCCTTTTTGCCATGGCCAATCTCGGCCAGACAGCAGCGGTGCTGTCGGTGGCCCTCCTCACCGGCCTTGCCGCATTTGCCCATCGGATTGACGCGGGGCGACGAGGCGTAGTCTTCGCCTACGACCTGAGCGACGCCGCAAAGGCGACGTTCGAAAACCTCACCAAATCCATGGACGCCGTTGGGCGCGCGCAGGGGCTCTGGTTCGTCGACGCGACGGGCGCGATCACCAATCTCACCGCCTGGAAGCGCAACGCCGGGGCCAGCCAGCTTGTGAGTAAGAAGCCAACGAGCGTGCGCTACGAGATGCCGCCAGGGGTGCACTCGAACGTCACGCCACCGTCCATCCGCGTGCAGAGCAAGACCCTGTATTTCCTGCCGGACTGCGTACTGGTAAGGGACGGCACGCGGTACGGGTCGGTTTCATACCAGGAACTGCAAGTTGCAACCCGGCCGGGCCGCTTCATTGTCGAAAGCGCGCCACGGGATGCCGAGGTTGTGGGCCACACCTGGCAGCACCCAAGAAAGGACGGTGGCCCCGACAGGCGCTTTGCCAACAACCGTCAGCTTCCGGTTTGCCTGTTTGAGGAATTCGGCCTTCTCAGCCCATCCGGACTCAAGGCAGCCCTCGTCGTTTCCCACCGCGCCGCGGCGTCGGCCGCCGACGCGGCGCTCCATGTGCTTGCGAGGGAAACCGTGGTCGTCAAGGCAACCGCGCCCGCGCTTCTCGACTACACGCCGTAATTCCGCCGCGCGCCCGGTACAGGCAACGACAAGTGCAAGTACCGCCGGACGATGACGCATGTACCCGGTCCAGCGCTTACGACCCAACGCTTCATTCTTGTTTCCCTCTGAATGACCACTACGATCGCGTGGGCTTCTTCATCGCTGCCAGCTAAGGGCGAGCCTCATCCCACATGTCTACCGAGCTGTCCCACCGGCCGCGCCACGCGTTCAAGTCATCGACTCGCACCGCACGACCGCTAATCTCCCGTTTCATTGCTTTCTTCTGATCGCATTCACCTTGAAATCCGAGCGGGCTCTGAAGGTCAATCGTGGTCGACACCAGGATGCGCATCGCCGATTCTGAAACACTAGCGATTTCAACGACGCCATCTTTTGCAGCACCATAGCAGCCGTGCTTCCCAGGAAACGAACTGGGCCCAGCACTGAAAAACACGAAAACACTTTGGCTAGAAATGTCCAGCTTATCGCCCGCACGCGGCTTGGAATGGAAGACAACTGTCACCTTCTCGAATGCATCGTCATCGCTACGCTTGGCAGGCCAGTAGCGGCGGGTCGCGACGACATACCCCTCGCCCCGCTCAATGCGATGGCATGCAAACATGCGTTCTTTCGCGGGAGAATTCTGGCACGAAGTCACGTCTACCGTTGCATGATCGATCGAAAACGCTTCCTCCTCCGCCCAACACGATGGCGAAGTGAGCAAGAGGGCGCACATCACGAGCTTATTTTTTGCAGCCACAACCGGCCTCCCCGGACTTAATCGCTTCGGACTGCGCTTCGGAACGACGATTGGCCTCATCGTAAACGGCCTTATGCGCCTTGCCTGAGCCGCTGAACATGCCACGTGTTTTATGCAGCGCCTCGTGCACAATTGTGTAATAGAGATCTACCAATTCGACGCCAGACAAGGGTTTCAGGTAGTACGTCGACAGGTGCATCGTCCCGCTGAAATGATTGTATTCGCCCACTTGAAGGATGGGTCGACCGTCCGTATCGAGTTGCGATGGCATCGCTTCAACCACGGGAGCCGTCGTTGGGAATTTCAGGTCCTTTTCCGTCTTTTTTGCCAACGCCAGCATGCAATTGATGTCTGCCTGGGTAAGACCCCAAAGATCGTACAGCGACACTGGATTGCTGCTCACATAAGCGTAGGAATTCGGCTCACCGGCCAAGCCCGACTGACAAGTAGTGGACATGAATGGCTTGGCGGTCGGCGTTTGGCATGGCGTGCGTCTGCACCGACTCGCCCTCGTCATCGGCGGCCACGACATACTCCAGCCGCCGGTCGATTTCACCTAGGCTGTCGAGCGTCGCCGTGAGGCGCACGCGCAAGCGCGGCACATCCCCGGCGTCGATGAGTTGCATCTGCGAGAAAAATACGGGGATCGCGCCAGTGGCCTTGCCTGCCTTGGCTTCCGACAACGCAAACTCTGCCTCGATCCAGAGCGAGGCGACCTCGCCCTCTTTAGGAGCCTGTCTTTGGGAACGTGAAAATCCGAACGGACGACCTGGCGTAATCCAGGATCGGTCCCGAACATGCGGCACAACGCCGTGAGCGCCGCCGTCTTACCGACTCCGTTCGGCCCGATGAGGAACGTCATGGGTTCCAGATCAATCGTGGTCGGCGCGGGGCCGAACGACTGGAAATTGCTCACGGTCACACGCACCAACTTCATGGCATCCCCTGCGAAGCCAAGCTCAGGCACTTCCTGAGCCAACGAGAACACCATGATAGCGACCATCGCACCGCTGCGAATCCTTTACAGGTCGCATCCCCGCACGTGACGTCAGGGGTCGGCACGGGTCAGGCCCGAGGCTTCTGTCCGATGGACTCAATTCTGAGCGCCCGACAAGGACTACAAGGCGAACAGCCGCATCCAGATGCGGACGAGACGCCGAGACACCCCTGTCCTGACCGCGCGATTCCGACGACACTTCGTCACGCTTTGGTGCGCTCCGACGAATGTGGCCGAGGCGCCAGAATGGCGCGGTCGGATGCTGGTGGGCCTGAACCTGTCGGGTCACATGACGTGGGCCGCAGCGTGAGGAACGGCTGGTCATCGAGGCACATATTCGGCAGGTCTGATGGAAATACTTGTTGCGACGGAGCGTCGATGGTCCCTGCCCAACCCCATCACGGCTGTGACGGACGCCTTGGCAAGGCTGGCATCAATGAAGGCGTTAACGTTTCGCCCGAATCGACTATGCCGAAGCGTGGCCCTCCCAAATCAAGCACTTCACTATGACGACGTCTTCCTTGGGGTGTAGGTCGGTAAGCATAAATTTTCAATGCCTGACCTTCCGCGCTCTTCGACACTGGGTGCCGCCCGCGGCGTCACCGCGTGCGCTTCTGCAAATGTCTCACTTGAAGATCACAGATGCTTCAGCTCTCAGTTCTAGATATTGCCAATCTCAGGTGAACGCCGCAGGAAACAGTGCGTGCAAAGGAAAGTACAAAGCGTAAGTCAGCGTGAGCGAACCTAGGGCAAACCAAGTGGCAACCTGAGCGCATCCTACCAACGCTGCTTTTTTTGATCGCAACCCATCGGCTTCATTCACAATGTTGGCAAGGTTTTCCATCTGCCCATTGAGAAAATTATTGTGCTTCGCCTGGACTAGCGCCGTTCCTTGCGCGATCAGATCACGCACTTCTTGAGTTAGCGCTGCTTCGCCGTACGGGAGCGGATACTCCCGCAGGCGCATCGCACGAATGGCCAACACGACCCCAACGATGCTCGCGATTAAAGTCACGATCGCGGCGCCCCCGAGGAACTTGACCCAACTGACTGCGTCGCTGGCCACGTTAGGCGACCACTTGACCAAGGCGATCGTCGCGGGGATGACCACGCCTGAAACGCCCGCGCACATCTGGGCTTTTGCATCGAGCCCAAGATACACCTTGGTGATATCGTCGTAGGACTTCTCAAGCCCTTTGATGGCGACGCTGAGTGCGTCACATTGCAGTTCTTCCGAAGTCTTGGACATGATTGCCGTTCATCCAGCATTCTTTTTGACTGCGCGCCGTGCCGCTGTCTTCTTTGCACTGGCCTTCATAATGGAAGGACCACGCTTGACCCGCCCCTGCGGCAGGTGGCGGGAGCAATAGTTCTTGCCCGGTGCAGCGAGTCGCGTGCACGGACCGTCGTCTACAGAAATGCACCGATTTTTCCTAGTTTCCATCCGCCCCTACTCCTGGCTTGCGTTCGGTTCGACGCAGCATGCGTCGATCAAAGGCCAACGCCGTGCCCTTCCTGACGAGATAATGCAGGATACATCGGGCAAGGTCTGTAGGCGCATTCCTACACGGTTGAGGCCACGAGCACGGGCCATTGCTTCTTGGGTTCGTTCGCCTTGGGCGAGCCTTTCGGATGCTGCGAGGAAATCGGGGGCGCAGCCATCTTCACTACCCAAGGCGGCCCGTCAGCGCCACTTAGCGTCGATGACCTAGGCTAGGCCCGTGAGGGTGGAACCACAAGCCTCTGCCCAATCGGCCAACTGCAGCGCATCCAAGCGGATGACCCCACGCTCGGCGCTTGAGATGTAGGACTGGGGGCTGCACGCACGCTAGATCAGGACTTCATATACGCAGAGATTGTTTATCCAATGTTTTGATATTTTGTGTCGAGCTACGTTAGCCTCTCCCCACCGGCCATGACGGCCTTACTATGGGGCTGCAACAAACCCCTGCTAACGCGTTGATCGGGCGGGCGTCAATTTCTGCGCGAAGCGCGTGGACACCCCCGTACCACTCAGAATGAATACGAGAAAGCGCGAAGGCAGAGCGCCTGCGGTCGCTGTCGATTCCTCCCCTTCGGCGCTTGCGCGACTCGCCTTCGGTCAGAACGGCCTTCTGCGCTGACCCCGCTCAGCGTGCCGTTGAGACACTGCGCGCACGCTCGCGCCTCATGGGGCGAGATGGGCACCTGCTATCTTCGGTAGCCCAGCGTCGAATCTCTGCGATGCCCGTTCGAGGATGGCTTTCCCCGAGGAACGATCCCATGACCACCGAGCGTTACGTCACCGATTTACCCATCACGCCGCAGGACTTTGCTGAGTCTGGATGGAGCACCGCATTGGCCGTCTCGCGCGACGGCTATCCGTCTATGTGGCAAGCACTGTCGGCCGCCGCGCGGGAAGCCATCGCCGAGGGCCGGAGCGCCCAGGGCAAGGTGCTTTGGTTGCTGGCAGATGCTTGCTCTATGATGCTGTCGCCTTCGAGCGTCAACGAGCCCTTCAAACCTTACGCCGTCCTCCACGACCGACGATCGGTGATCCCCGACGACCTGCGCCAGGAGGACCTTGCTTTCTTCTCCGCGATTGCGCTGCAGGTCGCCGAACCATGGCTGAAGGCGCGGTTGTGCGATTTGGTCTGGCTCAAAGTACGCCCGCGCGATGTCATTTACGCGCTTGGCGCGATCGACGCTTACGGGGCCCTGCCCTTGGACAGTGAGACGTGGGTGCGCGGCGGGCGCGAGGGCTGGCAACGTGCGCTTGGATTGGCTCGCATGCTCAAGGCCGGTGCCGGCGACCGGCTTGCGCGGATGGAAGTTGCCATCGTGACCGCATTCGAGGCCGCGGTTGCTTCAGACGGATACCTAGCGCTGTGGTTGGCCGACCTGCTCGACGCCAACAGCTTGGGGCGCGATCGCTCACTTCCGATCGCCCAGCGACTGGAAGCGATGGGACATGCATTCGACGGCGAGGGCGACCTTCACCGCGCTCGCGACTACTTCGCGGCGGCGGAACAGTGGTACGCGCGAGGCACCGACCACGACAAAGCCGTCGGCATGATCGTAGCCGTTGCCGAAGGGTGGGCCAAAGAGGCCGCAGCCCATGGAGGATTTCACACGCCAAGCCACCTGATGGCAGCCAATGGCTATGAGAACGCGATCCAGGTGTACCGCCGCGTGCCGAAGGCTAAGCGCGCGGAGCATCGGGTCGATGAGCGCATTGGCGAGTTGCGTGCGCGATTGAATGAATCGGGCGCCAAGTCTTTGGGCGAGATGGGCGTGATTGAAAGCCCGGCCCAGGACATCACTGCGCTAGTCGAGCGAGCGCGCAAGGCCGTTAGCGGAAAATCAGCTCAGGCTGCGCTCGTCGCGTTTGCCGGGCTGCACCGGGGCGTTAGGGTGGCCGAGTCGCGAACAGCGGTCATCGACCGGACCCGCCAGTTTCCGCTGTCCTCGTTCTTCGGTGCGACCATGCTCAGCCGCGACGGACGCGTGATCGCCAAGCGGCCCGCGATGAGCCTGGGCGCGGCGCCGACGGCCGACGATGAAGTGGCCATCCGTGCCGAGATGGTGCGCGACTTTGGCATCTTGGTGCAGATCGTCGTCTGCGGGGACATCTTGCCGGCCCTTGAGGTGCTGCAACAAGAACACCGGCTGCGCGAAAGTGATTTCGTGGGCTTGGCTCAGCAATCGCCCATCGTGCCTAAGGACCGAGCCACCTTGTTCGGAAAGGCCCTCTTCGCTGGATACGACCATGACTTTGTCACGGCCCTGCATCTACTGGTGCCGCAGATGGAGCACTTGGTGCGCGTCCATCTGAAACAGGCTGGTGCGACGACCACGAACATCGACCTGGATGGAATTCAGAACGAGAACGGCATGAGCACGCTGATGGACCTTCCGCAAGCAGAACAGGTGTTCGGCGAGGACCTGGTGTTCGAGCTGCGATCGTTGTTCTGCGACGCTTTCGGACCGAATCTGCGCAACGAATTGGCCCACGGCTTGCTGGATGAAGACGGCTGCAACTCGATCTTCTCGGTATACGCTTGGTGGTTGGCCCTGCGATTGACCGTCAGCGCCTGGTGGAACGCGTCCCGCAGGCAGGCCGCGGACGCGGAGAAACCTCCATCGGAGGCTGCGGACGATGTTGGCGCAGCAGACTAGTTTGGCGTCATGCTACCTACGGCTACGGGGCTGCCGTCAACGGGAGCGCCATGGCTTCTCGGCCTTCTCCGTGCCTATAGCTGATACCCGCGGCGCTGCTCAAACGCCAGCTGATCATCGGCCATCCCAGGCTGGTCATACGGCACGCCCTCATCGTCCGGGTTCGCTGCCCCGTCTAGCCCCGGCATCTCACCGAGCAAGCGAGTCCATTGGCCAGGCGGTATCGGTAAGCCCACGAACGGCGCGAGGTAGCGGTCCAGGTGGCCGCCATGGGGATCCTCAATCTCGCGAGTCAGGGCGCGCAGGTAATCGGCCTTGCGGGTGTGCTCCCACGCGATGGACATTTGCG
The DNA here is from genome assembly GCF_036500425.1 of Luteibacter sp. Classification (GTDB taxonomy): domain Bacteria; phylum Pseudomonadota; class Gammaproteobacteria; order Xanthomonadales; family Rhodanobacteraceae; genus Luteibacter. Next base: position 86,792 of record NZ_DASYCB010000056.1, read on the forward strand.
CCCGCGCGCACAGTTCGGCGTGCACGAGCAACATAGTGCGCCCGTTGCCGTCCAAAAAGGGGTGCCCATAAGCAAACATGCCCATGATGAACCCCGGTCGCGCAGCCATCTGACCCCGGTCTTGGGCCCACCGCAAGCCCTCTTCGATGGCCGCCTCACAATCGTGCGGGTGACAAAAGATCACGGACCCTTTCTTCACCGCCGCGCCCGGCAACAGCTGCGCTCGATCCTGCCCCGCCCACGGATACAACGCGCCGAACAATACGCGGTGCACCTGTAAAAAATGGGCGTAGGTGAGGCGACGCTGGCCGCGAAGGTATCGCAGTGCCTCGCCCATATGCGCGCGATACAACGCGTGTTCGGCGACCTTAATGAGGTCCGGGTCTTTTTCTCGTTGCGTGTTCCGCAAATAGCCGCGCGTCTCGAAATCGCCAAACGGGTCAAACATGCTTGAGCGCCCGGTGATGCGCGATGACATGCATCAAAAAATCGCTTTCGGAAATCTTTCCGTCGCGCCGCAGTGCCACCAGCAGGTCGTCCGTCGCATCCGGCTGCACGCTATCGCCAGCCAGTCGCGTCGCTGACGCTGCGAACTGATCGGCGTAGGTGGGACGGTAGTCCACCCGATTCTTGCGAGCCAGCGCCGCGACCAACCTTGCCGTGGGCGTCAGCTGCTGCCGAAGACGACGGCGTTGCTTTCGCGCGCGCACGAGCTTCTGACGCTGTTTTGCGCTCACGCCCGCCAGCAGCGCGGTCGCTCCGCACTTAGCCACCATCGCTGGCTTGGCATACACCCCCCGCTTGAGTCGCACGAGCAGCCCACCGTGCACCAAGGTCCGTAGCGCGACGGACACCTGAGACGGACTCCCCAATGCGTGGAGATTTTCTCGCAACAACACCCCGTCTTTTCGGGGACGCAGCGCTTGGAGGATGCGATCAGCCATGTTCACACGGCTAGTATAGCAATCATCGTATTTCTTGTCAATATCATGCACTTATGCGATTTCACAATGCCGGTCTCCGGACGATATCACGGGAGAGCCGGTAGCCGGCCGGCGGCCACCGCTTGACCGCCCACATCTAAGACCGCCATGCGGGCACCGCCCGGCGTAGCAGGGCGGTGCCCCGCCTCACGCCGTCGGTTGTCGGGGCATTCCGCCCTCTGCGCCTGCAGGCGCTTCAGTTCGCCCTGTCGCGGCCGATGGTCTCTGGACATGGGCAACCCCGGCTTGTCCGCCCGTCCCTCCACGCGCGCCAATTGCGCCGAACTTCACGGAAGCCCCAGATGGCCGTACACATGGAAGGGCTGCGTCGCTTGCATCACAGCATGCGCGCGCAGCGCGTCGATCGATATCGGTTTGAGTACAGACACGGGCGCGCCCACTTCGATGTGCTCTTCTTGGCGGACGAGGCACCGTTTCTCCTGTTGCTCGGCTTGCGCGGCGGGGCCATGGCGTTCGAATTCGAAGTCACCCGGGGCTACCTGGTTCGCGACGTCTATATGGATCCGCGCGACTACAAAGCGCTGGTCCAGCTCCTTGGTCTCGAGTTCGATCCCGCCAATCGGTTTCGACCCGCCCACTTCCTAGAATGGGTCGATCGCGCCGCGCCCGCCATCGCCCTACCATCCGGCCGCGCTGAGCCCTCCGACGTGGCCCGCTTTCGGCGCGATGTCGAAGAGCAAGACAAGATCTATTTTCTCAAGTGGCAGCACTATCCCAGTGGGACACGCGGGCCGACGGCGGAGAATTTGGCGAAAACGCGGACGCTCCTGGGCTATCGCTACTACGAGATCTGCCGCGATCGACGCATCAGCAGCTGCTGGACCGACATCGCCCGCGACGCGCAGCTCCTGTGCGACCCTTGGCGTCAAGATTGAGGCCGCCGCCGTTCCCCGCATCGGCCGATCGCTGTCAGGCTGCCCACCTGCGCAAGACTGCACGATAATCCTGCGGCGTGCGCGGAGGTCGATCCCCCAATGGTGGCGGCCTCTGTCCCTTGCCTCTCCTCCGATGGAACGAACCACCGCACACCTGGAGTCACCGCGGATGCCCGAGACTTCCCTTTCACTGCTCTCGCAGCTGCCCGATCACCAACGCCTGGAACAGCTCGCGCAGGCGCTCTGGCGCCAGCCCGGTGAGGGACCTGGCGCTGCGCTGATGGTGGGCGCCGGGTTCAGCCGCAACTGCGAGCGGGCGACACCCCAATCGCCCCTCCCACCGCTTTGGCCTCACTTGCACGCTGCGCTCGCCGCCCGACTCGCGCCAAGCATCGGATCGGGCACGCCCGATCCTTTGCGCATGGCTGAAGAGTTTCGAGCCTACTTCGGTCAAAGCGCGCTGAACGATTTCATCCGAACTCATGTCCCCGACGCGCAGTGGCGTCCAGGGCAGGCGCATCGGGCAATCGTTGAGCTGCCGTGGGCCAACCTTCTCACGACCAACTGGGATACGTTGCTCGAACGCGCCGCCCTCAAATGCCGGGCGTACAACTACGGCATCGTTTTGCGTGGCACCGACCTTGCCCAGACGCGTCCTCCACGCATCATCAAGCTGCACGGAACTGTGGGCGATGGCGATGGCTGCGTCTTTGCCGAAGACGACTACCGTACGTATGCCACGCGCCACGCCGCCTTAGTGAACGCAGCGCGCCAGGTCTTCATCGAGAATGAAGTATGCCTGCTGGGGTTTTCGGGCGACGATCCCAACTTTTTGCAATGGACCGGATGGGTGCGCGATCAATTGGGCTCGGCGGCGCGACGCATTTACTTGGTCGGCGTCCTCGCGTTGAGTCCCGCCAGCCGCCAGCTCCTTGAGCACAGGAACATTGTCGCCATTGACCTGGCTCCGCTGGTCCAGACCGTTCCGTCTGAGCAGCAACATGTCCGCGCGATCACGCTGCTGCTTGAGTATTTGAATGCTGCCAAGCCGTCGCCCGCGCAGAACTGGGAGCCACGTCACCTCGAACCGCTCGAGGCCGACGATGAGGGTCGGGTCGACGAAACCATGGCGCATCGTCCGGCTCGGTTGCTCGCCCGGCTCGAGCAGCTCGAGGCCGAGCGCCTGAACTATCCGGGCTGGATGACCATGCCCGAACCCCTGACGCACCTCGTGCGCTGGCAGGTTCATTCGCTCACCAATGCTCTTTTGCTCGCCAAGCGGCACCCTGACCTTTTCGACGACGATCTGGTGATCCGCAGCGCCCTCGAGCTGGGATGGCGGTGCTCTGTGGCGTTCGGCGGCGTGGCGCCAGCGACCCGCCGGATCCTGAGCGAGGCGTGGGAGCGCGCGCAGGCGGGCCCTCGGGCCATGGAAGCAACGCGGCTCATCGGGCCAGCCCTCCTGCGCACCGCACGCGAGCACGGCCAAGGACCCGCGTTCCGGCGCTGGTCACACCATCTGACGGCCGCTCCTGACGACGACCTAGCCGCATGCGTGGCGCATGAGACTGCCCTTTTCGCGCTCATGCGCGAAGATTGGACAGCCCTTGATCGCATCCAGGCCACCATCGGCGGGTCCGACCCCGCTTGGCGTATCCGGCGGTCGCGCCTGCTTTTTGATTTGGGACGGCCGAATGAGGCGACCGCGCTCTTGGAACAAACCTTGGAGGATATCCGTGACCAAATGGCTACCGCGCGCACCTCAATCTGGCTGCGATCTCGGCGCGCGTGTTGCCAATGGCTCCTCTACTACTCGGGCCTCACCCAGACCGATTCCCCTTACCGCACCTACGGACGCGACCTTCGCGAAGAAAGCCCCTATCGCTGCAACCCCGCCGACCAGCTCCGTGACTACAGCGAGCCTGTTGATCAGGCCGCCATGCAACGGCGGGTGGGCGGCGAAAACATCGTTGCTGGGTTCAGCCCCGGTAGCTTTGAGCGCAAGGGCTCACCGTCCTCATGGGCGTCGACAGACGAGGAGCCGGCCGCTGTCTTCGAGCGGTTTCGCCATGCGGCAGGCATTCCCTGGCGCGTTGGTGCGATATCCGTCGTCGGTAACGCGGGCGTGGAAAGCGTGATCGCCCGCAAGGCCCGAACGCCCTTCGCGTCGCTCTGGCCGTATATTCGTCAATCCGAAATTCGGACCGAATTGGTCCATCTGACGGGACGGGTGGCCGTCGCGCGCATGACGACACGCCGCGCGCGGTTTCTCAAGCGCCGACTGCTGAACATTATCGATTACTGGCTCAACCACTTGACGCGGACGGAGCCGCTCTGGGCGCGAAAGACGACGCCGATCATCGGTGGGGTGACGCTGCTCGGTCGACTCACGCCGCGCCTGCCCGAGTCCGACCTGGTCGAATGTTGGACGCTGTGCAAGACGCTGACCGCCGACGGCCGGATCCCCCTGCACACGCTCAAAGAAGCGGTGACCGAACTTGCCGAGCATGCTGCACAGGCCATGCCCAAAGCGATGCGCGCGTCACTGGCCTTGGATGCAATTAGCTCCCCTTACCCTGGCGAAGACCCCAATCGGTCAGCGCCACATGATTCGCCTCCGAGATTTTACGACTGCCTGAGAGCGGCCCCCGCGCCGGCCGAACGCGGCGACCAGAGTGCTCGTTGGGCACACCGCATCGATGAATCATCCGCGGTGTCCGCGTCCAGGCCAGCCGACGGGGCGCCACCACGCTGCTCACCGAATTACTCCTGGATGGGGCACTGACTGACGACGAGAAGACGCGCTTCTCCGTTGAGCTTTGGCGACACACGACCCACGGCGGCCTGCCGGCTGAGACGGACGTCGTGCCTGACGTCTTTCGCCACCTGCCTGCCCCGGAAGGCGTTGACGTTGAGGCCCGACTGGTCGAGCGACTGTTCCCGGCAGATGGGCTGGAACTGAATAACCCGTATCACCTGCAATCGCTGCAACATGCTGCCGAAGACGGGCTTGGGCTCACCGTGACCCCGGCGTTGGCGCGACGACTCTTGCGGCAGATCAATACAGAGGTGCGCAGCTACCCGGATGATGCGGGTCCATTTACCCCGTCTCGCTCGGATGTCACCTTGGTTATGGGAGCGGTATTGGGCCGGTTGGTGCTGCCCCGCCTGCGCCCCGCGCGTCGATCGGATGTCGATGAAGCATTTCAGGCCGTGGCGTCGTTGCGCATGACCCAGGCCATCGAGGGCTTTCCGCCGATGCTTAGCGGGCCGGGATCGCACCGACGCGACGAAGCCATCCATCTCATCCAAACGCACCTGTTGAGCGATGAATGGCGAGCCGTCGCTGCAGCGTGCCGGGCGATCGCCTGGTGGGCGCCCGATGAACCCGGCCTGCGCGCCACTCGAAAGGCCGCTTACCCGCCCGATCTGACCCCGACCATCCTCGCGGCCTTGTCAGCCAATCGTGACGAGGGCGCGCATTCCCTTTTGGAACTGCTTGCTCGGATGCTGGCCGTGGGGATGCTTAAACCGGCAGAGCGCAAGCTTCTGGTGGCGACGCTGCCGAGCTGCCTGGCGTTCAATGCCTACGCCAGCGTCGATCCGCTTTCCAAACGCGCCATCGGCGTGTCGTTGGTGCGCATGGCTTGCGCCCGGCTGGTTCGCGGGTTGCGAGCGACGGATCCATCTCCGGCGCTGAGCACGCTATATGTGATGCTGGCCAATGATCCATTGCCCGAAGTGCGCCAAGCGCTCGCGGACGCCTGATTGGAGCCTGACCACGGGATTCTTCCACGATGGCTCGAGACCCGAGACCGCACGGCACGACATCGAGCAAACATCCAGCCATCCTCTCTGCAGCACGGACGCGTTTTCGTTCTCCAGGCCGCTTGCGCGACTCGACGTGCACCCCAGTTACCGCGCCCCCAACGATTTCGCCGCAGGCCGAACCATTCGGCCTGCGGCGATCCGCCGTCCTACCGATGCGGATGCCTCACACGCGGTTTCGGGGAACCCGCGGCGTCATGCGCGGGCCGGCGCGACCGCCACGGGTGGACGGTGGCACGACCGTCGACCGGTCCGGCCGAAGCAGCTCCGGCATGTACTGCTCCAGCCATTCACGCTCCTCCTCCCATGCGACCGCCAGCAGCTGGGGCAGCGCTGCCTCATGCGCTTGGGCCAGATCGCGCAGCGATTGTTTCAACCGCGCCCGCTCCAACAGGGCCGCCTTGCGCAATGGCTTGGCTTCCGGGTCGAGGTCACTGACCTTGGCGGACGTGACCTCCACCCGCGTCGCCAATTGCCGATCGACCTTCGCGTGCTCCTCGGCCCGCCGTTCGACCTCAATCGGATCTGGCGCATCCATCCAGGCGTTGACGCCGTCGATCATGCGCTCCCACCGGTTCTTTTGCTTGAACGCATATTCCGTCAGTTCGTCATCGCGCTTTTCTTGCCGCCACTCGTCCAACGCCGCCAATGCATCGAGCCGGGCCGATTGAGCCGTCTGCGTCTCTGTGAAATTCTCCCAGAGCAGGCGACCGAAATGCCGAAGCCGCCCCATCGACTGTTCGATCAGCAGCACCAGGCGGAAGACCAGCGTCTCGCTCGGGCGCCTTCCCCCTTCTTCAAGGCCTGCAAAGGGGTCGGGCATGGAACACGTAAACATCCTTTTTCGACGTGAACGCCTTTCTTCCGCGGACGGACTGAGTATCGTCTCGTTGGGTGGGGCGGCGAAAGGGATCCTTCGCCATTCCAATCAAACGCACCCTGCCCGTGCGTCAAGGCGAATCGAGTCATTCGCAATATCTAATCTTTAGTTATGTGATTGCAATCACAACGACGTGCGTTTTGACGTCACCCATCGCCGCGACTAGCGGCGATGGGTGCCATTGCCATGCCATCAGCCCATCAGCCCATCAGCCATCTTTCCTAATCCAGCCCCACAACGCGCGAACTTTCGTCGACCACGATGCCGGCTCCGTTGGCGATGCCGTGGCGATCGGGGCAGGCTCGCTTCTAGGTGGGTCTCGTCGCTCCTGCGCATGGAGTGCGGCCTTGGCGTGCTTGGCCTGACCGCGCATCACAGCGATCTCCTTCTCGCTCATGTCGCTCGCCCAGCGCACGGCACCATCGGTGATCCAATAGTGCGAGCGGCAGGGGTATGACCAGTTACCGATGGACGGCCGCAGGGACACGTTACGGCCGTCATAGGTCAACTTCCAATCGGCCGGTGAGAGGGGCGTGACCGTCTTGCGGTTGCATCCGCACGCGCAAAGGTGGATGGCCACTGCGTGGATCATCGACACATACAGATGCCCTGCCTCCAGCTCCTCCGGGATGAACTCGACGAACTCGGGAATCAGTCGAACCTGGCTCATGACTGACCGCCTTTGTTTCCCATCTGGTTCAAGCCCACCACGAATGTCGACTCCACCTCACTGACATCATCGCAGTAGTAGCCGCATAGGCGCTTCCACCGGATCACGGCCAGCGCCGCGTTGATGGCATTGAGTTCGATGACCTGGATGTTCGAGCGGTACAGTTCATCGTCGCGATCACCGCGCGGAATGGTCGCCGCAGCCTCAGCTCGGGTGGCCTGCGTGCTGGTCGTGACCCGGCATGTGCCCCACAGGCGCTCACCATCGGGCGTCAACCCCATGCCCATCCCCACGTCGATCAGAGGGGTAGCACTGCCCGCCAGCGCGTCGACGACGATGCCACGAACGCTGCCCTTGTCCACGCACAAGAACACATGATCAAACTGGGTCAACTCTGCGGCATTTGTCTCGTCGATCATCACCGGACGCGCTTCAATCCCTTTGCGCATGGCCCCGTAGTGCTCGGCTAGCCACTCCACCTTCAGCAGGTGCCGATCCAAGGTCTCGCCCGAGATGGCCCCGGGTGAACGGAACGCGTTGTGCTGGCGCAGCGCATCCCCGTCGAAGAGATGGATTTGCGCCACGTGCGTGCGCGAGATCATGTCGAGCACGTAGCTGCCCGTGCCACCCAACCCCACGATCGCGACCTTGAGCGGGGCCAGACGCGCGGCCAAGGCGCCAACCCCCGCACGCCCCGATGCGGTGTCTTCGTAATGGAACACGCTCTGCCCATCGTCGAAGCGCACGAGCTTCCAGGTCCGTGCGTCTGCCTTCGCGTCGAGCACCCGAGCCTGGTCGGAGATCACACGAACATAGGTGGTGATCTTCTCGTAGTAGTCCTCGTAGTAGCCCCGGCGCGGCTTGTTGGAGAAGTGGTGCTGGGCCACCACCCCCGGCGCCAACTTAAATTGCGCCGTGGAGTGCTGGATGGGCGCTAACACACGGCCGTCGCTGAAACACGGGTGCTGACCAATGAAGTGCACCTGGTGCGAACCCGGCTTGTCGACGATGTCCGGCGATCGCAGCGTCAACTCCGACACAACGGTCCCGAGCGCAAGGGTGCGCTCGGGGGTGACGTAGGGCACGGAATGCACCAACAGTAGGCCATCGCGGAACTCCAGCTCATAGCCTTCGTTGAGCAACCGTGCGAGGTCAGCATTAAGATTTATCAGTCGGCGTGACATAGAACGTCATCCCCTCTTTGATTGCCACGTGCTGGCCTTCGGCAAGCGAACCTTGCGGGTTTTCCTTCGGCCCCTTGCCGTAGTCGACGCTGTAGATGATGGTTTCGCTGGGCACCGCGTCAGGGAAGGCAAGTTTGACGACATCCCAGTGGCTCACTTGGCGCTGGTGCACCGTCTTTCGCTCTGCGTTCACCACGATATGGATGGCCGTCGACTGAAAGTAGAAGCGCTCTACGCCCTCTTCGTCCAAATCCACGAAGTCGTGGGGATCAAGGCGGCGGTCCGCTTCGCCACCGCGCACGTCCTGCCAGACCTCGACCGAGGCGTCCTCGTCGGCGAGCGCGCGAAGCGTTGCCGCCGAAATGAAGCGCACGCCCCACTCATTCACCTGATCGGCGATGACCAGACGATAGGTGCGGTCGGTGCGAAAGACCAAGAAGCGTGCCACCTTGGCCGTGCGGATGTCCGTTGTCTCGTTGGGACGAATGCCTTCCAGGATGCCCGAGTCCAACATGCGGAACACCGCATATTCAATCGGGTCACGCACGCCCGCGCTTTCGAGCACCTGACTGCCGGTGACGATCGGATCGTCAACCGTATGGCGCTCGAAGGCCAGGCTCTCATCCGCCAGGGCGATGGCCCAAGGCCCGTGATCGCGCACGGCCTGGCCTGCCATCACCGCCTTCTCGACGTCTTCGACCTCGCTTATCATCGTATTCATGTTGTTTCTCCGTAAGCCTGATTTATGTGCCGCGTCGTTGCCCCGCCCGGAACCTCGATCGCGGAATCATGATTTCAAAAGCATGCGTGGTATGTCAAGCACTTTAAGCGCGCTTGGCGAAGAAAGCAGAATTGGGGTAAGCTGCTGATCAAACGGGCAGCTGTCCGCCTCACAACGGAGTGACCGTGAAACTGACGTTAGGCCAATACCTTGCATCGATTCGGCTGGACCGAAAGATGTCCTTGCGCCAAGTCGAGGAGGCCAGCCAAAAGGCGGTTTCCAACGCATACCTGAGCCAGTTGGAAAATGGCAAGGTCGCCCAGCCCAGCCCCAGCGTGCTCAACACGCTGGCCGAACTGTATGGGATCGAATACATGACGCTCATGCAGATGGCCGGCTATCTGCCGGCGACCAACGCCCGGTCGGCCGAGTCGAGGCATGGTCGCGTGGCCACCTTCGCTGAGCACAACCTCAGCCCCGATGAGGAAGCAGAGCTGATTAAATATTTGCAGTATCTGCGGACCAAGAAGCCCTGATGCTACGGCCGGATGACAGCACGCTTCCCTTGGAGGATCTGCGCGCGGTCGAGCAGCGGGCCTCGGACATGCTTCACCGGGCCGGAGCATGGAATGTGTTTCCGACCCCCGTGGATGACATCCTGGCGGCAGCGAACTTGCGCGTTGCGCCGAAGAGCGCATTCGATCTCCGCGCGATGATGGACTACGTCAGGCAAAAGTCCGCCGCCGCTGTCGGATTCTTAAAGTCTGCGCTTTCGAAGGTCTTTGGCGTCTATGACGCCAACGAACAGGTCATTCATATCGACGATGATGTCGTCGTCGCGCGGCAGACCTTCCTCAAGCTGCATGAGACCGGCCATCACACGCTGCCGCATCACCGAAAGGTGTTTACGTTCTTTGAAGAATGCGAGAAGACCCTCGCACCGGAAATCGCCGATCATTTCGAACGTGAAGCCAACAACTTCGCGCGGTTCGTACTGTTCCAAGGCGACGGATTCAAGGGCTTGGCGGCCGACATGCACATGTCGATCCGATCGCCGCTGGCCCTTGCTAAAAAGTTTGGCGCGTCGGTATACGCCTCGGCCCGTGAATTTGCGCGCACGCATCATGGGACCTGCGCGGTCTTTGTGCTCGAGCGGGTCGAACTGCTCCCCGGCGGCGGCTTTCGTGCCCCCATTCGACGCATCGAAGTGTCAGCGGCGTTCCAACAACGCTTCGGCGCGCCGGTGGACACCCTGATTGATCATCACCATCCCCTGGCGAACATCGTGCCGCTGGGCCGTCGCATGAAAGGCCCGCTGGCGATGCAGTACGTGGACCGCAATGGCGTGCGCCACGAATGCTTGGCCGACGCGTTCGACACGGGGCATAACGTCCTGATTCTCGTTCACCCAATCCAGGCGTTGACGCAGACGACGATTTTGCTGCCTGGCGTCGGACTGACCTGATCGTCTCCGCTGGGCCTGTTCACCGTTTCCCATTCGGGCCCGCCTTTGCTGGGCTCAGCAAGACCTCACTTCTTCTGCGGCTTGGTCGCCTTGGTGATTTCTACCCCGCCATCGTCTTTGAACCGCACCTCGTAGGCGCGCACCTTAGGCCCCGTCGGCGGCTCTCTGCGCTCGTTGGTCACTGCGCCGCTTCGAGTTGGGGTGCGGCTTGGACTCCGCAGGTCGGCGGAGGTGCCAGGCGCTACCGGCGGCCGATCTTTAGAACTCATGAGCGTATCCCGTGTGGGTATGGGCAAGCTTTGGCTCATTCAACTTCTTGAATGGTTCATTGCGCTGGAGCACCCCAATATGGGTGCGTCCGCCGACCGTGGCAATGCCAGATGCAAAGTGCTCCATACCTGACTGAGTGTTAACAAGAAGCGAAGCCAAGTCGATGGCGTATTGGACCGGGAGGTTCTCGAAGTCGATCTCGGGCACATACCGATCCCAAGGGTCGGTCGGCGGCAGCACCTCCTTGATTTCCAGCTTGAGGCCTTTCGGGATCGCGACCCCCTGGTCCTTGAGCCCGGCCACGACGGCTTCGGCCACGCTGGCGCGCTGGGCGCTCAACGTGCTCAGGAAGCCGCGAAGGACCGCATGCTCAAGGCGCCCGTCCGCGCCGCGCATCAATCGCTCGACGTAGCCGGCTTGGCCGCCCCACGTCAGGCCAAAGCGCTGGTGCGCAGTGAATGCGGGCACGATCTTGCTTTGACCTACATCGAGCTTGAACAGCATCCCGTCTTCGTCATCTGGCGCGTAGCCACCGACGATGAACGTCACCGAGGGAAGCTTCTGAATGACCTCGACCGGTAGCGCTTTGAGGTTCTGCTGAGCCACCCAATGGGTACCCATGAACTGGAGGAAATCACGGGCGACCGCTTCCACCTTCCGAAACGGGGTTTTTTTGACCTCGTTCTGCCGGCGATAGATGCCGGCCAGGGCCGCAATGGTTCGCCCATCGATCGTGCCCTGTCCCGATGTGACGGCGGCCACCGACATGTCTTTGGTCTGATACAGCAAAAACATTTTGCTGACGCCGCCGAACACGGTCACCGCCTGCTGCTCGACCGAATCGGCGGGAAAGCGAAAGACCGGTTGACCGGTGCCATCCACGATGGGTCTGCCATCGGCATCGACCGCTCCGGCAAAATCGGCTTTGGTGAGGTTAATCACCGGCTGCGTGATGCTCGACAGGCTGTCGCAACCCAGCACGATGGCGTCTGCGGTAGCCATGGCGACGTTGATTGTCATTGTCCAACTCCTTTTGGATTGCGGTAAGGGCTTTAGCCGGTTAGCGGCCAGTGCTCCACAAACTTGAGCCACGCCATGCCGTGGTTCGCAGGTTGTCGTCTCCGCGACACGTCGCCGGTGCCCACCCTCCCGCGGAGGTGCCCTCCCCTTCAAATTCCGCGTATGCGACCCCGTGCGCGCAAACGGCGTCGATGGGCGAGCACGCCCATGGTCGCGCGCGTGCGGAACGCGCATGCTCCTCCACTGCCACGCCCAACGCGACACGTTGCGCGCCTTCAACACTTGGTGTTTTGAAGCCATCCGAGCGACGGGGGCCTTCGAAGCAACGGACCTCTGGCACGCGCCTAGCCTGGTTGCCGCCAACGAGGCGCTCTACGCGGCGGTCCCTGACATGCCCACGGCCATCGTGTGGACGTGCCGTGCGACCGATCATCCCTACGAGGGATTCTTGGCGACCCAATCAGTAGCTTACGATGGCTTGGCGGAGAGAGTGGGAGACCGTACGCTTCTCTCCCCTCCCCCACAAAACAAGCCTTTTTCGGTGGCGACCGCCCGCAATTAAGTGCCTAGGGGAAGTGTCCAGCGCGGAACGTAGCACCGCCTAGGCGAAGTTACCAACCAATGGGCGGAGAATTGCACTCAGCAGGCAACCGCCAACACATCTGGCGCACATATCTTTTATTTTCGTTCCGCGCTAACGCGGACTTGACGAGCGCCACCACCGCTCTTACCTTCTTGCTACCGGGCTAGCGTGAGAGGCGCGGGAGTCTGTTGCGATGTCAACGGTCGACGGGGTCACCCCGCCGTCCGCCCACATCATGGCGAATAACTGACTGACTATGAGATGGGCAGCGATGTCCACGAGTAGTTCCTTCAGTGATGACTTTATCATCAGTTTGATTGCGACCGCGGTGTGGGTGGCGTGCCACTTTCGAGATACCCTTCGGGATTCCGGAAGCTGGGGGAGCTAGTATGGGTTGCCGCGACCCTCTCCCTCAGTTAACTCCATGGCCACTGACCCCCTTCGTCCACGCTCTTACCTGCACCTCGACGAGCGCACTCCCCGGGAAGTGCTGCTGAAGCTCGTATCGAACCCAGCAACGGTGGCCAAATGGCAGTTTCTGCCGCTCCTCGTAGCCAGCGTGCTCACTAAGAAAGTTCGCCGGAATGCAACCGGACTCCAGGTGAAGGAAAAGTCTCGGCCCATCTGCTACGCATCCCACCGCGATGCCGGCCTTTACGCGTATTACTCGGAAAAGCTCACGAAGCGTTACGAGGCCCTGCTTGCTGCTCGCGGCCTGAGCGACTGCGTCACCGCATTTCGTAGTGGCGATGGACGCTGCAATATTCATTTCGCACTCGATGCTTTCAACTGGATTGAAGAGCATCGCCCATGCACCGCGCTTGCCTACGACATTAGCAGTTTCTTTGATGCGCTAGACCATAAGTTGCTCAAGAAAAAGTGGAGCGAAGTGCTGGGATGCACCGAGTTGCCCTCTGACCACTACAGCCTATTTCGGGCACTGACCCGTCAGGCGAAGGTTGAACAGGTGGTGCTTTACGCGTTGTTTGGCATAAGCCGTCATGCACCGAAGGCGTCCGGCCGAAAACGCATCTGTTCTCCCGAGCAGTTCCGCAAGCTCGTAGTCGACGCAGGGCACCTGAAACTTAATGTGGGCACCAAGGGCATCCCTCAGGGCACCCCCATCAGCGCGACGCTTTCAAACATCTACATGCTCGACTTCGACGAGCGTGTGGCTGCACAGATGCAAGCGTGGGGCGGCTTTTACAGGCGGTATTGCGACGACGTATTGTGCGCTGTTCCGCCGCACCGAGCCGCAGATGCAAAAGTCTTCATCGAGTCGCTGGTTAAGGAAATCAAACTAGAGGTTCAGGAAGAAAAGTTGGAGATATGCGCCTTCGGACCGACCGGAACGGCAATTCAAAAACCTCTCCAATACCTTGGCCTGACCTTCAATGGACTAAAGATCTTGCTGCGCTCGGGGGGCGTCGGTCGCTTTTACAGCCGCCTTCGCAAAGGGGTGCGCATGGCCGACCGCGCGCGCGCCAAGGCGGCCATGAATGCAGGTGTTCCCAAGCTCGATGTGCCGATAAAGCGGGGCAAGTTGAATCGGTCCTACACGTTCACAGGACACCAAAACTTCGTGACCTACGCCCACCGTGCTGCAAAGATTACAAATAGTCCCGCCATCGCCGGACAGGTCGCTCGACGATGGTCAGCCTTGGACCGAGCGATACGGGCACGAAACAAGACCTAGGAGCTGTCACCATGACATTCAGCACTGACCACGGTGGCCTCGCCTTCTCTTGCGACGATGCAAAATTGTCCATCGGCGCAAGCACGTGGAACACGAAGCTTTCCCAGCTCGGCTCGATGAGGGGCAAGGTTTACATCGTCACCGCCGGCTTGGTCGACCTAAACTACTTATCGAGAATTATTGGAAAGCGCCCAAGCGACATTTTCATCGTCGCGCACAGCGATGCGCGCGTCGAAGCGGAGGCGCTAAAAGCGCTTTTCCCCAATGTCAGCATCGCCCTTCACCCCAGGAACAACGCCAAAGTAGTGCTCATAGCTCCCTCGACAGTCTGGATATCAAGCGCCGACTTCGGAAAGAGCGAGTCATTTGAGGCGGGTATTGGACTGCATTCGACAGTCGCCTTCGCTTCCATGGTCGAGAACGTCTTCGCGAAGCTTTGGGCTGAATCGGTGGCTGTCGACTTAGCCTAATCGATCTCCGGCCTGCTACCCCGGATAAGCGAGCTTGCGGGCTGTGGCTTGCTCGCCAGTCGTCGCTCCAGTTCCTGGATGAAGGCAACCCAGTCACCACCATAAGCCTGGACGAGGTCGCGGACGACGAGCAAGTCGAGGCCACGTTCCATGGTTTCCATGCCGCTCAGGGCCGGTTGGGTCAACCCGACGCGTTTGACCGCATCTCTCTGCGTCAGGCCTGCGGCCTGACGAAGCTCTCGAAGAAGCTGGGCCACTACCGCCTGTTCGGGCCGATGCACTGAGGTCGGCTTGGGTTTAGAACTGTGCATGGACGCGGCCTCCAACAAGGAGGCCACGGTAGGTGCCACGTGCAGTTATCCAATTTTCATATCTTGATACGTTTTTCGTATATCTTTCGTCCACGGCCCATGTAGGTCGTCGGACGCCCGGTCGGACTCGGGTCACCAACCGCCGAGCGTCATTGCGCTGGCCAAGGGGAAAGATATGAAACTACTGCGTCTAATGGGCCTTACGGCCCTCATTGTGTTACCCGGCTGCGCCACCACCACCGGCCACCCCTTCAACGCGGAAGCCGCCAGCCATTTCGCGGACGGCAAAACCACCCAGGCCCAGGTCCGCTCTGCCCTGGGCGAGCCCGAAACCATCCAGGACCGGGGCGATGGGTCAGTGATGTGGGTCTATTCCTCCAGCGAGGCGAAAGCATCTATCCGCGACTACGTGCCGTTTGCTGGCGCAACGAACCATACGTCGATGCAAGCCCTCAGCCTCGTGTTCGACCGCCGCGGTGTGCTTGAAAGCCACACCGCCATGCAGTCGCGCTGACCCGCCAACTGTCTCTTTCGCGTGCGACGTCGACCTCTGGTCGGCGACGCGCCCTCGCACCTAGGCCACGGAGCAGCCTCATGATTGGAATGGTTTTGCTGTTACTCACCCTCGGCGCCCTAGTTGTGACCCGGAGGCCTCGCTGGCAGTGGGCCGCGGGCGCCACGCTTGGTCTAGCCCTGTGGCTGCTCGCCGGGCTCCTGGGCGTTACCTCGGGTTGGGGCTGGGAAGGCATCCTCAATGCGGCGGCCGTGGGCGCCGTGGTCGGCACTGCGTTTACCTGGGCTCGCATTCACAAACCCGAACCAACCCTTTCGTTCGAGGCCACGCATCGCCATGACAACATTGCCGTCGACGGCGCCGGCCGGGTCTGGGTGCGCGACACGAACGGCGAAGAGGTCATTCTGGCGCGTTCAGATGTCCAGCAGTGGACGCATCGCTACATTGCCAACGGGAAGTATCGAGCGCGGAACAAGATTGAACTCCGGACAAATTCGGTAGACCGACCGATGGTCACCGCGCTCTTCAACCGGCACCCGGACACAATATGGGGCGCACCCCATAACTCCCGGGATGCCGAAGAATGGCATGCAAGGCTTAGCGCAGTGCTACGCGCCGAGTGAAGAAAAGGGGGCGGCGTGATGCCGCCCCTTCAGCTCGCCATCCAGCCCAGCCATACTGAAAACCTGTCCAGCGTCGCGGGTGTAAGGTCCTCCTTCTTAATCTCTCCTCCCGACACCGCGTTGAAGAATTGGACTGCCAACAGCGGCTTCGATAGCCTTAAGGTGGCAACCGCTTTGGAGTTCAATTGGCCTTCCGGGAGGTCCTTCCCGACCGCGATATGTCGAAGGAAATCCTCGCGCTCAAAGGCATCTTCAATGCCATTAATGTCCTTAAGAATGAGAACCCGGCTCGCATAGTCATCGTCCGACAACATCCATTTGGCTTTGAGCGCCCGGGCGACCTTCACCCCCTTTTCGTCGCCGTCCACAGCAACTTTAAACTCGAGGCGCCAAGCGGTAAGTAGGTCAGCGACGACCCTTATGTTGTCGGCTCCGTTGCAAGCAACAAACGAAAGTTGGGAACCAACACCCGTAAGCATGACAAAGGCGGAGAAATAGAAGTAGGCGCTATTCTCTTCCAATAGCACATTGCCGCTTCGTTTAACGAGTTGCTGCGTGGAAAGGTCCGTGCCCATTAGCGCCAGAACAGGAGCTAAGGTCAGGTGCGATGAGGCGGCCAATTCCAGTCCCCGCCTTACAATCGTATTGCTGTGCTCGTCGCTCGCGTCCCTTTCTACCGCCAGCACTCGGTCAATACGCTTGTGGTCGATAAGGTAGGGACTGTGAGTGCTGTAGATGACCGGAATTTTATCCGCGAGCTTTGTAATCAAGCGCAGCACATCACCCTGCGCAGTGGCGTGGAGATAGGCACCCGGCTCGTCGAGCAAGAGAACGATATCGTCACCATCTCGCTGCGCAGCTATGAGCTGCAAGAAGAAGGCAACATACCATCGGGTCCCCTTGCTTCGCTGGGATGGATGCAACTTCTCCCCGTCGCCTTCGGAAATCCAGAACTTTAGATAGGCCTTCCCCGCGCGCTTAGGATGGGCTGAACCATGTCGTGCAAATTCGACCTCTATTTTGATACGTCCCCGGTTGCCAAGGACTTGGGTCCAGTAGTCGGTTAGGGTTTTATCGACATCGCGGATACCCTTAGATATCAACGACGACCGGTCGCGATGATCGTCGGTCAAAAGCCCCGCTAGCGTGAGGCCTGCGCTGGCAAGAAAATTGTCAGCTCCGCTGCTCTCGCTTCCTTCAACCCATGATTCATTGTCCTCATCAATGTCGACAAGATTCGGCAGGGAGCTGTCTTCTTCTCGGAATAAAACGAAGGTAGGAATGCGCTTCCATAGAGCAACGAGAAGTTTCGACCGGACTCCCGCCGCGTAACTTTCCGCATCAAGCCGTTCTTCTCCCACCGCAGGCTCGGGCATGACCTCTGTAAACGCTTTCACCAAGGCTTCGTTAAGCGGCTCACCAATGGAAAACGCGCGATTACTCTTACTGGGCATTGCATAGAAGAACGAAAGAAAAACCAACTCCTTGCGGTTAGCGTTCAGAAGCTTCATCGCGCCGTTGGCCGCCTCACTCGGCAGTTCCGCAACTAAACTCGCAACATCGTCAGCGGACAGTTCAAGCTTCAACGCCATGTGGGGATGACCCTCGCCCCGGCGAATGTCATCAGCACTAAGCACCGCAGTAGTGCCAAAACCAGTCGACAACGCGTCCAGAATTGCTGATTTGCCCGACTCGTTTTGACCTACGAGTGCGGTCACACCGTCACCTGACATGGGAAGCCAGCCTGTCGCCGCGACCGACCTAAACGATGAGACGCTAAAAGCGAGAATTTTCATGCTGCTCCCTGAGCGCTCGGCGCGCTGGTGAAGGCTATGTCATTACAAGGTCCGATGTCACCAGCACCGGCCGAGGACTGGCTTAGACCCATCCGCCCGCTGGCGCCTCTGTTACATCGCTCGACCGGTTCGCGTGAGCCCGTCAACCCCCCAGCATCAATTGCGACACGTGCGCCAGTTCCGGCAGACTCATGGCTACCGTGACAAGGTTGGCCGCCGCGGAGATACCCTCCAGCACCCTGCCACCCAGTTCGTGGTCGCGCAGAAACGATCGGTATTCAGGGTTGGCGCGTGCGTGCCCCAGAGCCCCGTCGGTGGCTTCGACCACCGCCAATGCGCCGGTGATGTGATACTCATCGATAGCCACGATGATTTTGCGCAGGTAGTTCACCACCCAGCGCTTGACGTCTGCGGAAACATCGCTGGCTAGCACTGCCACCAGCAGCTCATTTAGCTGCTCTCGCACCTGAGACAGGTGCTCAATGTCCAGCCGAG
Source organism: Luteibacter sp. (assembly GCF_036500425.1). Classification (GTDB taxonomy): domain Bacteria; phylum Pseudomonadota; class Gammaproteobacteria; order Xanthomonadales; family Rhodanobacteraceae; genus Luteibacter. The sequence goes on from NZ_DASYCB010000056.1 coordinate 105,197, forward strand.
ACCGTTTCTCCAAGCCACCCAGCAAATCGGCGGTCAGGCCGAGCAGACTCATCGATTGCTCGTCGACAAACTTGATGAAGGTCTCCCATACGCCGTCGAGGTCCTGGCGCCCGAATGCGGAGGAAAGTTTGCCCACCCAATGGCTACAAGCGCCGACCCGGTGCGGGAAAGCCACCTCCATAGCGTTTAACGATTGTTGCGGCAACTCCATGACTTTGCCGAGACGTGCCATCGTCAATGCCTGGTTTGAGCCCGACCCGAGTAGCTGGCCCCATGCTGTGCGGCATGAATCAGTAGCCGGAATAATCTTGCCACGCGCAAGGATGTCGTGCAGACGGGAGGCGGGGTTATCAAGTTCCAACGAAGAGACTCCTGAGGGTATGCAATGCGTTTGCCTGTTGCCACTCGGCAACAAGACCAAAACTTTACGGCCGGCCGTCAGCATTGAGCCAAATGACCGGCTGTATCTTACATTGACCAAAGCCTGCATCGGAGCGTTAAAGCGCTTTGACTGACGTGGCTTCACACCGGCGCAGCCTTCGGTGCAGGTGGACACCACAGCCTTGGCCCCTTCTTCTTTACGAACACGGCACCCTGCTCTCGCGCCCTGGCTTCCCGCTCTCGTTCCGCCGCTTGGTGGGTCAGATAATCGTCGAAGCGCCCGGACACATACGGCGTCATCGGGATGTTCGGGAACGGCAAACCGTCGAGCACGGCTTGGCATTCCAGCACCGTGCCGTCGGCAATGTAATGCCTGCGGTCGATGCCCTCTCCCGGGGCATGCCCATGGACGGCGTGCACGATGCTGTCGGCCACGTTGCATCGTTCCATCAATGTAATCAGGTTATGCCGGAAGCAGTGCATCGTTTTGCGTTTGCTGGAGATACCGCAAGTGTCGCGCAGATGTGTAGCGTTAAACCAATGGCTGACCGTCTTGCCTGCGCCTCCTTCTTGGTGTCGGTTAAGCCCAGGGAAGAGGTCTTCCGCGTTGCTCGCTCGCACATCGTCGATGTAGCGCTCAAAGCCCAAGTCGAGAAGAGCCTGCGGCACGGGGACGTCGCGAATGCTGTAGTTCGATTTGACGCTCTGACCGACGTTATGCCGTCCGATGTCGAAGACGAGCACCTGGTGCTCGCGGCCCTCGTCATCCAGGTAGTGCTTGCGGTGAACATCGCCCAAGGTCAATTGGGAGGCTTCGTTGACGCGCATCCCGGTGAAATAACAAATGAGGGGAACCCAATATTTATAGGGCGTGCTGTGGTCTCGCAGGGCAACGGGGTCAAAGATAACGCGCAGATCTGCGTGACTAAATCGGTCCTTCTTTTTACGAACTCTCCCGGTCTCGTCTCGGCGATAGCGCTGGGTATCGAGGTAGCGAAACGGGTTAGACGTCAGATCACCGCACTTGATGACCCAATTCATCAGCGCATTCACGTGCATGAGGTGCTTGTGTTGCGTGCCGGCTTCGATGCATTGCACCTGCCCTTTTTTAGCCAGCTTTGCCGTCTGTCGCGCCGACAGACCTTCGAATTGCGGCAAATGCTGCTTGTTACGCGGCCACGAGGCCAAGACCTCGACGAAGTCGATGGCATCTTGAGACCCCAACGTTCCGATGGGCCGGTCGCCCACCACATCCAGCAGTAAGTCCAGCGCATATTGGCGGTCGCGGACTGCGGGCGTCGCCCGCTTTTCGCCGTTGCGCACGTTGGCCAAATGCAGCGCGCACAGTTCGCTTAGAAGCTTGCCGCCACCCATCGGTGGGGGTGCGGAAGGAGCAGGAACGACTACCGCTTTCCTGTCCATCGTTTTACGGTGACGCGGCCAAATGCTGGCTCCGACGCGGGTGGTCACGACGGGCCGCGGGTGGACCGCCACCGCTATCGCGGGTTCGGTAGACGGGGCGGGGCCGACGGCTCGTGCATCGCGCTCATCGTCCAATTGCCACATGCGTTCAATAAACGCCATGCCCAAGCGGTGCCCTTCCTCGCTGTGCGGTGCAAAGTGAATCACCCCATCCGGCCCGGCATGCAGGTCGTAGAGAGGCGGACGCGCTGAAGCGGATGAACCAACGGAAGGCATGGCAGACGCGTGAAGAATGGGGTGCCACGTGATACCGCGCGCAGCCATTTCGTCAACCCACGATTACGTCACAGTTCTGCCGAAATTGCCTATTGAACGTCACAATTTGAACGATCCAAAGCGCTCGCTTGACGACTGCGGCCAGTATGCGAGGGTGAGCCATGAGCAGTAAATACGCTCCGTCGCTTTCGTTTCGAAACGGTCAAATCCGACCTTGACCGTATACGGAACAGTATGACCGGTCTATAGACGTTACTAGGAAAAAACCACTAAACCACCGCAGCTCATGATAATTTTTTTCCGTATACGCTCGTTAGCATTTCCGAATGCTCCTTTGGGTTAGCCCTAACTATCTGCAGTCACCAGCTGTCAGACTCTGGCCATCGGTTTCCAGAAGCAAAGTGCGCCCATCGGAAAACGCTCTGATCGGCACTCTCTTGCTACCGCCCTAACTTGCCGTTTTCACCTATCGAAAACGAAAGTAAATTCATTACATGTAAGACAAAGACCATCGTATCTGGGTTGAATCACCCTTGGGTATGACGATGACGCGCGAGGCGACCGCGAAAAAATGGTATATCCGACGCGCTGTGTGGCTCACCCTCCGCGGCGGTCCGACCGGTCAGGACTTTCGTTTATTGATGTCTCCAAACAATTTCGTGACCGCTTCGATGTCCGTCAGCAACTCGCCCGGCTGAGGCACTGACCTTTGCTGCCCAGCCGCTTGTGCATGCGCGCGCACCTGTCGGCAAAACTTGTCGTGCAGCCGTTGCACCTCTTGGAACTCATCAGGCTGAACCAACATCACCTTATCAAGGCGGCCTACGGAAATACCATCCCGAAAGCGAACGACCGTCCCATTGAGCACCACCTCTTCAATGCCCACTTCAAGCGTGACGCGTAAATCATCATAGATGTTGCGCATCGCCAGCCGCTCATCTTCGCCTGGTGGATTTTGAAAAGTTCCCTCGAGCACTTTCTGGTCGGATCGGTGAACTTTTAACCGGTCCCCATGTTTCCGAAGGTCATATGGAAACCCATCCTCTATATAGCCAGGACCCTTCGCCCGGTAGCAGACCGTTTTCTTTTCGGGGTTCACGCCTGCGTCTTTGCAAAAAAACATAAGTTCGCCGTAGAACACGGCATCGTGAGTGAAAACGATGACCTGGCGGTTAGCCGCTTCATCCACTAGCCGCTTCGCCACGGCTGTTCGGTGTGCGTGATCTAGGCTGGTCACGGGGTCGTCCATCACAATCCCCGAGGTGGATTCAGACTGCGTCAGCTCGGCAAAAAAATAGGCCAAAGCGCACATCTTCTGCTCGGCCTCACTAAGCACCATGGACGGTGCGAGGCTCGTCTCGTCAAGTTGCACCCCCACTTTGACCGCGCCCACATCGCCGCTCGACGATAGCCCGACACGCAAGTGATAAATATCCAGCCTTGCTAACTCGGCTTGCATGGATGCAGCCAATGCATCGCTCACATGCTTTTTCCCGAGCACGGTGGCGCAACGCGAGACGGTTGTCGTCGCCGTGACGTCAGCAATGCATCGATTCAACCCCTCGACCTTGACCAAGTTGGTTATCACCGTTTGGAGCGCCGGAAGGTTAACGCCCAGCTGCTGACGGGCCTGAAGCTCGAGCAGTTGCGCGCGCATGGCTGCCAAGCGCACCGGGTCGAGGCTCGCGCGAAGCGCTGCCGCCTGTTCCAACAACGCCTTGCCAACGGCCAACAACTTTTCTTCTGGAAAGATAGGAAGGGGTGTGAGGTTTGACCAATCGGCGGTGGACATGGACGCTTTCAGTTCACCCAGCCGCTTTGCCATCGCTTCTTGCAGCGCAGTGACCAGCGCGGGCAACTGCGCATCGCGCTTTTCTAAGCTTTCGGCCATGTTGCGCAAAAACTTGACGGTGACGTCGACGTTCTTTACCTCTCCTGTTATCCGCTCCCAAGTGTCACGCGCACGCTGGGCCGCCGTTGACGCCTCCGAGCGAATGTAGGCGTCAAAGCGATGCAAGCGCTGAGCCGCCTCAGGCCCAAGCGGTTGCTGGCACAACACACAGTGCGCACCATCGCCCGTCACCGGAAATGATTGGCCGGGGTAAGCGTCAGACACCGAAAATGCACGCGCGGCACGCAACATGTCGACCCACAAGCCTTGGCCCGTGCCCGGCAGCAGCTGGTTAGGATCATCGGATGAGAGTAACTTTGCCACTTCGCGTTCGGCCGTTTCTGCCTCTCGCCGCTCGCGATGGGCCGTGTCGATAGCACGCACCCGTTCATCGGAGACATGAGCAAGGGCACCGTTGAGTGCCGTCACCAACTCTTCGACCCGCGCCGCTGCGCTTTCCAACCCCACAGCCTTGTCCGTGGGATCTGACGCGGCGATGTCCTGCGGCAAGGACACCAAAAGATGCTGCTCTTCCTCAGTGAGGTCAGCCAGCTTGGCCAATGCACCCACATCGGTGGATGTCGCGACGGGAAAGAGGACACGACCGACCTGGGTGTTCCTGGGGATGGTGTTGAATAAGGTGGTATCGACTGCCAACGCTGATGCCTCAGCAGTCAATGCAGGCTTCAGCCACTGGCTCACCTCACTGCCGAGTCGTTGCAATGCCGCAAGAGCAGACGGTTGGAAACTCGGCGACTCTTTCGATTGCAGGTAGTGCTTTGCACAATCACTGTCGAACACCGGGATGGCGCGCAACGCCGCCTTGCTAATGTGGCCATTCTTCCCGGACCAAGCTTCTTGGTCGAATTGGCCATCCACTTCGAAATCGATGTGCGCTTCCGGAGTCAGTGTCGCAAACCCTTTGGCATAAGCGTTCGCATAGACTTTGCCAGGCGTGCGGGCACGGCATGCCTGTTTAAGCACCCGTGCATAACCGGATTTCCCTGCTCCGTTGTTGCCGTAGACAATGGTCAGCCCCTTCGTTGCAAAGGTGAGCCGCTCGCCCTCAGGCATCTGCCCTACATGTTTCAGACCATGGATCGCCGCCAGGCTGACACGGCTGCCGCCGAGCGCTTCACCTGGAAAATGGTCAGCTGAAAAGGGGTGCGGTGGCGTTGCCGGAGGAGGAGCACCGTCCACTCCGTGGTGATTCCGCAGCATGGCAAGCACTTCGGACTTCGCCGCGTCGTCTAGTGGCTCGCCCAAACAGATGCGTCGCAAGACGTCCTGGCGCCAGAGGGGAATCTTGTCGCGCGACCAGGCCAGTAGCTCCGTGTAAATCTCGCTCATGTCATTCCCTGTGAACCACGTCGATGTAGCCCCGATACTGCCTGACCCCTCGACTGGCGGAAAGCGCCCCAGTGAGTCGCCGATGCCGCACCGGTTGTCCGAACCCATCCGTGGGTGCACCGGCCTACTGAACAGCCTTCACTTTCAAGGTCGCCGTCGGGCAACCGAGCGCTTTCGGTTGCTTGGCGGGGACCCACACGCCTTTGTCGCGCCCCACGGTCTACCGAAACTGTGCATTGGTCACCATGCATCGGTAGGCCGACCTTAGTTATGATGCAAAACATCGCCGCTGACTTGCGGCCGCCCGAGGAGCCATGGATGCGGACCCGATGATGCGCCCCGCCCTTGCCGTGACCGGCCTCGCAACCTCTTTGCTTCTGGCGTGTGCCGCTCCGGCGCGCGACGCGACTTCGCCACCACAGCCCGCTGGCACCAGCGTTGCCCAGGCAACACCTTCACCAGATAAGGACCATCCCATGAACGCTGCCGCTTCGCCGGCGCTGCTGCCCGGAGCGCGCGACGCCGGGGCGCGCGTGCTGTCTTTCCTCTCGATGGTTTCGTCTACGGCCGCATTCACGCCAGCGGGTATCGGCCAAGCGATGGGGGTCACCCTGGGACCCGACCCCAACAATGACCCCGGCTGGGCGGTCTACCACAGCCCCGACCTCGGTCAGGGTTGGACCTATTGGGTTCAGTTCGCGGCGGGCGAGGCCACCTTGAAGCCGGGGTTTCGCTTCTGGTTTGACCACACTGACCGCGCGGCGGATGCCGCGCCGGTGTGTGCCATGCCCCTGGGCCACCTGCGCACCGCGCTGACCGCGCACGGCTGGGTCGAACGGTCCGTGCCGTCGGAAATCGGCGGTGTTCAGGCCATCGAGTTCGCCAAGGCCGACATGAGGCTGACCCTGAGCGCGCGCGATGGCGCGGACGTGCACGGCACTGCGTGTGTGCTGTCGCTGCAAACTGCTGACGCGCGCTGACCCGAAAGGACTCCCCATGGCTACGCCCCACCCCGCCCTTGATGCGGCGGTCAACCAGTTTGCGCAGCAGCCGGGCGTGACCCCCGCCCAAGCGGCATCCCTTCGCGCGGCGCTGTCGTCGGACCCGGATTTGAGCCGGCGTCTGGACGCGGAAGTGAGTCGCGGTGCGCTGCACGGTTTTGCCCCGGCGGCTCCCAGCGCGCCCGACCGTCCCGTGGGCGACTACGATCCCACGACCCGGGCGATGACCCTGCCCGCTTCCGCCTTCCCGGCCTCTGGGCCGAGCACGGACCTGCATTCGGTATTGCGCGTGCAAGCGATGGTCGTGGAGTTTGCCGGTAAGACCTATCCCGATGCTGTCGGCGGGGCCCATCCGGCGATGCATCCCGTTACACCGGACATGTTGCACAACTTGCAAGACACCCTCAACGGCTCGCCGGCCTTGGCCGCCGACATCAAGCGCGCAGCGACGACGGTCGACCCGATTGAGCCGAAGCACCGCATCCTCGAGTCGTTTGCCTTCACCGCGCCCGGTGCGGGCGTGGGCGGCAGCTTTAGCGCGCCGACCCACTCGATGAACTTGGTCAGCGAGTCGTTGATGACCACCACGCCCCCGGGCGGGACGGGCCGTTACGACCCCCATGATTTGACCTTTGTAGTGGGACACGAAGTCCAGCACGGCTTCAACGCGCAAGCCGCGGCGCAAGCGCGCGCGGGCTTCGTGGCCGATGTGCGGACGCTCGCCGCGACGCCCGGTCCTGTGCACGATTACACCGCTCTGGTGGAGCGCCGCATCCAGGCGGGGCGCGAAGATGAAGCCAGCGCCCACATTTCCGGATGGAACGCGCTGCGCAGCCGGGTCGAGCACGAGCGCGGCAGCGTAAGTCTGGCCGCGATTGACCGTGCGGACCATTCGCGTGCCGCCGATTTCCTCGAAGTCCGTAACGGGGCGCTGGTGCCTCGCGCCAACATCCAGCTCAACGCCGACCTCTCCATGGCACACACCCCTGCGAACATCGTGGGCATGGGGCACAACTATTTCGACCGGCCGGTGAATCCGGGGCCGGGCGACAACCGCCAGGCGATGCACTTGGCCCATGGGGGCGTCGAGGACTATCCCAATTATTACGCCGGCTGGGCCGTGGCGGTCATCGGGTCGGAAGAGCGCGCAGCCTCACACCATGGAGCGCCACCGCAAATCCAAATCAACATGGCGCACGCAGGCTTGAGCGAGTCCATGATGGAACAGGCCGGGCTCGACTTGGGCAAGAGCAAGCAATCGGTCCCATACCTTGACAGCAGCACCCAGCCGGCGACGCCACATGGTTTTGACCACACGGCCGACGGTCCGCATCAATACCAGCATGTGCCGGTAGCTCCCACCCGCTTGGACGACGCCAACCATCCCGACCACGCCTTGTTTCAGCAGGTGCGCGGCCATGTCGTGGCGCTGGACCACAGCATGGGGCGCACGCCCGATGTCCACACCGACCAATTAGCGTCAGCGGCCACGGTGCAAGCCCGCGCGGACGGGCTAGACCGTGTATCGCAAATCGCGTTATCAGATGATGGCAGCCGACTGTGGGCCGTGCAGACCCCGCCGGGGCGGACCGACCATTTGTTTGACAAACAGAGCAGTGTGCCCACCGCCGAGGCCATGACCCCGATGCACGAGAGTGCGGCGAAGTGGCCGGAGGCCATGCAGCAGTTTCAGCAGACGCAACAGCAGCAGACGCAGACGCAGAGCCAGCAGGTCACGCAGGACCAAGCGCAAACCCAGGGCCCGGTGATGAGCCATGGTGGTCCAGCGCGTTAATCGATAAGGCATGCATGGGTGAAGCGATTGCGCGAACTTTAAGGCACCGCGGCGTATTTAGATTGTGTGCTGCGGCACCGTTCGGGCCTGCAAATTTGCATGCCGTCTACAGGGAAAACAAATGACTGGAGCAACCGTTTACAACGACCCGACCGAAGCGCTAGCGGAAGCCATCGAACACCGTGAGCCCGTCGATGCGATTCAATCCATGATTGACCAAGGGGCCAGTGTTGCCTCTCGCGTGGTGATGGCGTCTTTGGACGATGCCTTAGCTAGGTTGCCTTCGCATAATCCTTGGGTAACGCAGCTGTTGGCGGTGCCTGACATTCAGTTGGGACGGGCTACACGTCGAACGGCACTGGACGCTGCGCTTGCGATGAAACCTGCGTTGGCGACGGGAGAACTTTTGGTGATTCAACCGATGATGCGGGCCATGCTCGACGCCGAATTTGACGCATCCTACGACCTCGGGGGCGGCACCGTGTTGAAGTGGGCGGTGGTTCATCAGTGCCCGCCTGAAGTGATTGAACTGTTGCTCAACGAAGGCGAGGGTGACTTTGGTTGGTCGTGCCCGGATGCGCTAGAAGCGCTTAAGGAAACACCGGATGGACCATGGAAGTCGACGATGAAGCGCATTCTTGCGGTGGCCATGGCGCTCAAAGAAACACCCAAATAACATGTTGAAAAGGCGACATCGAGGCTGCTTTCCTCGAAGTCGAGCATGCGACGGCATGCCGTTACATGCGCATCCCAGGCCGGTTCACCACTTCGGTGCCACGCGGAGCCGCATTCAATCGTGCTTCCTGCGTGACCAACGCCGCTCCCTGGCCCATGTCGTGGTCCGCCATAACGGTTTTGGGGTCCATGGCGGACAACGCTGGAGCAATCCAAACTTGCTCCTGGTCGTTAGCGGCCGCCAGCAGTTGCGGCCCGTAAACCACATCCAGCGCTACGAGATCTCGCACCGCTTCATTTAACCGCCGCTGTTGGCGCTCCTGGCGAAGGCGTGAAGGGTGCGCCTCTTCGTCCAACGCCACCAATACGTCGGTGTGACGCGCAACGTTCTGCTCAAAAACCGCAGCGTGTTCCGCGTGGTTGTGCGCTTGCCGCTTGTGTATTTGCCACGGCGCGGGACCCGCGTCAGCGCCAGCCCAGGCACGTGTGGCTGCCATGCGCACCGGGTGCTCCGATGCCCAGGCGTCCGCACTCCGTTCCGCCGCTGCGCTCCGCTTTTGACTGTTGTCGCGCTCCATTTCGTTGTCGGTCTTGGCCCCCTGTTCGCGACTACGCCGCGTAGCAAGTTCACGCAAAACATTTACGACGCGTTCGAGGCTGTGCAGCACGCGTTCAATGATGAGTATCCAGCCGTGCGCTTGGGCGCGAATGTCCTCATCTTCTAAAGCGGTGGCCGTGGCCGGAGCGGCCGAGATGAACCGCGCAAGCAACGACCCTGCGACGGGCGGAGCACGATGTATCGGGTTCTTCGGGTCGGGCGTAGGAGCGGGCGTGAAGTGAATGTGCGAGCGCGACGAGGCCACGGGCCCAGCGGGGTCGGCACCCCAATCACTGGCGCGCCACGTCCGCACGCGCGCGGTGCCACGGTCGGGCGTGAAAGTGATCATGGCGACGTCGGGCAACGCGGAGGGCACCAACGTAGGAATGTGGTTGGGCTCGATGGTCTTGCCGTCGGCCTGTTCCAAGACCATTCGGACCTTTTCGCGCCCGTCCGTCAGCGTCTGGGCCGACAGCACCAGCTGTCGTATACGGTCACCTTTGGCGGTGCGATAGCCTTTACGCTCCAGCGCCGTAGCGGCCCGCCCCATGGTGGGTTGTGCGAAGCGGTCTAAACCGAGACGGGCGTAGCTCATATGCTCATACGTGGTGCCGAGGTCGATGGCGCCAGCAAACTCGTTCGCGAGCGTAGCCCACTGCGCATTGAGTTGTTCTACAAACGCCGACGAGGTTCGCTTGTTGGACAGCGCCGTGAGCTTCTCGCCCATGCCCGACGCACCGTCCTCGCCGGTGCCCTGCCCTTCTTCCACGTCAAAGCGAAGCATGCGGGTCGGGAAGTAAAGATGGGCGTGGTAGCCCTGCTGGTGATGTGGCTTGACCGCACCCAAGGCGTCCCGATCGGCATCACGGTGCAAGCCTAATGACACGGCAGTGTGGAGTTGTTCGGCGATGAATCGGGCCATGCTCTCGGCCAGCGCGCTGGCGTCTGTGTCGGACAGGCCGAGGGGAATGGGAATGCGGTAATCCCGAGCAACCTGCGCGTCCTTGCGTCGTTCGGCGGCTTCGACGCGGGCCCATAATTGCTCGGGATCTGTCGCCCACGCCGGCGCCCCGGCGGGCGCGACGGTCAGGGCATGCACAATTTCCTCGCCGAGCTGACGCTTCCGGTAGTCGTGCCAGGTATCCGTGCGCGCGTCGTAAAGCCGAAGACCCAAACGGTAAGCCACCCCTGCAATCGCGGAGTGGCCCGAGCTACGAGAGTGCGTTTCAAGGTGAGGGCGAGCGTGAGACATAGAACCTCCATGTAAGAGACGCACACCGATCCGGTGCAACGACGGGCGTCCAGCCCAACCATCAGTGCGATCGACCCCAACAGCCGCTCGCCCCCATGGACCACATCAAAACAGGTTTAGAGTCCATGTCAAGCGACCTTGACATGAGAATTTGATGTCACATATGAGGAAGAGAGGTCAGCCCGCGGATCGGCGGATGCGTTTGCTCGACGCTTAGCGTTGCATGTGGCCCTACCCCCGGAGGGCGCGTGGTGTTCATAGAACACTAAGACGCGCTCTAAATCCCACTCACAGGCGTTCAGCCTTATGGGCGCTGGCCTTCTCTGCATACGGGCACGTTTTCATCTCATCGGTCGCAGCCATGAGCTGCCGCGAACGGCATTTCGACGGCGGACGGATGAAGCCTGCCAACACTAGCCCGAAGACGCATCCGACGGTTTATACCGACTATCTCACATCCCTTCGTTTACTCGACACAGTTTCGGTAACCTGCTGAAAACTAGGCACTTCGATAGACGTGAGCGCTCACAAAATGTCGCTTATCGCCGCTTACGTTTGAAATACCTATTAGGGTCCGAGCTTACGAACTCCGTATTTCCAGCAAAAACCCGATCGGGATTTGACACCTGTGGAGCTGGCTGGGCCGGAATTGCCTTAACGCGCGAATCGTCCAAACTTACTCGTTCGAACTTACCATCAGCGCTACGCCGAACAATTGTCACTGCCATAGTTGCGCCCTCCGGATATGCTCATCAAATTGATTGTTATGGACTAGCCCACTATTAGCATATCCATATTTCTGACCAAATGCAACAGTGAGAGCATGTAGGCTCTTTTCTATAGTTTGGGTGATGGCGAGCATACTCAAGGCCAATAGATTCTCATCCGCGAGCGTAAGCGGGCCATATGGGAGAAAGGTTGGGCGGAGAGACGACTCTACAACCAGAATCACCGCGCTGGCGCTTGTGTTAACAGGACCTACAGAAGGGAGAATTGGTAGTGCGGTTAGCCACGCACTATTGGGATTCAGGGGCGTTACATTAGGCACTACGTCAAACATATACACCGGATTCTGCCAATCCCAGACGGAGCCAAAATCCGCAAATGGCACCACTCTTCCTCGCCTGCTAGGCCAGCCGACTGCCGGGTCCGTGCTCGCCATCACGCGCAGTGTCCGCGAAAACCCCGGCCGCTGGACTAGCACAGACAGCCTCAGGTGCCACTCTGAAAAGCCTGTCTGCGGGTCAACCGTCCCGTAGCTACGCACTGCAAGCTGGACTGGCGTTACACCCGCGGCCAACTGATCCAGAGCTTGCGAAATCACGTCGCTAAGAGATTCCAGATTTCCCCTCAGCCGCATGGGAAAATAAAGTTGGAACCTCATCTGGGCAAGGGCGGCCCGCCTTGCCACGACCACCTCGTTGACATACTCAGAATTCTTCCGGTCAAAAGATAGAACCTCTAGCCCCGTAGGCACCGACACTAACAGTAGGCCCTCGATGGCACGGTGATGAATAGTTTTGGGCCCTGAAACAATGCTCTCGAGCGCGGGAAGGAACCAAGCAAACCCTGACATCCCCGTGCTCGACAGCGACTTTTCGCTGTTTGCTGATTGTTCCAAGGTAAAACCTATCGTCAGAGCGTCTTCGTTAAGGCTCCTATCTTCGTCAAATACCCAAAGGGGCAAATTGCTCAAGAGGCCACCATCTAAAAAGTAGTGCATCGACTTAGTAGGACCGGGGCTGTCTTCGATTTCTATGCCTTTCACCTCGAAGACGATTGGCAGCCCAGCGGAAGCGCACACTGCCTCGGAAACAATGACCGATGGCGTGTCCTCAGCGGAGAATAAACGCACTGTCTGGCTAGTTACGTCAGTGGCAACGATGCGCAAGGGAATCCCACCCACCTCTGCGAACTGTGCAAAAGTGATACCACCCTTTTTCGCATCATCCCACGTCCATCCTTCTCCGCCCGCAGCGTGGGAGGAAACTGCGGTCTTCTCCAGATTATCGATCAGCGCTTGATTGATAATTTCACTTATTCTAGAAGTTGGGCTTAGTCCAGCCCCAATGCTTACCACTTGGCGAGCGAACCAACGAGCTTCAAAAAACATGAAAGTGCCAATGACGACAGTATTCAAGACGACACAGAAAGCGTGCGGCGGAGCCAACAGCCAAACATGACCAAATAGATCGATACGCATTGGAAAATCAGCGAGTACCGCTATGGTCGCCACGAGCAAAAGCCAGCGCCACCAAGCTGCCTTTAACCACCGCTTCGCCACGTTCTTCGCTATATATACCTTGGGCCTCGGCTGGACCTCGGCAGACTCCTCGGATGGTATGTTCTCCCCGACATATTCATTCTTCGGCAGAGTGTTAGACCGAAAGAGGCCTATCAAAGATGTCAACCTTTTCCATCCTTCATCGCCAAATAGTTGGGTAGCGCTTTTCATCGATGGATCAATAGTCGATAAGATATGCCGACCAGACCCATCGGTCGCTAGCAAATCCTCGGCGGAATACTTGGCAGCCGTCAGTGCGGCCACAATGGCACCTGCCGACGTGCCTGCGACACCCACAATCTTGAGTTGCGCATCCTTCAACGCGGCCACGGCACCGACGTGCGAGATGCCCTTAGCGCCGCCTCCCTGAAATACCACAAATGCTTCGCGTTCCACACCATTGTTGCCTTGCACGACGGCATCACTTTGATGCGAATCGACGAGCTTACGACGACGAGGTTCCTCGTTCGACAGAGACATTCGTATTTTCCCTGGCTATGCAAAAGCCATATTAAAGGTCAGCGACACGTTTACCTTTGCCGCCAGCTCAGCCATCGTGTATTGCCTGGAATATGCTGAGTGATGCTCGTCACCCAACTCGTGCCCAACGAACTGTGCGCGATACTCCGACGGCACGCCCGCGCTTTGCATGGTCTGCACCACGGTCTTTCTTAAACTGTGAAACCCGACCTTGCCTACTCGTGGCTCAATACCAACAGACTTGATGTAACGACCAAACGCGGCAGACAGGAAATTGCCGTGACCATTGACCGAACCGACCTTGGTTCGGGGAAACAGCCTTGTTTGTCCTTCTTTCCGAAGCGACTCTACATGCCGTAAAACGCCCCACTCGATAAGCCTGGAATGCAACGGCACCGTGCGCTCGCTCGCATCCGTCTTCAGGCTCTGGCCCAAGCCCTCGGCAGAGATTCGGATGCATGGCAATCCATCTTCGGTGACAAAGTCATCCAAGCGAAGTTGGCCGAGTTCTGACACGCGGGCACCGGTGTAAAGGCCCAGCAGCGCACCCAACTGAATGTCCTTTCTCAGCGTTGCGAACGCTGGCCCATAGATAACGGCCAACTGCTCCGGGTTGAATGCTTCAAAGCCTAGCTTTCGCCTTAGGCGCTTCTCGCGCACACCATACTTAACCTGGCCCTGCGCAGGATTATCCCCGACAGGCACATGCCCGGCCGTCTGCGCCCACGTAAAAAATGCTTTGAGATACGAGGTTTTGTTCGCGAGCGTCGGGGTTGCCAGCTGTGCCGCCCGAAGACTCTGCACCCATTCCGATACATCCGTGCGCGTGCAGTCGACCAACGGCGACTTGAGCCCCTTCCACGTCGCGAACCCGTTCACGGCGGCGCGCTTCTGGCTTCGGGTCTTATCTGGCAGCAAGGCGCTGTCGAGCGTCAGCAGGTATTTCCGTGCGGCTTCGCCAACCGTGATGCCTGCCGTCGTGCGCAACACGCGACCTTTCGGTCGAACGGGTGCGTCAACCACCGGTGGTGAGACCGGCATGGCCTGGTTACCCATCAACACGCGCAAAACCTCGACGGCCTTTGCGTGCTCCTTATCGGAGTCGCCCTCGGTCGACAGGGTAAAGCCAAGCGGCGTCCGCTCGAGCTTCCACGGTGCAATGTGCAGCGGATTACGCGGGTCATCCAGCGGCAAGTTAAAGGGATTGTCTGGAACTGGCTCGTTCATGCTGATCAGCCTCCGTGCTTCATCGAACGTCGCGGCGACGCGTGCCGACACGACATAGGCCTGTGCCTGCGCCAGCCGTGCGCTTCTGGTGCCCAGACTACGCTTTACCACGCGCAGCCCGAAGGCCCTCTGGAGAGGTATCGGCACCTTTTGCCGGAAATGAAACACGCCTGTGGCGGAACGCACGAGGTGATGCGGAAGACGCATGGAAGTGTCCAAGCGAGTGTCCACGCACCGAATCTGACTGACGCCAGGAAAATCCTTATGCGTCCATTACTTAGCTTATGCTGGCGGAGAGAGTGGGATTCGAACCCACGGTAGGCTCACACCTACGGCAGTTTTCAAGACTGCTGCCTTAAACCACTCGGCCATCTCTCCGTATTTTCAGCATCCAACTGTTGCAGTTGGGATCTAACGAGGGCCACCGGGCTTGCCCCGGGGGCACCAATTGTACCTGAACGCTTCCGCCAGTGGCTGATGCCGGGTCAAACGGAAGGCTCAACGGTAAGCCGGAAAAGACAAAGCCCCGCCGAAGCGGGGCCAGGAATGAGAACCGGTAGGCTTGTCATCACCTCGCTGGTCCTGCCACCGATACATTGGTGGTCTTGAGAGCCGGACCAAGCCGGCAAGACAGGATGATGATAGCGGCTTTCGCCAGCACTTTCTACAGCAAATTCATCAATCTACGGAAATTCCCAAAGACCTAGCCACACCCATCCTAACGCGATCCAGCAGCGATGCCGGGAGGAACAGATACTCGTAGCTGCGTTTGCGCGTCTTCGCGTCTCGCGGCCCTTGAATAGGGTGTAGCCTCGCAAGCGAAAGCGTGTTCACCATGTCGCATATCGTCGAAGGAAGGCTACCGAGTTGCGCCGCAGGCGAAGACATTGCTCTGCGCGAACGCCGCTTTTTTAGAGGTTTGCTTATCACTGAGTTGCCCGTGCAGGGACACGCGCTCGACAACGATCATGCGAGAAATCGTGGTCGGTAGTCAGCGCACAGAATGTTTGTATGCGCTGACATCAACACGTCCGTCAGCTAATCGCCTCAAGCCCAGCCATATAAGGCCTAAGCACCTCAGGCACAGCGATACTCCCATCCGCCTGCTGATAATTCTCCATCACAGCAACAAGCGTCCGCCCCACAGCCAACCCAGACCCATTCAACGTATGCACCAACTCCGGCTTCCCCGTAGCCGGATTCCTCCACCGCGCCTGCATCCGCCGTGCCTGGAAATCCGTGCAATTCGAGCAGCTGCTGATCTCGCGATACGTATTCTGGCTAGGCAGCCACACTTCCAGGTCATAGGTCTTCGCCGCAGAGAAGCCCATATCACCCGTGCACAGCATCACCTTCCGGTACGGCAGGCCCAGCGCCTGCAACACGGCCTCAGCATGCCCCACCATCTCCTCGAGAGCAGCCATCGAAGTCTCAGGCGTCGTCACCTGCACCATCTCGACCTTCTCGAACTGGTGCTGGCGGATCATGCCGCGCGTATCGCGGCCATAGCTGCCCGCCTCGGCGCGGAAGCACATCGAGTGCGCGGTAAGGCGCATCGGCAGCTGCTCGGCCTCGGTGATGCTGTCGCGGACCAGATTGGTCAGCGCCACTTCCGAGGTCGGAATGAGGTAACGCTTCTTGTCATCGACGTTGACGCCAAACAGGTCGTCCTCGAACTTCGGCAACTGGCTGGTGCCATACATCGCATCCGCGTTCACGATCAGCGGGATGTTGTGTTCCAGGTAGCCGTGCTTGGTCGTGTGCAGGTCCAGCATGAACTGGGCAAGCGCACGGTGCAGGTGGGCTAGCTGGCCGCGGAGCACGGTGAAGCGTGCACCGCTGAGCTTGGCGCCCGCGTCGGCATCCAGCCAGCCGTGGCGCGCACCCAGGTCCACATGGTCCTTGACCGCGAAGTCGAACGCCTTGGCATGGCCCCAGCGCAGGATCTCGGTGTTCTCGGTCTCGTCCTTGCCGATCGCCACGGCCGCATCCGGAAGGTTCGGGATACCCAGCGCGATATCCGCCAGCTTCGCCTGCACCTCGGCCAGGGCTTGCTCATTGGCCTTCAGCTTGTCACCGATACCAGCCACCTCGGCCATGAGCGGCGCCACGTCCTCACCCTTGCCCTTCGCCTGGCCGATGGCCTTGGAACGGGTGTTACGCAGGTTCTGCAGCTCCTGGGTCTCCGTAGACAGGGACTTACGCTCGGATTCCAGGCGCTCGATCGTGGCGACATCGAGGTCGAAAGTACGGGCGGTGCGGAGGCGTTCTGCCGTTTCGGCGAGGCGGCCGCGCAGGAGTGCGGGATCCAGCATGGAGTTTCTGTCCGTGGTTGGCGGCCTTTGATTATCGCATGGCCCCCTCGGCTTTGGCCCCTCCGGCGGTCAGGCCATGGCTGCTGAAGTAGGCCTCGAGGGCCTCGACAGTGCCCTCCGGCGCCGCCAGCGCCACCCAGGTATCCGGGCGAAGCAAGTAAGCAGCACCCTCGGCCAGGCCTGCCTTCTCGTACGCCGGGTCCCAGGCGAAGTCCCGCAGCGCCACACCCCGGTGCAGGCACCAGGCCATCAGCTCCGGCCGGGGCTCGCCATACACATGCACCTGCCAGCCGATGTGGGCCAGCGGCTCGTAATTGTCCTTGTCGCCGATTCGGACCCACGGCAGCCGGTCGCCACCCTTCACCTTCCCCGCCTCGCCTTCGCTCAGCGCACTGCCGTGGTAGGCCAGTTCGGTCTGCGAGACCAGCTTGAACATCGCCCGGCGAGCCGCCGCCAGCTCGAACACCGCATGCGCCGCATAAGGCATCACGTATACGCGCAGGAAGTTGGCCAGGCCGCCGCCGGAGGTCATCAGCGAGAAGCCACGGTCGGTACTGTTGACCAACTGGTGGGCGAAGCCCTGGCGTTCGGTGTTGTAGGTGTCGAGTAACGGGTCCGGCGCCTCGCCACGCAACACCGCGGCGAGCTTCCACGCCAGGTTGATCGCATCGAGGATCCCGGTATTCATGCCCTGCCCACCCGCCGGGCTATGCACGTGCCCCGCATCACCGAGCAGGAAGACCCGATCACGCCGGAACGTGTCGGCCACGCGGTGGTGAACACGATAGGTCGAGAACCAGGTGACTTCGTCGATCGTCACCTTGAGGCGGTTGATCGAATCCTGGCGGACATCTTCGAAGGTCAGCGCCTCAGCGCTGTCAGCACGCTCGTCGTCGACGGTGCCGATCAAGCGAGCCCTGCCGTCCTTGCCGTAGGGAAGCAGCAACACGAAGTCACCTTGCTCGAGGGAGACATGGCCTTCGTCAGGGCTTTCCATGCCGCTGAGCTTCACATCGGCGACGTAGAACACCGAGCGATAAGTGCCGCCTTCGAAGCCGATGCCCAGCGCTTCGCGTACGGCGGAACGTGCGCCATCGCAGCCGGCCAGGTAACGGGCAGTGGTGGTTTCTTCGCCGCCATCCGCGCGGCGCAAACGCGCGGTAACGCTGTCGGCGCCCTGCTCTAGCGACACCAGCTCCGTGCTGCGCTCGACCGTGACGCCCATGGCCTCAAGCCGCTCGCCGAGCACCCGCTCGTGGTGATCCTGCGGGTATATCAGCGGGGCCGGGTACGGTGAAATGCCGGCACCCGCATCCTGCAGCGGCAGCCGGGCGGCATGCTTGCCGCGGGTCCACATGTTGATCGCCACCATGCGATTGCCCGCGGCGAGGACGGGTTCGGCAAGGCCGAGCTGGCGGTAAAGCTCCAGCGTACGTGCCTGCACGACCATGGCCCGGGACGTATCGCCGGGGCCCTCCTTCTTGTCGATGATGCGGACCTTCACGCCCTGGGCGGTAAGCCAGAGGGCCAGGACCAGGCCCGTGGGGCCCGCGCCGGTGATGAGTACGTCGTCCATCGGGAGGCCTCGGTGGTCGCGGGAGAACTCGGTCCCAATGTGCGCTAAAACGCAGACGTGTCAAGGCCCCAGCGACACTATTGAAAAGGGCGAAGCATCCACACCCTGTTTTCTTCGAGAAATGTGTAAGCAGCTTCAGCCGTGTCCATTGCGAACACACACTGTTTACGAGATGGATAGCCACCCGGCCTATGCGATTCGATCAAACCCACTGCGTCCAGATAGTACGGCGTGCTGGTACCTGCAACGATCCGATCGCCTTGTGCATACTGCTGCTTCGTCGCGTGATACAACGTGAAATCTTGATAGCTCATGATGATCCTGGCCGACCGTAGGAACGTGGACGCCAGTTTAGACGTATTGGCAACCCACAAACATTCGCCCCCTTATGACCGAAACGATCCATCCGCTACATCCGATAAATGATCTGCTCGCGGAGTATGAGGAAGCCATAGCGCACCTCGAACGGCAGCCGCTGCCATGGCGAACGGCGCGGCTACGGCAATGGGGCCATCCCAGGTCGCTATACAAGTTTCGCGCGCTTCCGCTGCCCAATCAACTCGAGCGAAAGCAGCGGCTTGACGAACTTAAGTACATACTACTAGACAGTACCTTGTGGCTCGCCGCCACCACTTCCTTCAACGATCCATTTGATGGACGGGCAGCATTCAGGATCGCTGAACGAGGCGATGCCTTGCGCGACGCATTGGTCAGCCAGATAGTACGTGTTGCCCGAAAGGATGCGCGTCAAGCTCTGGCATTGATCCACAGCACTGGCGTGCTTGACCATCCCGAACTGCTGGAGCACGAGTTAAGTCTTGGTCACGAGCGCCTGAGAGATAGCGTCGGCATTTGCTCTCTATCCGCCGCGCCTTCCAGCCAGCTTATGTGGGCCCACTACGGGTATGAGCATCGAGGCATTTGCTTTCGATTTGAAGTCGCCCGCGATTTGCGCAATCTAATTGCTCACAAGGTAATCTATGCGGACGACTACCCGGTCGTAGAAAACATATTCGCAGACGCTCCGTCGGAACAAGATCTCCGCCCTCTACTGCAGAAGTCACCTGATTGGGCATATGAAAAGGAGTGGCGCGTCATAAAAGCAAATGGGGCGCGTACGACTCTACCGTTTGATCCAGCAGCATTGACTGCCGTAATTTTCGGAATGCGAACCTCAGTTCAGGATCGCGACCATGTACTCGATCTTCTGAGTAGCCGTGAGAGGAAATACGGTTACCCCGTGCGCGTTTTCGAAGCGATGCCAGCCTTCAACCAGTATCGGCTTCGCTTTAGACCCATCGAGCACCGACGCCCAGAGGACTACCCCTGACTACCCGACCTGCGAGCCAGCGAACCAAGATCGGCCAGCGGGGCTAGTAGCGTTGATGAGTACGTCGCCAAGCTAAAGAACGTGGCCGAAACGTTCTTGCAGACGAGCCTCGTTGATGCCGATGCTGCCAGTCCACCAACTGGCGGGGTACGGCATGTCTGTGAAGCGGCGGTTTGGTTCGGGGCGGTTTGTCGTCGGCAAGTACACATCAGAGAAGCCTGGGTGGTTCGCATCGGCAAGGATGTCGCAGATACCCAGTATGCTGATCACGATGTCACGTTCTGCTTTGTTCGACTTGAATTCCTTAGGGAAGTGGGTATGCAGTTGCGCCGCAGTCACTGTCGGGCCGGCGTTTCGAATGCTGGATATCAGCGCGTGGAACAGGCCGATGTCGTCGGCCGATGGCTTGGGTACTTCGGCCTTGGCGAACTGATCGAGGTCGAACGCGGCATAGGCGAGCTCCCCGTGCACCACGCCGCCCCATTTCAGACGGTAGAAGCTGTAAAGATTCGGGTCAAGGCTGCGGTCTGCTAGATAAAAGCCGCAGTGCAGGCAGCGCTTTTTATCACCCTGCGCGCCATGCGGGAGCATATGCTCGAACACCGAGTACGAACCTAACGCCGACCGCCAGTCTAGGCGCCGGGTGGTAAGGCTAGCGAGGAAGGCATCGGCCACCGTGCGCCGGTCGAGACCGTCGACGAGTTCGCACGTCGCCATGACCAGCTTGGCGTGGTCCGCCGAAGCAGGGTCGAACATGACGCCTTTTCCCTTGGCGTATTGGAAATCTTCGTCGGAGACGACACGCTTAGATTCAGGAACCCACCCCGCGCTCCCCCAGTACATGTCATGCAGGATTTTCCACGCTCGCTTGTCGATGGCGTCGTTCATGACCGGCGAATCTCCCTGGCGTCGGTTATGAGCATGTCGTCCATGGATGGGAATGGCACGCTTGCGCGGTCAGGAATGGGGCGACCAACTCGCCGCGAGTGAACGTACCTTCTCGCATTCAGTCTGATCTTTCTGCGCACCATCGCTTTCGGTTTGATGCCGCGCGTGCACGGCGTCAGCTTCGGTCTCGCCCTTCTTTGCGTACTCGGCGAGGTCCGGGTGATCCTTGAGCACTTGCTCGAGCCAGGCGGAAACCTTTTCGAGTTCCGTGCCGGCGATGTGGCAGACGACCTGATTCATGCGGAGCATGTAACCGGCATCCTTGGCCGCCTGTTGTTGCGAATCCCCACAGCCGGCGATACCAGCGACTACGGCCAACACGGCGAGTGCACGTTTCATCGTTGGATCCCCATAGCGAGCATCGCCATGGCGGCGAGCTTCCGTTGCAACGCTACCCGCGGGTAAGACCCCGGTCAAATGAGCCTGGAGGGGTGCCATAAGAGACGTAGCGCGCCATCCGGGACGGGGCTACGTTAGCGATTACACAACTCACTGATGCCCACACTCCATGCCTCGGAAATTCGCAAGAACTTACTGTCTTCTCGCCCTGATCGTGCCCCTGTCGGTGGCGGTCGCCGCGCCGGCGGACCCGCCGAAGAAGGAGGACGCGAGTGCGGCTAGCCAGTACCAGAATTTAGGCCTTTCTAAAGATCCAAGTAAGGCTCCCGCTGGCACCTACAAGCTCGATCCGCACCACACGTCCGTCATCGCAAAGATGGCTCACATGGACCTTTCGCGATACACGCTTCGCTTCGATGAGGTCAGCGGCAGTTTCGCGTTCGACCCGACGAAGGCGTCGGCGTCGAACCTCGATGTCACCATCAACCCGGCGTCGATCAGCACGGGGGATCCGAAGTTCGATAAGCGGATCGCCTCGACTTATCTTGAGGTAGAAAAGTATCCGGCCATTCACTTCACCGCAGATACGGTGAAGATCGTCGATGGCCACGCGACCGTGGCTGGCACACTCGAATTTCACGGGATCAATCAGCCGCTGGTGCTCACGGCGATCTACCGCGGTTTCGCGCAGTCGCGCATGGGCTTCTCTGGCGAAGCGACCTTCAAGCGTTCGGCCTTCGGTGTCAGTCAGTGGGTTCCGCTCGAAAGTGACGACGTGGAGATCGTCGTCGAGACGGAGTTCGTGAAGGAGTGATCATCCTCGTGTGGAAAGCCGTGATGAAACTTCGATTCGCTCAATCTCGGCTGATTTTTCAGAATTCTTCCATGGCCTAGTTGCACCGTGTGTCGCCACGCTCGTCCGCCCTTGAATGCGGAACGCTCATGACGATGCGAATCAACTTACGCAATGCTGCGGCAATGCTGCTGCTCACTGCGCCATTCGCTGCGCAAGCAGCCAGCCACCTCAGGGTAAGCCTCACACGCGAGTCGAGCCTCACCCAAGACGGTACGGCCATCATCACCGTCACAATTGCCAATGACGGCGACGAGCCCGGATACGTCTATCGTCCCGAATCGCCATTCGGCCGAACAGACGACGAGCCCGCGTCAGACTTCCTGGAAGTGAAAGACTCATCCGGGAACCTCGTTCCGTACGTCGGCTCCCGTGGCCATTGGGGTCCCATGGAGATCGATCATTTCCTCTCCATCGCTCCCGGGCAGTCCGTTACCAAGCGCGTCGACATAGCGAGATCCTATGCTTTCGGGCCTGGCGGGGTCTTCACCGTTCGCTATACGACTATCCAACGGATGCCTCCCATCCCTGAGCTACACAGGAATCGCACCACCCACGAGCGCCTTGAATCTAGTGAGCTTTTAATCACTGTCGATCGGCCAGGCGAACGGCACCAGGTTCATTAGTCCTGCCCGGATCGCGCGCAAGCGCGCTCCTACAAGGGGTTCCCGTAACGGCGGGTTACGGGTGGCGCAGCGTGGTTTCGAGGTTGCTCAGGATGGTTTGCCAGCCGTGGGTGCTGGGTTTGAGCCACTGTTCTTCGACTTCGTGGGTCAGGGTGAGGTTGCAGCCGTCGGCGACGTTGGCGATGTGGATACGGACGTGGACCGAGCCGGGGTCGTAGTGCGGGACCGAGAAGCTGAACTCGAGGTCGTGTGGCGCGTCGATGCGTTCGTAGGTGCCGGTGTGGAGGATGTCGCCATCAGCGCGGCGTTCGACGATGCGGTAGCTGCCGCCTACCTTCGGGGTGAGGGCGACCTCGATCATCTCGCCTTCGGGCGTGGCGAACAGCCATTCACCTACGGTGTCTTGATCGAGCCAGGCGGCGAAGACCGTTTCTGCCGGGAAAGGGAAGTAGTGGGTTACTTCAACGCGGTGCATGAGGGCGGCCTTCGGCGCAGGTAGGCTACGCCGAAGGTCGTCGATTTTTGCGTAGGAAACAACCGCCATGGCGGGTATGTGGTTGCCGGGGCAAGAGGTTTCGGTGTCGTGGATCGCGTACAAGCACGCTCCTACAAGGGTACGGCCGGGTTGGGTATGGCGTGCACGCACGCGGCCTTTTGTAGGAGCGTGCTTGCACGCGATGACCCTGGGCGCACCGTTCAGGCCCGCCCCTCCCTCTTCTTCTTCAACGACCGATACAGCCACGTCACCATCAACACGGCCGTACCGAAATTGGCGATAACCTCACCCGGCCACACATGGCCATACTCAACGCCTTTGTAATTGAAGTAATCAGCAAGCAACCCAAGCACATTGACCAACGCACCGGCAGCGATGAACGCATGCCCGCTGCGGACAATCCGGCTTAGCCGCGTATCGGTAAGCAACCAGCACGCACAGACCATCATCACCGTGCTGAACGTGAAATCGCCGATGCCGTAGTAGATGCTGTCGCTCATTTCGGGTCGCCTCCTGCGATGCGGTCGATCATGCGGTTGGCGATGGATTCGCCGCGGTTCTCGATGAGGCGTTGCGCGATGATCGTGAGGCGCAAGCCAAAACAACCGACGAGGAACGACACGCCGGCCTGGATCTCGGCCGGCGAATCCGGCATGAAGTGGCGTTCCAGCGCAGGGGCCAGGAAGATCGCCATCATCGCACCGCAGACCACCTGGACGATGGAGCGGCGGCGTGAGGATTCACTGCCAAGCGCGACCGGAAGCACGGCGCCGCCAATCGCGGCCAGCAGCAGCCAGAAGCGGGTGAACATCAGCATGGTGTCCATGGCGGCACCCTCCCCTTATGGACCGGTCGACAGGACCAGCGTGCCGGTCCAGTCGTTGCTCTTGGATGAGAAATCGATGCGCCAGGCCGCCTTGCCATCGACGGCCGCGGCAGGCTTGAAGATCACATCGGGCTTCAGGCGGTCGCACCATCCGCCGCTGCTGGTGCTGGGCCGGATGCGGAAGTTCGCGCTGGTGGCATCTTCCTTCACGAAGGGCGCGGATACCGAGCAACCGTACGGGTCACGGAAATCGAGCGTGACCGTGCGGTCGTTGCCCGTGCCGGTGAACGTCGCCGTGGTGTTGACGTCGGTGTTGGCGTGGCCAACGGTGCCGGTGAGTTTGCCGGTGGGGGTGGCGGCTGTGGCCAGGGTGGGGATCAGGGTCAGTAGGCAGGTGGCGGTTATCGCGCGCAAGCGCGCTCCTACAGGGGCGGGATGCGGCGGGGTGGGAACGTGATCAATACGCATGGTGGAGTCCTTGGTAGATGAGGTAAAAAGCGACGCCGAAGGCGCCGGCCAGGGTGATGACGAGGGCGACCCATCCGGCGCGGATCCGGTGCCGGGTCGGGGGTGGCTCGTCGAGGCACGCGGTGAGCGCGGTGGCCCACGCGGGTGGGACGCGGAGTTGGGTGAGCTTGTCCATTAGCGAGTCTCGGCGAGGGGTGCACGGGCGTTGCGGCCGTCCAGGCTGATGCTGGGTTGCCAGGCATCGGCGGCGCGGAAGGCGATACGCATGTGGTGAGTACGTTGGCGACGCCACCAGCGCTTGCCGGGGTGGTGCATGTCGATCACCAACTCGGCCGGAGCGCCGCGGGTTTTTACGTAGCGCAGCCGGCATTCGAATTCCACGGAGAATTCGGTGACCTGCGGCACGCGCCAGTCGCGAAACCAGCGCAGGGGAATCACGACAGGATCAAGCGGCGCATCGTCTGCCGGACCCCGCGGTATCTCAACCTGGAGGCTCTCCCCGCCGGCATTGGCGACGTGCAATTGACGGGCACGGCGCAGGCGCAGGGCGTCATTGGCCGCTTCCACGCCGATCCGCAGCGCGAACAGCAACTGGTCGAACGTGCAGGTGCTGGCCATGGCGCCCTACCCCTCCGCCAGCCACGCCGGCCGGCGCGGAAAGCCCACGTGGTAGCAAAGCCATTGCAGCACCACCTGGTGCTCGCCCACCTGCAGGATGGTGAAGCTCTTCTCCACGCCGATGATCGAGCCGCGCGGCGAATCGGTGAGGCAGCGATTGAGCAGCGCGCGTGCCTCTTCCACCTGGGTTTCGGTGCTCATCTGGTTGGGGTTGTCACTACCTACCACGATGCGTTTGACGTACTTCACGTCGGTCAGGTCGAACATCCTTTCATCCCCTGGAAAGGGATCGCGACGTGCATAACCGTCGCGACCCACGGTTGCGTGATGCGAGCCGATTAACCGTTGTCGACAGCGCCACCACCGCCGGCACCACCATCGGTAACCGCCACCGGCGCGCCGACCTTGCGCGGCGCGCAAGCGGTCTGCAGGATGTCCATGACGCGGGCCAGGCCTTCCGGCATACCGTTGTCTTCGGCGTGTACTTCGACGTGGTAACGCGCGGAGTTATCCGACTTGCGGGTGTTCTCCTTGTGCGTGGCCACCGAACCGGAGACCTTTGCGGAGGCCTTGAAGATGCCCCAGCCGATCGACATCTCGGCGCTGAACTCGCCCTTCTTGTCTTCGCTTTCGGTCGAGCTGAAGGACGACTTCACTTCCATGTCGAAGGTGATGTCGACCTTGGTCACGCTCAGGTTGGGCACCTTCACGATCGCCAGCAGCGGCACCTCGAGTTCGACATCTTCCTCGGCGATACCACCCGGGTTCTTCGGATCATCCACCGGACGCTTGAAGCGGAACTGCGCGGTGCGGGTCGCACCGACGCCGGTGGGATCCTTGGACGGGTCGGCCGGCGGCATGAAGCCGATGACCTTGATGAAATCCGCCGTTGCCTGGGCGAGCTTCACCTGTGCTTCGCATGCAGCCTGCAGGGGGGACCCGATCAGGTCGCCCATCGGCAGGCCCTTGAACTGGCTACTCATATTGACGAGTTCGTCAGCCATGGTTTGACTCCTTGTGGTGTAGTGCACGGCGCACGGGATGCACGCCGCGGTCCAGCGCGGCTGACG
Organism: Luteibacter sp.; assembly: GCF_036500425.1. GTDB lineage: Bacteria > Pseudomonadota > Gammaproteobacteria > Xanthomonadales > Rhodanobacteraceae > Luteibacter. The sequence continues at coordinate 131,294 of NZ_DASYCB010000056.1, forward strand.
CCGTTAGTCGCCGGGCTTGAACGTCTTGAAGACTCCCTGGGTCTGCGACAGGTGGTTCATCAGCCGCGATGCGCCATCGGTGGGCTCAGTGCCCTCGACGCGCAACACCACGTGCACGGAACCGCCGTTGCGACCGTTGCCGCCACCGTTCGGATCGACCCGCAAGTGCGGTCGACCCGTCTTGCCCTTCCACGCCGGCGCTTCGCCATGCTCCTCGGGTGCCGGCGTGTCGTCTTCGACCAGCGGACCAAGGTCGGCATCGAAGGTGATTTCCACATCCTTGATCCGCAGCACGTTCATCGACACAAGCGGGAGGATCGGCGCGCGGTAGAGGTCTTCGTCATCTTCACCCGCCTGCGGGTGCAATGACGGCATGCGGATCACCACGCTCTTCGGCCGGTTGTTGTCGTCGAAGAAGTCGGAGAGATGCGACATCTGGTGTTGTTCGATACGGTCTTGTGCATCCACCACCGCGCCGGCGATGGCTTCGATCAGGCTATTGAGCGAGGTCTGCGCGGCCATGGTTTATGCCGCCCCCAGGTCGGGGAAGGAATCCACGCGGTTGAGCCAGCCCTTGAGGAACTTTTGCAGCGCGGGGCGCTGCTTCACCAGGTTGGTGTAATAGTCCTTGCGGCCCTGCTTGTAGCGGGCGTACACGGCCTTCGCATCGACCTTGGCCAGCGCGGCCATGGTGCCGCTGCCGATGACGCCATCCTCGCGCAGTGCCGGCACGACGCCCAGGTTGTTCAACACACGCTGGAACAGGCGCGAGGCGTTGGCACCGGCATTGACCTGGAAATCGAAAACGATGTTCGCGAGCGGCTGCAGCGGGATATCGTCGCCGCGGACTGCATCCCAGTACTGCTTCTTGTATATCTTGCCGGCTTGCTCGTCGGTGAGCGCCTTCAGGTTATCGAGCGTGGGCTCGAGATTGAGCAGCGGCTTCGCGAACTGGCGGAAGGTGGCGATGGTCACGCCCTTGTTGGTCGCACCACCCGGATCCGCCGGGTCGTTGACGAAGCCACCTTCGTGTTTCAGCAGTGTGGGAAAAAATGAATTGAAGTCGGCCATGGTGGTGCTCCCTTGCGTTGGTGGGAGCACTTTGCGTTGCGGCTCCGATCACCGGGATCGGGTATTTCCTGATTGTTGCCAGGAACGATGCTGACCCATCCCTCCGCGCACTCGCGCCACCGTTGTAGGAGCGCGCTTGCGCGCGATGGGTGCTTGCCGCTAGACCCATCGCGCGCAAGCGCGCTCCTACATTAGGGGTCCAGGGTGGTCAGGCCTTCGCGCAATGCGTAGCGCGTGAGTTGCGCTATGCCGTTGATGCCGAGCTTGGCCATGATGTGTTCGCGATGGGTGCCGACGGTTTTCACGCTGACGTGCAGGCGTTCGGCGATGTCGCGGGCGCTGAGCCCTTCGGCGAAGAGCTGGGTGATTTCGCGTTCGCGCGCACTCAGCGCCTCACTGCGCGCGAACGCAGGCCCATCGCGGCGGCGCAAGGTGTCGACCAGCAGGTGGGCGATATCGGGGCTGATGAAATAGCGCGAGCGCATCACCGTATCGATCGCGTCACGCAACACGTCGAAGCCATCCCGCTTGAGGACGTAACCATGGGCACCGGCGTCGAAGGCGGCGCGTACCCAGCGTGAGTCGTCGTAGGCGGAGAGGCACAGCAGCCGCGTCTGCGGGCAGCGTGGCGCGATCCGGCGTATCGCCTCGAGCCCGCTAAGCCCGCGCATCGCGCAATCGAACACGATCAGGCCAGGCTGGGTACGCAAGGCGCGGCGCATGCAGTCGCGGCCGTCGGCGGTGCTGCCGATCACCTCGTAGTGCGATGATGAGGCGAGTAATGCGGCTACGCCTTCGCGCAGCAGGGCGTGTTCGTCCGCGAGCAGTACAGTCACCGGCATCACGGCGTTTTCTCCCTGCCGATAACCGCACGCGAACAACGAGACGCACCGCCACGAAGGGCGGTGTTCTTACACTGCGAAGGCATGTTGGATCTCCATCACGGGACGACCGTCGCGTGTGCTCTCGGTTCGGCACCGCGCGCCCCTTGTTGAACCCCTTTTGGCCAGCGCCCCCTGCCGGGCCCCCTGGTCCCCTGTGGATCGGCCGGCCGCCGGGCTCCCCCTGGCGGCCGCCTCGCGCGGGTTTCGCCCGCTTAGGCCGTTACGCGAAGCCGCTGGTATCCCCGTAGGCATCGGGACGCCTGTACTCGCGCCACAGGCGGGTGTCGTCGTGATGGGCGGGGCGGATATCGAAGTCTCCGGCCACGAACAAACTGCCGTTGCCGACCTCCTCACAAGAGAAGGGACGAGCGGCGACCAGAGCGTACCCAGGCGCATCCTTCGCGAAGCCTTCCGCGAGCGTGGCGAGGCTAGCGCCCTCGTCGGCGACGTTACCGCTCGCCCCGGAGCCCAGGCTGGCCAGCACGACCCGCTGGATATCGGAGTGCTTCGCGTACGTGACCACGGCGTCCATCGTTCCGTTTTTCGCTATTTCCTCGTCGTACCCGACGAGGATCACCATATTGAAGTACTGGTGATTGAGGCCATCCAGGGCGTCGACGCCAACGCAGGTGGTGGTCTCCGAAAAGACCTGATGCAGCCGCGTGCCTTCACGTTCGCCGTGGGCGGAACCGTGAGGCCAGGTGATAAGGGTAGTCATGGTCGCTCCAGTCGGTGGAAAGTGGTGCCACGTTACGTCGTAGCACCCCACCGGCCGTATCGGCCAAATCCTGATTTTATGGCTTCACAAAATGACGTCGCGCAACACGCTCACGCCACCAACGCCCCTGCAGGAGCGCGCTCGCGCGTGATTACCCCACACGCTTGCGTGCAAGCCACCAGCCCATCGCCGCCCCCGCCAGCAACCAGCCAAACGCCTGCTCGACCAGATAGGCAAAGGTGAAAGGCGCAGGGAACCGGTACCAGTTCCAGAACGGAACGCTTAGCGTCAACCAAGTAAAAATACCGAAGCCGAGGCCGAACAACAGGCCGCGGCTGAAGCTCGCGCCGGCTCGGACGAGGACAAGGACGACGATCAGCGCGGCCAGCGTATCGCTCAGCCACTGGTGGAACAGGTTATGCCCCATCGCCGTCGGGTCGCGGCCCTGCGGCTGGTACACGATAAAGGCGTACGGGTTGGCTTCACTCTTGGCGCCAAAGGCTTGCACGGCCTTGTCATCGCCGCGCTTGGCCATGTCGAAGTGCGGGATCGCATAGATACCCGTTTCCTGCGGCAACGACGTGCGCAAGGTATCGAGGATACGGTCTTCATCGAGCGGTGCCCGCATGGACATATCACCCAGCGGCAGCGCCATATGGGCGAAGGCCCCCCAGAGAAACATGATCAAACCGCCCATAAGCGTGGCAACGGCAATGCGCATGACGGCTCTCCCATGGCTGGTGTCCCGAGGGTACGTCCACGCAGGACCTAACGAAATCAGCCATTTGGCAGGGGTGCTGGGGGTCGTCGTATCTGGGGGATCGCGCGCAAGCGCGCTCCTACAAGTGCGAAGACCTTGTGGGACCGCAGGGGTGGTGGGGGTCGTCGCAGCTGGGGGATCGCGCGCGAGCGCGCTCCTACAGGGGGCGGGGCTCGTGTAGGAGCGCGCTTGCGCGCGATGCCCCTGGCTATTTATCGCGGGCGGCGGCGCGCGCGGCGCGGAGGGCGGTGAGCTTCTCGCGGAGCTTCAGCTCCAGGCCCCGGTCGACCGGCTCGTAGAAGGTGGTGCCCACCAGCTCATCGGGCAGACACACCTGGTCCAGGGCCACGCCGCCTTCAGCATCGTGGTCGTATTGGTAGCCCTGCCCGTAGCCGAGCCCCTTCATCAGCTTGGTCGGCGCGTTGCGCAGGTGCATCGGCACGTCGAGCGTGCCCATCTCGCGGACCACGGCCTTGGCCTTGTTATAAGCCATGTACGCCGCGTTGCTCTTCGGCGCGATCGCCAGCCAGATCGCGAGCTGGGCGAGGCCGAGTTCGCCTTCGGGGCTGCCGAGGCGTTCATAGGTGTCCCACGCATCGAGAGCCATGCGCCAGGCACGCGGTTCGGCGAGGCCGACATCTTCCACCGCCATGCGCGTCATGCGCCGCGCGAGGTAAAGCGGATCGCAGCCTCCATCGAGCATACGGGTGAGCCAGTACACCGCGGCATCCGGATCTGACGAACGCACTGATTTATGCAGCGCGGAGATCTGGTCGTAGAACTGTTCGCCGCTCTTGTCGAAGCGACGCGTGCGGTCGGCAAGCACCTGCTCCAGCGTGGCGTCATCGATCTTGCTGCCATCGGCCAGCTCGCTCGCGATTTCCAGCAAGGTGAGTGCGCGACGCACGTCGCCGTCGGCGGCCGAGGCGATGAGCTTCAGCGTCGCGTCGTCGACATCGAGCTGAAGCTCGCCGAGACCGCGCTCGCTATCGTCCAGCGCACGACGCAGTGCGGCGACGATGTCGTCGGGGCTGACCGCATCCAGCACATGCACGCGGCAGCGCGAGAGCAACGCGGAGTTGAGTTCGAACGAGGGATTTTCGGTGGTCGCGCCGATGAAGATGATGACGCCGCGTTCGATGTACGGGAGGAACGCATCCTGCTGCGCTTTGTTGAAGCGGTGCACCTCGTCCACGAACAACACGGTACGGCGACCCTGGGCGAAGTTGCCTTCCGCCTCGGCCAGCGCCTTGCGCACATCCGGCAACCCGCTCATCACGGCGGAGATCGCGCGGAAATCGGCGTCGGCGTAACGGGCCACGAGCAACGCGATAGTGGTCTTGCCGCAGCCCGGCGGGCCCCACAGGATCATCGAGTGCACCCTGCCCGCCTCCAGTGCGCGGCGCAGCGGCTTGCCCTCGCCGGCCACACGCGCCTGGCCGACGATCTCGTCGAGGCTGCGCGGGCGCATGCGCTCGGCAAGGGGCTTCAGGGCTTCGGGTTCGGCAAACAGGCCGGGGGACTGATAGGACGGCATACCGCCATTATCGCGCGTTTGCAGCCAGGCCGTTGTCTATACATTGCGACACCCCTGTAGGAGCGCGCTTGCGCGCGATGGGTGCTCGCGGCAAGCCCCATCGCGCGCACGCGCGCTCCTACAGGGGTGGGTTACCGGGGGGCTTGCGGAGCAAGCTGGCGGCCATGCCGGCGACCAGGGCGGCGCCTAGCAGCAGCACGATCCACAGTAACGGGCGGGTCCAGTCGACATGGCTGGAGGTGGCGAGCGCCTTTTCACCGGCCAGGGCGTGGCCTTCGTCCAGCTTTACCGCATCGGGACGCCATGCGGGGCCATTGCGGGTGCGCAGCGCGGCGACGGCGTCGTCCACCGGCCATGCGGCGCGGCGGGCCGAGGCACTGCCGACGTCCAGGCGATAAGGCGGCGTACCTTCGGGCAGGAAGACGAAGCGGTCCGGCCGCCAGCCCACGCTGAGCCTGGGCGCGCTGCGCAGCGCGGTCGGCGAATGCAGGCGGATGAGGTCACGACGCTGCGGCGGTACGCCCAGCGGGCGCGCATCATCCTGGCCCGGCGTGACCACGATCGTGCCCAGGGTATCGCCACTCACCGCACCGGTGACCGAAATCACCTCGAGCCGAGCGACGCTATCGCCGCTGCCCAGGGCGACGCGGACCGCGTCCACCGGCAACGCCGCGGGTAACTTGTAGTCGTAATTCATGCCACCACCGCTCACATCGGCAGTGCTGTTGGCCACGTCGAGCCACTGGCGTTTCGACTCATCACGCGCGGCGGCATCGATCACGCTACCGGAAAGCGTGACCTTGGCACCTTCGCCCCACGGCGCATCGTCACTGCTCGTGCGCACGCGGTAGTAACGCGCGGGAGGACCATCCAGTTTCACCACGCGGGCGTCGACAGCACCCTCGCCGTGGCCCAGCGTCACGATGGACGCATCGGCGGCGCGTGGCTGCCAATCCTGCAAGTTGGTACTCGCATCGATATCGACGCTGAGCTTTACATCGCCTTGCGTCGGCGGAAACTCGAGGCGTTCCGCGGCGATCGCGCTACGCGCATCGAACAGCCATTCATGCACATGGCCGGTGGAAGGCGCCGCGCCCGGCTCGATCACGATATCGCCGCTGGTCGTGCGGCGGATGCTCGGGCCGGCCACGCCGTCGCTGCCGTTGGGTACCGGCAACAACGGGGCGTCCAGGGTCATCGGGTGCGAGGTCGGCTCGGCCGGACGGTACGGGCCCGCGGCGACTTCGCGACCCTTCGCATCCACGATCACCACATCGGCCAGGCCGGCGTCGGGCCGGGCCCACGCATAGGCTTCCTGGGGCAACGCGACCAGGTACGCGTTCGCGCCAGCCGGGGCCTGGATCGCCCAACCGTAGGCGTATAACGGTTCGTCACCGGCATGCGCCGGCGTAAGCGCAGCGGTAAGCGCCGCCACATAGATCACGAACAAGCCGATGCGGCCGTCACGACGCATGCTTGGATTCCGGTGCATTTGATGTTGCCTGCCTTGGCGGTGCGGGTGCGAGGTAGCCGATGACCGTGCAAAGCAGGCCATAAGCGATAAAAGAAGCGATGCCGAACAGATTGCCGAGATGGCCGCGATCGATGAGCAGCAGCTTGGCCAGCACGATAGCCATGCACGCGGCACCGGCCATCCACAACAACCGTTGCCCCCGCCTCGACCCCAACACCCAGGCCACGACGCCCGTCACGCTCCACACCACCGTAAGCCACAATTCGGCCAGGCTGGAGGCAGGCATGTGTTCATCCCAGGGCACGCCACCCAGGTGATGCACGGCGCGCAAGGTCATGCTGGTCGCGATGATGAAGAAGGCGATGGCGAGCACGGCGGGACGCATACGGTGCAGCGCCGGCGGCGTTTCGTCGTCCCATAGCGCACGCGCCAGCAGGGCGAACACCGCCACGAGCACGAGTTCGACCGGGTTTAACACCGGAATGAAGGGCAGCGGGCTCGGGTTACCGGCAACGGTCAGGGCGAACGCGCCGAGCAGCACGCTGAGGCCGAGGCCACCGATGGCGACCACGCGGCGAATGCCCGCGGCGTGCACGGAGAGAGGTGGCGTGATGGCGCGCGGCCAACCGAGGGCGAGCGCGGTCACGAGTAAGGTCGGTGCGACGTAGGCAAGTACCAGCCAGCCATCGCCAACGGCGGGCCGGAAACCAAAAGCGACGTGGGTGGCCGTGTAGATCAGCGCGAGCCACCGCACCCACCAAAGCGTTTGCGCGGTGATCGCGGCCACGCCATGCGCGACGACGGCACGCAACGAGAACCAGCCGGTGACGGCGGCGACCGCGACCGCGGCGAGCGGCCAGCCGGCGAACACCTCGATGCCGTACGTATCGGCATACGGCGCCATCGCGGCGGTGACGGCCAGCGCGAGCGGTACCGACCACGCGAGCATCAGCCCGAGGTCGAGCTTGCGCACATGCCGGTTGCCCTCGGCCAGCAATCCACCGGTGACGGCGAGCAAGGCCATCCACGCCGCCCAGCGCGAGGCATCGGTCTGCACGAAGGCATCGATCTCGGCGCCGAAGCCGAACAGCCACCAGGCCAGGCTCCAGAGCAGCAAGGCCGCGCGGGCGAGGCTACCGATGCCCTTGGACGCGCTGTGCCGGTCGTACTGGAACAGGCAGGCCACACCAGCGATGGTGATCAGCATGGCGCCGACGAAGTAGGTGTTGAGGAACGCGATACCACGCACGCTGCCATGCGGAAAGTCCGCGAGTGCCCAGGCGACGCCCGAGGCAAGCTGCAGGAACATGCCCGCCCAGCGCGGCAAACGACGTTGCTGGCGGAAACCAAGCCAGACCAGGCCCGCGCCTTCCAGGGCAAACACGCACGCGGTCACGCTGGCACTGAGGGCAAGCGGCACCGCGATGGTGGCGAAGGCGACGGCGAGCACCGCCCAGGTGTCGCGCAGCAGATGCATGTCCTCGCGCTTGCGCACGGCAAAGGCGATGGCCACGTACAGCGCGCCCGCCACCAGCGCCGACATCGCCAGCGGCATCGGCCGCCAGTCGAGCAACGCACCCTGCAACAACAAGCTGACGATCGGCGTGCCGAACATCAGGCAGCCATCGAGGATCGCGCGATCGGCGCGCGGCGAACGCAGCACGTGCAGCCAGGGCACGGCGACGTAGAGCAGGAAGAACAGGATGAGGAACGGCTCGGTGCTGCCGAACAGCTCCGGCCGGTAAGCGAGCACGCCCCACGCGGTACCGACGCCGAAGGTACCGACAAAGCCGAGCACGTTGAGGATGCGCCAGGCCTTCTTCCACGCGATGCCGAGGATCCCGAGGTTGAGCACGGCGTAGTACGAGAACAACGCGACGTGGTTGCCCTGCCCGCTCGAGGCGAGGATCGGTGCAGCGAAACCGGCGATAAGCCCAAGCACCGCCAACGCGAGCGAATCCTGCAACACCGCGAGGATACCCAGGCAACCGACGAAGACGATGAGCAGCACAAAGGTCGGCAACGGATCGAGCAAGCCATACAAGCGGTACGCGGCGAAGACCGTCATCACCAGCAAACCAAGCGCACCACCCTGCAACGAAAGCGCGAACGAGCGGCGGGTGTCCCGTTGCAGCCAGCCAAACACCACGCCGGCGATCGCGGCGACGGCGACGATGCTCAGGCGCACCGAGATCGGCACGTGCAGCAGGCCCTGGTCGGCAGCGTATTTGAGGAAGGCGGCGACACCGGCGAACAACACCAGCATGCCCACCTTCACCGGCACGTTGCCTTCGGTGAACCAGCGCTTGGCGGTTTCGATGAAGCGTTCAATCGCGCTGGGGCCGGTCGGTTCAGCGGGCTGCCAGGCCGGCGGCGTTGACGCGCTTGAGGCGCGGGCCGCGGCGGCTGGTGCGGCCGCATCGCGAGCGCGCGTTCTGGGCATCGGCGGCGGCTCGGCCCCGGACGAGGGGGATGCCTGGTAAGCATCGGCGGGCTGGTCCGCGTAAGTGGCGCGCTCCGCGGCGGGTGCCGGAGGAAGCGTCGTTGCGCCTAGCTGGGCGCGTAGCGCCTCAAGCTCCTGCCGCGTCTGCGATAGACGGGCCCAGAGCAAGCCGATGGCAAAGCCCGCGACGGCCCCGGCAACACTCTGCCCGACCACCGCGCCGATGATGGCGCCCACGATAGCCCAAACCACATACATGCCCTTGCCTACCCCCCAACACATCCCCTGTCGTGCCTAGAGTCTGGCATGAAACCCCTTATTTGAAACGGGGCACCCCTGTAGGAGCGCGCTTGCGCGCGATGGGGGCTTGCCGTAACCCGGATCGCGCGCAAGCGCGCTCCTACAGGGGGTAGGTTTAGTGGACGGGTTGGGTTTGTAGGACCGGTGCGTCGCCGATCACGTCGGTGCCTTTGGGCGGCACGAAGTTGAAGGTGTCGGCGGGGATGGCGGTGTTTTTCTGCCAGCCGGCGAACTGGATGCGGGTGGTGTTGCCGATCTGGTCCTTGAATTCCATGCGGGCCAGGCCGCTGGCGTCGAAGCCGAGGTCGGCGTAATCGAACGCCGGGTCCTTCGCGGTGGACGAGAGGCGCAGCCACTGCATGCCATCGTGCTCGCCCTGCTCGGCGACCTTGAAGAAGCCCTTGTCGAGCTGCGACAGGTCGGTGAGCACGGTCAGCGGGCTCTGCGCTTCCTCGCTGCTCTGCTTACGCACGGTGACCTGCTCCAGGTCCGGGTCGTACAACCACACGCGGCTGCCATCGGCAACGATGGTCTGCTTCGACGGCGCGGTCACTTCCCAGCGGAACTGGCGTGGCGCCTCGAGTGAGACGACACCGGTGGTGGTCTTGCCCGGCCCACCGTTCACATCGAACAGGGTCTGGCTGAAACGGCCGGTCAGCGAATGCAAGCCTTTGGCGAAGGCATCCAGGCGCTCGCGCGCCGGGCCTGTCGCCGCGGCGGCGAAGGCAGGCAGGCTGAGCACGAGCAGCGAGGCAGCGAGCAGAAGACGTTTCATGGGCAGGTTCCGTAGGGCGGCATGGCTTCGATAGGTCGGGCGACGCGGCCCCATGCCCAGAAGCACGGTAGCCATGAGCACGATTGTCAGCGATCGGTTTCGAACAGCGACTTAAGCATATCGATGGCCTCGCCTGGCGAGATCTCGCCGGCTTCCATCTTCTCGCTGATATCGGCGATGGCCTTGCCATCGCGGTGCCAGTACGGCGCCGCGCGGGTGGCGACGTGGGCCGGCCGGACCTCCTGGCCCAGCACCAGGATCTCGGCCAGCTCGCCCTGTTCGGCGAAGATGACTTCCAGCGCGTCGTCCACCTCGGCGGTATGCCCGGCCGGGTACTCGCGCACCACGGTGCAGGCGCTGCCATCGGTGGCGCGCAGTTCCAGGCCCGGAATCGAGGGATTCAGCTCGAACACGTTCACGATCTCGTCCAGTACCTCGCGGGTGGGCTTGAGGTCGCCGGTGACGAGCAGGCTCCAGGGGCGCTGGCGTAGCGCACCCGGCTTAAGGGCGTTCATGCGGGTTAATCCTTGGGCGGCGGCGGCGCCAGCACTTCGCGGTTGCCGTTGTGCTGGGGCGCGCTGACGATGCCTTCCTGCTCCATCTGTTCGACGAGGCGGGCGGCACGGTTATAGCCAATGCGCAGGTGACGCTGCACGCCGGAGATGGAGGCGCGGCGCGTCTCCGTCACCACGCGCACGGCACGGTCGTACAGCGCGTTATCGCTGTCGCCATCGCCGTCGACTTCCTGCGGGAGGCCAGCGTCATTGATGATCTTGCCATCCGACGTGCTCTGCACTTCCTCGAGCACGCCCTCGATGTAGTTCGGCGAACCCTGCGCACGCAGCCACTCGACCACGTTATGCACCTCGTGGTCATCCACGAAGGCGCCGTGCACGCGCTCGGGCGTGGCCGTGCCGGGCGGCAGGTAAAGCATGTCACCGTGGCCGAGCAGCGCTTCGGCGCCGCTCTGGTCAAGGATGGTGCGCGAGTCGATCTTCGACGAGACCTGGAACGCGATACGCGTCGGGATGTTCGCCTTGATCAAACCGGTGATCACATCCACCGACGGACGCTGGGTGGCGAGGATCAGGTGCACGCCGGCGGCGCGCGCCTTCTGCGCCAGGCGCGCGATGAGTTCTTCGACCTTCTTGCCGACGATCATCATCATGTCGGCGAATTCGTCGATGATGATGACGATGTGCGGCAGGGTTTCCAGCGGCTCGGCGACCATGCCGGGCATATCGGGGTTGGCGCGGAACAGCGGATCCAGCAGCGGCTGGCCCGACGACTCGGCGTCCTTCACCTTCTTGTTGAAGCCACCGAGGTTACGTACGCCCACCGCGGCCATCAGCTTGTAGCGGCGCTCCATCTCGGCGACACACCAGCGCAGCGCGTTGGCGGCTTCCTTCATATCGGTGACCACGGGCGCCAGCAGGTGCGGGATGCCTTCGTAAACCGAAAGCTCCAGCATCTTCGGGTCGATCATGATCATGCGCACATCCTTGGCGCTGCTCTTGTAGAGCAGGCTGAGGACCATGGCATTCACCGCCACCGACTTACCCGAACCGGTGGTACCGGCGACGAGCAGGTGGGGCATCTTCGCCAGATCGGCCACCACGGCCTTGCCGCCGATGTCCTTGCCCAGGGCCAGCGCCAGCGGCGACTTCACCTGGTCGAAACGCTCGGATTTAAGGATCTCCGAGAGGTAGACGATCTGCTTCTTGGTATTCGGGATTTCCAGGCCGATGACGTTCTTGCCGGGAATGACATCCACGACGCGGACGCTGACCACGGAAAGACCGCGGGCGATGTCCTTGTCGAGGCTGGAGACCTGGCTGCCACGCACGCCGGCAGCCGGTTCCAGTTCAAAACGGGTGATAACCGGGCCCGGGTACACGCCGGCCACGCGGGCTTCCACGCGGAAATCGCGCAGCTTCAGCTCGACCTGGCGCGAGAGCACTTCAAGGGTTTCTTCGGAATAGCCCGGGCCCTGCGGCGGGGCTTCATCCAGCAGCGACAACGGCGGCACTTCGCCATCCATCGACGCGCCGGTAAACAGCGGAATCTGGTTTTCGCGGACAGCGCGGTCGCTCTTCACGACCATGGGCGCGGGCGTTTCGATCCGCACCGGCTCACGCTTCGCCTGCTTCACCGCCTCGGCTTTCTTGACCACCTCGCGCTCGGCGCGGGCGGAACGCGCAGCCATGACCTCGGGGGCCTGACGCACCTTGCCGCCGAACCAGCCGCCCATTTTCATGACCAGCTCGCCGGTGGCGTCCATCAGCTTGAACCACGACAGGCCGGTGGCCAGCGTGATCGCGATAAGGCACACCGCCAGCAGGAGCAGCGGTGCGCCCTTGTCGCCAAACGCATTGTGCAGGCCGTGGCCTACCCACTTGCCGACGATACCGCCCGGGCCTTCCGGCAACACGGGGGTCTCGGTGACGTTCAGGTAGATCAGGGCCGGCGCGGTGATGAAGAAGAACACGAAGCCGATCAGCCGCAGGGAAGGTTCCCACGGCTGGACGTTGCGCTCGCCACGGTGGCGCAGGACCTGGATGCCCAGGGCCAGCAGGAGCAGCGGAAAGAAGTAAGAAACCAGGCCGAAGATGTACCGGAGCAGGTTGGCGATGTTCGCGCCCACCGCACCACCGAAATTGGTGGCGTGCTCGGCCACGCCCATGTGGCCCCAGCTGGGATCCTGATCGTTGTAGCTGAGCAGGCAAACCAGCAGGTACAGGGCGAGCGGGAGCAACAGCAGGGCTCCCGCTTCACGCAGGCGGCGCTTGAGCTCCTCGCTCAAGCCCTCCTTGGCGGCCTTGGGCTGGGCCCGGGCCTGTTTCTTGACTACTTTCGCGCTGCGCGCCACTTAGCGAACCACTCCGGCTTCGGTGCGGGGCATCATGCCATGCCCTGAAGCGCCGGGTGCACCAGCTTGCCGCCTTCGATGTTGATGCCGACGGCCAGCGGGGCGTAGTCGCGCCACTCATTGCCGGCAGCCAGGCGCTGCACGTACGGCAGGATGGCGGCCGAAATGGCGGTGGACGAGGTCTGCGGCACGGCGCCCGGCATGTTGGTCACGCAGAAGTGCGTCACGCCGTGCACGGTGTAGGTCGGCTCCTTCCAGGTGGTCGGACGCGAGGTTTCGAAGCAACCGCCCTGGTCGATCGAGATATCGACGAGGACCGAGCCCTTCTCCATGGTCTTGACCATATCTTCGGTGACCACGCGCGGGGCCTTGGCGCTGGGGATCAGCACGGCGCCGACGACGATGTCGGCGTTACGCACTTCTTCAGCGACCGACGACTCGTAGGCGTACAGCGCGGTGACGTTGGGGCCCAGGGCCATCATTTCGGCCATGCGGTCCGGGCGCTTGTCGAACACCACCACGTTGGCACCGGCCTGGGCGGCCAGGGCGGCAGCGTTGCCACCGGCGGCACCGGCGCCGAGCACCACGACCTTGCCACGCGGGGTGGAGGCCATGCCGCCGAGCAGCTTGCCCTTGCCACCGTTCGGCTGGTGCAGGAGCGTGGTGCCGATCTGGGTGGCGATGCGGCCGGCGATGACCGACATCGGCAGCAGCAGCGGCAGCGCGCCGTTCTCGTCCACGGACTCGAAGGCGATACCGGTCAGGCCGATGTCCAGCAGGCTCTTGGTGAGCGCCGGCTCGGCGGCCAGGTGCAGGTAGCAGAACAGCAGGTGGTGCTTCTTAAGGAGCTTGAGATCGCCCTCGATCGGTTCCTTGACCTTGACGATCAACTCGCCCTTTTCATAAACGGCGGCGGCGTCGGCCACCACGGTGACGCCCAGGGCCGAATAATCGGCATCGGCGTAACCGCTCTTGGTGCCGGCACCGGACTGGATGAAGACCTCATGGCCACGGCGGACCAGATCGGCGGCCGCAGCCGGGATGAGGGCCACGCGGCCTTCAAGGGTCTTGGTTTCGGAGGGGATACCAATGCGCATCTTAGGGAAGATCCTGAAAGTACAGAAATAAGCCCCCATGTGGGGACATGGGCGGCCACCGGCATGTAGCGAATGTCTTGAATCGCACCCCCGTCTTCCCCATTCTTCCGGGTCGACGCAATCTCGCAGAACCTCGACACGGCTTCAGCTTCCTGCCGCAAGAGGCGAGCGGTACGAATGAAACAGCCGCAGCAAACCTGAAGGATTATACATGAGCACCCCCAAGCACAGCCGATTGCTTATCCTCGGCTCTGGTCCGGCCGGCTACACGGCCGCCGTCTACGCGGCCCGCGCCAACCTGAAGCCGATGATGGTCACCGGCCTGCAGCAGGGTGGCCAGCTGATGACCACCACCGAGGTGGACAACTGGCCGGGCGACGAAAAGGGCGTGCAGGGTCCGGAGCTCATGCGCCGCATGGCCGAACACGCCGAGCGCTTCGAGACCGAGATGGTGTTCGACCATGTCCATAACGTGGACCTCAGCAACCGCCCGTTCCGCCTGAAGGGCGACGGCGGCGAGTACACCTGTGATGCGCTGATCATCACTACCGGCGCCACCGCCAAGTACCTGGGCATCGCCTCGGAAGAGAAGTTCAAGGGCCGCGGCGTCTCCGCTTGCGCCACCTGCGATGGCTTCTTCTTCCGCGACCAGGACGTGGTCGTGGTCGGTGGCGGCAACACCGCCGTGGAAGAGGCGCTGTACCTCTCCAACATCGCCCGCAAGGTCTACCTGGTCCACCGCCGCGACAAGCTGCGTGCCGAGAAGATCCAGCAGGACAAGGTGTTCGAAAAGGCCGCCGCGGGCAAGATCGAGCTGATCTGGAACAGCCAGGTCGATGAAGTGCTGGGCGATGACTCCGGCGTCAACGGCGTGCGCGTGAAGGACATCAACACCGGTACCAAGCGCGACCTCGAGGTGCAGGGCTTCTTCGTGGCGATCGGCCACACCCCGAACACCGGCATCTTCGATGGCCAGCTCGATATGAAGGATGGCTACATCCAGATCCAGTCCGGCCTGGCCGGCATGGCCACCGCGACCTCGGTCCCGGGCGTGTTTGCCGCGGGCGATGTGGCCGACCACGTGTACCGCCAGGCGATCACCTCGGCCGGCTTCGGCTGCATGGCCGCGCTGGATGCCGAGCGCTGGCTCGATATGAACCACAAGCTCGATTGATGGAACCGAAGGCCCCGCGCTGCTGACCGCGCGGGGCCTTTCCTCATGAACGACGTCCGCTTCCTGCAGGGCCTGCGCGATGTCCCCGCCGCTGACTGGGACGCGCTTATCCCCGATGGCAACCCCTTCGTCTCCCATGCGTTCCTGCACGGGATGGAAGCGAAGGGCTGCCTGCGTGATGACTACGGCTGGGCGCCCTATCACCTCGCGATCTTCGACGATGGCCGCCTGGTCGCCGCCGCCCCCACCTACCTGAAGGGCAACTCGCACGGCGAGTTCGTCTTCGACTGGAGCTGGGCCGCCGCCTGGGAACGCGCCGGCGGGCAGTACTACCCGAAGATGCTGGTCGCCTCGCCCTACTCGCCAGTGCCCGGGCCGCGCCTGCTGGTGCGCGAGGGGCGGTTGGCGGACGTGTACCGGAACCGGCTGACCGGGGCCCTGGTCGACGAGGCCGAACGGCTGGGACTGTCGTCGATCCACGCCAATTTCCTCGCGGACGCTGACCTGCATGCCTTCGACGACGAGTGGCTTGCCCGGTCGGACTTCCAGTTCCACTGGCATAACCAGGGTTACGGAACGTTCGACGACTTCCTCGGCGCCCTGACCGCCAAGAAGCGGAAGAACATCCGCCAGGAACGGGCCAAGGCGCATGCATCGGGGCTCACCCTGGAGATGCGCGGCGGCGATGAACTCTCCGATACCGAATGGCGGCAGATCCACGGCCTGTACGAGCTGACCTTCGACATGAAGGGCAACCACGCGGCGCTGACCGCGCGGTTCTTCCAGTACCTGGGCCGCACACTCGGCCGGGACGTACAGGTGGCGATGGCCCGCGACGAGCGCGATATCGTCGCCATGGCCTTGTTCCTGCGCGGCGGCGGTGCCCTGTACGGGCGTTACTGGGGGGCCAGTGTCGAGGTCTCGGGGTTGCATTTCGAGCTCTGCTATTACCGCGGCATCGACTATGCGATCCGCGAAGGCCTCACCCGCTTCGAGCCGGGCGCCCAGGGCGAGCACAAGCTGGCCCGCGGCTTCCTGCCCACCCTCACCCACTCGCGCCATTACATCGCCCACGAAGGCTTCCGCCGCGCCGTGGCCGAGGCGCTTGAACAAGAAGCCGAACACCGCGACGCTTACCGGGCCGAACTGCTCACCCATTCGCCGTACGCGGAACGATGATTCGCCTGCCCCAGCTCCACCTCACCCGCCCTGGCCAGTTCCCCGATCCGGAACAGGCCATGGACGAACCCAACGGCCTGCTCGCCTGGGGCGGCGACCTTTCGGCTGCGCGTTTGCTGGCCGCGTATTCACAGGGCGTGTTCCCGTGGTTCAACGCCGATGAGCCGATCCTCTGGTGGTCGCCGGATCCGCGCTGCGTGTTCCGTACCGACGGCGTGCACATAAGCCGCAGCTTCCAGAAGCAGCTGGCGAAGACGAACTGGCGGCTCACAGCGGATACGTCCTTCGCGCGCGTCATGCGCGCCTGCGCCGAGCCACGCAATGGCCAGCCCGGCACGTGGATCAGCGATGAAATGATCGCTGCCTATATGGAGCTGCACCGACTAGGTCACGCACACAGTGTGGAGGTGTGGGACCGCGGCTCGCTGGTCGGTGGCATTTACGGCGTAGCGATCGGCCGGCTGTTCTGCGGCGAATCGATGTTCAGCGCGCGCACGGGTGGTTCGAAGGTGGCGCTGGCCGGCCTGTGCCAGCTGCTGCACGGCTGGGGGTTTCCCTTGCTCGATGCCCAGGTCACCAACCCACATCTGGTGAGCATGGGCGCCATCGAACTCCCGCGAAAGCAGTTCGTCGCCCAGGCCCGCCGCCTGGCTGCGATGCCTGGTATGCCCGGCAGCTGGATCAAAGCGCAGGTACCGCTTCCTAAGTGATAGG
This sequence comes from Luteibacter sp., assembly GCF_036500425.1. Lineage (GTDB taxonomy): Bacteria > Pseudomonadota > Gammaproteobacteria > Xanthomonadales > Rhodanobacteraceae > Luteibacter. The sequence goes on from NZ_DASYCB010000056.1 coordinate 148,289, forward strand.
TCCTCAGTAACCACGCGTTACCTTGCTGACTTCCTATCAGTGCAGGAACGGCATAACGATCAAAATGAGTCCAGCGACTACCGCAATGACGCTTGCCCAGAGCGCGACATAACCGTCTCGGTTACCTTCAGCGATGAGCCTTTTGATTTGCCCAAGAGCCGTCACATCTTGCCCGTAGAGCGCTCGGTATTTGAGATAGATCCGCCAGCTAGGGATGGCACTGATTCCAAGCACGAGAAGCGCGGCGAGATGAAATAGTCGGTAGTTCTCGCTCGTCATTTCTTGCCTTCAATGCCCGCCGCCGTCGTGTGCGCGACGCCATTTAGGATGGCGATCCTTTCGTGGCACTTTCGCTGGGTCAGCTAAACCTACCGCGAGCGATGGCCACTCATTTCAGCGCCGGCGTTCTTCGGCAGCAGCGCACACACGGGCGCGGCGAGTAGCGAAATGAAGGTAACGACGAGGAAGGCCACGCTAAAGTCCGGCAACGCCGCGTGCTCCCGGCCGCCCCACACCACGCTCACCTGCAACGCCGCGGCCGCCACGCAGATACCCAGTGACAGCATCAGCTGCTGAAACGTCGTATAGAAGCTCGTCGCGCTCGAGAACCGCTCGCTCGGCACGTCCGCGTACGCCACCGTGTTGTACGCGCTGAACTGCAGCGACTGGAAAAACCCGGAGAACAGCAGCACCGCATAGATGATCCACAACGGCCAGTCCGGCCGGAATGCGGCGCATAGCGCCACGCAGACCATCGAGAACACCCCGTTCCACACCAGCGTCGCGCGGAAGCCCCAGCGGCGCAGCACCGGCGCGGCGGTGGCCTTCATCAGCATGGCACCCAGCGCGGAGACGAAGGTGATCACGCCGCTATGCGCCGCCGAGAGGCCAAAGCCTAGCTGCATCATCAACGGCAACAGGAACGGCACCGCACCGGCGGTGATGCGCGTCAGCGAACCGGCAATCACCGACAGGCGGAAGGTGGGGAATGCCATCAGCGACGTATCGAGGATCGGGTGCGCGATCCGGCGTGAATACAGCAGGTAACCCGTGCCAGAGATCATGCCGGCGACAATCAGCCCCATCGAACCGTACAACGAAGACGAGCCACGGCTGGCCAGCTCCAGGCCAAACACCAGGCACGAGAGCGAAGCGCCAGAGAGCACGAAGCCCATGCGATCGAACGGCACGCGCTCGGTGAGCCTGACGTCGGGGATGTACTTCGTCGCAAGCCAGATACCGATGAGACCGATCGGCACGTTGATATAGAAGATCCAGCGCCACGACACCCAGGTGACGATGAAGCCACCGAGCGGCGGCCCGACCACCGGGCCGATCAGCGCCGGCACGAGTAGCCACGACATGGCGCTGACCAGCTCCGACTTCGGCACCGAGCGCAGCAGGACCAGGCGGCCGACCGGCACCATCATGGCGCCGCCGATGCCTTGCAGCAGGCGTGACACCACCAGCAGTGGCAGGTTGGAGGCGAAGCCGCAGAGGATCGAGCCGATCGTGAACAGCGCGATGGCCGCGCGGAACACGTTGCGCGAGCCATAACGATCGGCGATGGCGCCGCTGGCGGGGATGAATACGGCGAGGCTGAGCATGTACGAGGTCAGCGCCACGCTCATGTGCAGCGGCGAGACATCAAACGAGGTCGCCATGGCCGGTAGCGCGGTGGCCAGGATGGTGCCGTCCAACTGCTCCATAAACATCGCGCTCGCGATGATCAGGGCAACGGTGCGAAAGCCAGGGGCGGTGGTCATCCGGGGGAGCGCGGCGGAGGAGCCGGCATTTTAGCAGAGCCTTCCCACCCGCGTTCGCTGCGGAACACCCGTTCTGCCCCGGAAAGCGGGTCTATGAAGAATAATTCACGGGCCAGCAGGCACATGGGTTCGGCGAAGCCCGGTGGTTCATCGCGTAGCGTCGGGTAGAACACATCACCAGCGATCGGTGCGCCCAGTGCGGCCATGTGCACGCGCAGCTGGTGTTTGCGGCCAGTGACGGGCTGCAAGCGGTAACGCCAGAGGCCTTCGCCGCGCTCCAGCACCTCGATGACCGTCCGCGCGTTCGGCTCGCCCGGCACTTCCTGCATGCGGAAGAACGGTTCGCCGCGTTCGAGACGGCTTTCGTGCACATAGGGGAAGGTGAGGCCCGGCAACGGTGGCGCCAGGGCTTCGTAGGTCTTCTCGATCCGCCGCTCGCGGAACAGGCGCGTATAGGCGTCGCGGCTGGACGGGCGCGCGGAGAACACGACCAGACCGGCGGTGGCGCGATCGAGCCGATGCAACGCGACCAGGTCCGGGTTGCCGAGACGGCGAGCCAGGCGCACGGATAAGGTCTCTTCGACGTAGGCACCGGCGGGCATTACCGCCAGGAAGTGCGGCTTGTCGGCCACGACAAGGTCGTCATCCACGTAGACCAGGGTTTCCTCGAAGGGAACGCGCGGCTCGGCCGGCACCTCGCGGCGGTAGAACACCGTGGCACCTGGGCGGTACGGCGTCGCCAGGTCGAGCGCCGCGTCGCCATCATCCACCAGGCCGCGCGCCATGCGCTGCGCCCATTCGGCCAATGGGATGGCCGGGAAACGTTCCGCGAGAAATGCCAGCACGGTCGGCCATGGACCGGGCGGAAGCGTGACGCGGCTTTTGGGGAGGTGGGGCATGGTGGGCATTGTGCCGTGCGGCGGGCCTATCGCGCGCAAGCGCGCTCCTACAGGACTGCTGCAGGTTTTTTGTAGGAGCGCGCTTGCGCGCGATCGCGGGAGCCCGCCCTATGGGCGGGGTGGGCTCCCGCGATGGGTGCGCGCAATACTCCGCCCCCAGTCGTGCGCATATACTGCAAACACCTATCCCCACTTTCGTTTGGCGAGGTCGTTGCACCCGTGATCGGCCGTTTCTTCAGGAAGCTATTTGGCCGCGGGACCGGCGTGCCCCCGCGCCGGACCAAGCCGGAACACGTATTCGTGGCCGTGGCCGTCGATGACGAGCGCGGGCCTGTCAACGCGATCGCCGCGGAGGAAGTGGAGGATCGTTTCTACCGCCTGCTGCTCGGCGTGCCGACCTCGGCCGAGCCAGCGATGAGCGCGGCTGAACAGGTCGCGGTGCGGCGCGTGCGCGACGCCTTCGGCGCCGAACGCTTCGACGTGAGCACCCTGCCCCGGCTGCCTTCGGTGGTCCCGCAGCTGATGCGTTCGCTGCGCAGCGACGACACCAGCAGCCGCATGCTGGCCGAACAGATCAGCCGCGATACCGTGCTGGTCGGCGAGATCATCCGGGTCGCGAACAGCGCCTACTTCCGCACCACACGCCCGGTCACCGGCCTGCCCCAGGCGATCACCCTGCTCGGCCAGAACGGCTTGCGCCGCGTCGTGATGCAACTCGTGATGCGGCCGATCCTGCGCACCGATACCGACCCGACCAGCCGCGCCGCGGGCGATCGCCTGTGGGAACACGCCGAACGCTGCGCACGCACCTGCGTGTTCCTCAGCCGGCCGGCGGCCGATCCGTTCGAAGCCTTCCTCGCCGGCCTGGTCACCCAGACCGGCGCGCAAACCATCCTGATGGAACTGGATGCCTCATCGGGCCTCGCCCAGGACAACCTGAGCCGGCCCTTCATCGCCGCTATCGGGCAGCAGATCGAACGTCTTTCGCTACACGCGGCTCGGCAGTGGCAATTCCCGTCACGCGTGGTCCAGGCCCTGGCTGAACGCGCCGACCCGGCCGACGCCGGCGCCCGCACGCCACTCGGGCGCGCGCTGCTCGCCTCCAGCCGCATCGCGATGCTGGATGTGCTGGTTGAACACGGCCTCGCCGATCCGGAAAGCGTGTTGCTGGCGACCCCCGCCCAAGGCTTCAGCCAGGACCGCCTGCTAGCCGCCCGCGACGACCTCCGCACCCCCACAGCCGCCGAAGCCTGAACCCACCCCTGTAGGAGCGCGCTTGCGCGCGATGGGTGCTCGCGGCAACCGACCATCGCGCGCAAGCGCGCT
>NZ_DASYCB010000057.1:0-7481 GCF_036500425.1 Luteibacter sp.
CTTGCGCGCGATCGCGCGCAAGCGCGCTCCTACAGGGAGAAGAGCTTGTTCCAGCCTTCGACGCCCAGCTTGTCCAGCGTTTCCATGTTCGCCTCGAAAATCTTCGAAGCGTCCGGGAATGCGGCTACCGCCTTGTCAATGCTGGCCTCGCGCAGGAGGTGCAGCGTCGGGAACGGCGAGCGGTTGGTGTAGTTGGTGATGTCGTCGGGGGCGGTGCCCTCGAACTGGAAATCCGGATGGAAGCTGGCCACCTGGATATCGCCTTCGAGCGCCAGGTCGGCGACGGTATCGTCGGCCACCTCCAGGAACTCGTTGAAATCCATGAAATCGGCCAGCACGCCGGGGTGGATCAGCAGGGTCGTGTCGACCTGCTCCGGGTTCGTGTCACGCAGCAGTTCGAGTTCGCGGACCAGATCCTCGTGCAGTTGCAGGGGCTGGGTGGCATCGCTTACGACGTAGCGCACCTGGCCCTTCTTGTGGACGGCTTTGGCGAAGGGGCACAGATTGAGGCCAATCACGGCGCGTTCGAGCCACGTTCGCGTCGCGTCGATCGCTTCCTCGTGCGAGGGTAAGATTTCCATGGGGGGTTCCTGGAGGTTCAGGGCGAGAGCCATTCGGCGAGCTCCCGCTCACTGAACGCGCCCATCTTGCGGCGCAGGATACGCCCATCGCTGCCGACCAGGACGCTGTAGGGCAGGACCTGGCGGGTATTGCCGAAGGAGAGCGAGCCGCCAGGGGCGTCGCTGCCACCTATCACGATCGGATAATCCACCGGGTGCGCCACGAGGTGGGCGCGCACCGCCGGCGCCGTATCTTCCGCCACGCCCAGCACGACGACGTCTCGCCCGGCGTATTGCCGTGCAGTGGCGCTCAACAGCGGCATCTCGCGCTGGCAGGGGCCACACCACGTGGCCCAGAAGTTGATGAGCACCTTGTGCCCGCGCCAGTCAGAGAGGCGGCGCGGTTTGCCATCGACGCTAAGCCAGGCGGTTTCCGGCGCCATGTCGCCCACCACCGAAATACTGACACCATCCACCTCGGTCGGATGCTCACGCCGGTGCTCGAGCCACAAGCCAAGCGCCGCCGCGGCCACGGCGAGCGCTACGAACCAGAATGTAGGGCCGCGCTTCATTGGCCCGACGCGGTGTCCAGAGCCTGCTTGACCGTGTCCTGGGTGAGTACCGTGGAAAGCTTCCGGCCCTCGCCACCGCCCTTCGGGTAGACGACGTAAAGGGGAACGCCTACCGAATGCCACTGCTCCAGGAAGGCGGCGATCGTGGTGTTCACGTCGGTCCAGTCGCCCTTCATGTAGACGGTGCCGGTGCGATTGAGCAGGTCACGGAAGGCATCCGTATCGAGCACGGCACGTTCGTTGGCCTTGCAGGTGATGCACCAGTCAGCGGTCATATCGACCAGCACCGGGGTACCGGCCGCGCGCAGTTCGGCCAGCTTCGCCGGCGAGTAGGGCACCGAGCCGTCGGACGCTACCTGGGTCGTCGAGGGTGCGGGCAGGCCGTGTACCGTCCACAGGGCGGCCACAGCGCCGACGGCCAGCACGGCCGAAAACACCCAGGAGAAACGTGCACCGCGAGCACGGCCATACCACCACAGCGCCATGGCCAGCAGCACGCCACCCGCCAGGACCAGTGCCGCGGCATCGGCGCCGCGCTGCTTCGCCAGTACCCACAACAGCCACACGGCGGTCAGGTACATCGGGAAGGCCAGCGCCTGCTTCAGGGTCTCCATCCAGCGACCCGGGCGCGGGAGCATGCGGGCCACGGCGGGCACGAAGCCCATCAGCAGGAACGGAAGCGCCAGGCCCAGGCCCAGGGCCACGAAGATCAGGAAGGCCACGTACAGCGGCGCGGCAAACGCGAACGCGATGGCCGAACCCATGAACGGAGCCGTGCACGGACTGGCGACGACGACGGCGAGCACGCCGGTGAAAAAATCACCGGTGGCGCCGGAGCGCGACGCAAGGCCACTACCCACGTTGCCCAGCGAGCCGCCCACTTCGAACACACCCGACATGGACAGGCCGATGCCGAGCATGACGTAGACCAGTACGCCGACGATCACCGGCTGCTGGAACTGGGCGCCCCATTGCAGGCCATGCCCCGCCGCACGGATGCCGACCACGATAAGGCCGAGCAGGGCGAACGAGAGCATGACGCCGGCGGTGTACCAGAGCGCGTGCTTGCGTGCCGCGGCCGGACTCTCGCCGCTTTCCAGCACCGTAATCGCCTTCAGCGACAGCACGGGCAGCACGCACGGCATCAGGTTGAGGATCAGCCCACCGAGCAGGGCCAGCCCGATCGCGGCGATGAAGCCGACCTTCTCGGTCCCACCCGGCATCAGGTTTGCCGGCGGCGGCGTCGGCGCGACCTCGGCTGGCGCGGCTGCGGGCGTCGCCGAAGCCTCGGTGGCGGCGTTGCCCACCGTGACCGCGCCAGAGGCCAGGTCAGCACTCAGGTGGCGGGTCATCACCGGGTAGCAGATGCCGTTCTCCAGGCAGCCCTGGTAGGCGATATCCAGTTCGACTTTGCCGGAGGGATCAGCGCCATTGAGCGGCACCGGTACCTCCACCTGGTCAAAGTAGACGATGGTGTCACCGAAGTGCTCGTCGTGATGCGCGATGCCGCTGGGCCAGTCCGGCTCACCCGCGGTGACCCCGGCCGGCGAAACGACCTTGATCTCGGTCTTGTCGCGGTAGAGGTAGTAGTCCTTCGGCATGGTCCAGCGCAGGAGCAGGCTCTTGCCGTCCTTTGCCAGGGCTTCGAAACGGAAGGCCTGGTCGGCCGGCAGGGCCTGTGCATCGGTGCCGGGCGTCGCAGCGGGCGCGCCCAACAGGGCCGCGCCGTTGCCCTTGGTCGCCGGGGCGGCTGGCGGGGTATCGGTCGGGATCGTGGACGCGCCGCCAATCGCGAGCTTCAGGTGCTCGGTGTTCGGCGGGTAGCAGATCTTGGGCTCCACCTCGTGGCAGCCCTGGTACTGCACATCCAGGGCGAGCACCTTGTTCGCGGCGTCGGCCAGCGTATAGGGCACGCTCGCCTCGATATCGCCGTGGTAGATCTCCACGTCGCCAAGGTATTCGTCGTGCTTCTTGATGCCATCGGGCAGGGTGGGTTCACCCAGTTTCACGGCGTTGGCATCGGCCGCCTTGATCTTGATCCGGCCGCGGTAGAGGTAATAGTCCGGCGCAATCCGCCAGTGCAGCTTCACCATGCCTGGCTGGCTGGCATCCGTGGTCAGGTGGAAGGCCTGGGTGACCGGCAGCAGGTTGTCATCGTCCTGCGCCAGGGCGGGCAGGGCGAACAGGCTCAGGCTGGCCAGGACGGCCAGGTTCCGCAGCAGGCGGGCGAACGACAGCATGGTGGCTCCATGGATCGGTGCGGCGACGAACCGCAAGGGCGTCGATGATTATGACCGGGTGAGTGCGGATTAGCTTGCATTGGCGTTGCCAGGCCCCGGATCGGGATTTTTTGTACCGGGTGACCTTGAACCGTTTCGTAGTGGCGCCATCTCTCGCCCATCCAAAGCTCTTCCGAACAAGGGCCTGCTTTGGCTAGAATTCTGGCACTCACCCCGGCCAAGTGCTAACGGGGTGGCCATTTTCTCTTTAATTACAACCACCTGCTTTGGAGTTACTCATGAGCAAGCTGCGCCCGCTGCACGATCGCGTCATCGTCAAGCGCCTGGAAGAGGAGCGCGTCTCCGCCGGCGGTATCGTTATCCCGGACAGCGCCACCGAGAAGCCCACCCGCGGCAAGGTCATCGCTGCCGGCAATGGCCGCATCCAGGAAGACGGCAAGGTCCGTCCGATGTCGGTGAAGGAAGGTGACACCGTTCTGTTCGGCAAGTACGCCGGCCAGGAAATCAAGATCGACGGCGAAGAGCTGGTCTTCCTGAAGGAAGACGACATCGTGGCGGTCATCGAAGGCTGAGCTTCGCTCGCCTCGTGACGGTAACCACTTTCTCCTATTCGAATACCAAGGATTTATCCCATGGCATCTAAAGAAGTCCGCTTCGGCGAAGACGTCCGCGCCCGCATGCTGAAGGGTGTCAACACCCTCGCCAATGCCGTCAAGGTCACCCTGGGCCCGAAGGGCCGCAATGTCGTGCTCGAGAAGAGCTTCGGCACCCCGACCGTCACGAAGGACGGTGTCTCGGTCGCCAAGGAAATCGAACTGGCCGACAAGTACGAGAACATCGGCGCCCAGATCGTGAAGGAAGCCGCCTCGAAGACCTCCGACGTGGCCGGTGACGGCACCACGACGGCTACCGTCCTCGCCCAGGCGTTCATCCAGGAAGGCCTCAAGGCGGTTGCCGCCGGCATCAACCCGATGGATCTCAAGCGCGGTATCGACCAGGCCGTCGTGGCCGCGGTTGCCGAGCTGAAGGCGCTGTCCAAGCCCACCGCTGACGACAAGGCTATCGCCCAGGTCGGCACCATCTCGGCCAACTCCGATGCCAACATCGGTGACATCATCGCCACCGCGATGAAGAAGGTCGGCAAGGAAGGCGTCATCACGGTTGAAGAAGGCTCGGGTCTCGACAACGAGCTCGATGTCGTCGAAGGCATGCAGTTCGATCGCGGCTACCTGTCGCCGTACTTCATCAACAACCAGCAGTCGCAGCAGGTTGAACTGGACGACCCGTTCATCCTCATCCACGACAAGAAGATCTCGAACGTCCGCGAGCTGCTCCCGGTGCTCGAGGCTGTCGCGAAGGCTGGCAAGCCGCTGCTGATCGTGGCTGAAGAAGTGGAAGGCGAAGCCCTCGCCACCCTCGTCGTCAACACCATCCGTGGCATCGTCAAGGTCGCCGCCGTCAAGGCGCCGGGCTTCGGTGATCGTCGCAAGGCCATCCTGGAAGATATCGCTACGCTGACCAACGGCGTCGTCATCTCCGAGGAAGTGGGCCTGGCGCTCGATAAGGCCACCATCACCGATCTCGGCCGCGCCAAGCGCGTCGTCATCACCAAGGAAAACACCACCATCATCGATGGTGCCGGCGAAGGCGAGAAGATCCAGTCGCGCATCGGCCAGATCAAGGCGCAGATCGAAGAGACCTCTTCGGACTACGACCGCGAGAAGCTGCAGGAGCGCGTGGCCAAGCTTGCTGGCGGTGTTGCCGTCATCAAGGTCGGCGCCGCTACCGAAGTCGAGATGAAGGAAAAGAAGGCCCGCGTCGAAGACGCCCTGCACGCTACGCGCGCAGCCGTCGAAGAAGGCGTGGTCCCGGGCGGCGGTGTTGCCCTGATCCGCGCGCTCAAGGCGCTGGAAGGCCTGAAGGGTGCCAACCCGGACCAGGACCTCGGCATCGCCATCACCCGTCGCACGCTGGAATCCCCGCTGCGCGCCATCGTCACGAACGCCGGCGAAGAAGCGTCGGTCATCGTGAACAAGGTGAAGGAAAACAGCGGTAACTTTGGTTACAACGCTGCCACCGGTGAGTTCGGCGACATGATTGCCTTCGGCATCCTGGACCCGACCAAGGTCACCCGTTCGGCCCTGCAGTACGCTGCCTCGGTCGCCGGTTCGATCATCACCACCGAAGCGGCCGTGACCGAAGTGCCGAAGAAGGACGACGGCGGCGGCCACGGTGCCCCGGGTGGTATGGGCGGTATGGGTGGCATGGACTTCTAAGTCCTGCTTCTTCAGCTGTTGCTACAAAGAAAGGCCCCGCGAAAGCGGGGCTTTTTTTGTGCTTGCGTCGTTGCCGCAACACCCATCGCGCGCAAGCGCGCTCCTACAGAAGAGTTGCAAGGCCTCGTGTAGGAGCGCGCTTGCGCGCGACATCATTTCGCCGTGAGCACATCTTCTCTATCAATACGAAAGGGTGGCAGACGTCGCGGTGGTGCTCAGCCCGTAATTGCACTGCGGATCGATACCTGAGGTATCGCTGCCCTGCCACGGCGGGTTCGATACACGCTTGTTGCTTCGGTCATACACCTGGATATTGCTGAAGGTGATCGGGCCGCCCGGGTACTGGTTGCAAGACGCCACACTGTAGACCTCGAGTACGCCACCGAAGACCCAGGTAAGGTCGGCATACGGATTGGTCGTCAACGTGCTGGTCTGCCCGGTGGTCGTGTTCTTCGAATCGATCTTCCACGTCGAGCACGCTTGCCCAGCGGTGCACGTGGCATAGGTGTCGCCCACCACTTTGTCACCAGCCTTCGCCGCGATGGGGTCGCTGTGGAACGTCGTGCCGTCGACGCAGCAGTTCCAGCTGGCGAGCGTCCAGGCCTTGTCACCATAGCCGTTCCAGCCGAGTACGGGCTGGAGGATGGACTGCACGTTAGGCAGTTGCTCCAGGCCAGGGAAAAAATAGATCACCTGGTTACTTTTCGCCGACGGTGCTGATGGCACGGTCCAGCTTGCGACGATGCGCCCTATGGGTGTGCTACTGGTGTAGTTCGCCGCTTGCACCCATCCGCTCTGCTCCGGCGGCGGTGTGTTCGTCAGCGAGCGGTGTCCGTTCGGTTCGACGCGCTCACCCTGTAGCGAGAAGTTTGCTTTTCCGCAGGTGGGCGCCTTTTCTGCGACGCCCGAGGCGCGGCGGATCATGCCATTCGCCTGCAACTCGTCACCTTGGTGCACGGTGGCGACGCAATCGGGTGAAAAATAGCCATTGGGGGTGACTACGTAGTCATCGGGTACGCCCGCAGGCTTTGCCTGTGCGGGGAGTGCGCTGACGCGCGTGAGCTGCAAGGTCGGTGCGGTGTTGTTGGTAGGCGCATCGGCGGCGCTTGCCGCCAGTGCGAAGAAGAACATGGACGCGATGATGCCCGCGCACGCCACGCTCTTGCCGAGTGAAGCGAACCTCTTCATGCGTATGACTCCTGCCTGTGGGATAGAGTCCATGAAGCACCAGCCGGCCCCGGCTGGCACACGCCCCCGTTCCGCCGCTCGCCATGCGAGTGGAAGAACGGAGGCTAGTGAGAGTGGCGGCCGGGAACTGTGACCTGCGTTGCGTTAGCGGCAATGTTGCCGGGTGTGCGTTACTGACCTGCGCCTGCCGCAGCCTCTTCTTCCGCGTGGCCTTGCTGGCGCGCAAGCATCGTCGCATCAGGTGCTGCGAATTGCGCGACGAACGGATCCAGCTTGCGGATGTACGGCACGGTTTGCGCCAGCATGTCCTTGCCACTGGTAAAACCCAGTTTGGCGTAAGTATCGGTCAGTGCCGGGAGGTGGTCGCCGTAGAACAACAGAAGGGTGGGGCGCTCGCGCTGCTTGAGCAGATCGGCCAGGCGGCCGAGTTCCGCGTCAGCGTGGCGCATGTGATAGATGTAGTTGCGCAGCTTCAGCTTGTCGTCGTCGTTGATGCCTTCAGGTACGGGGATGGCATCGCGTTCGGCCGTGTCCTCGATGTACGACTTGTCGTACGGGCCGTGCGCTTCCATGCTGATCGCAAAGACGAAGCGCGGCGGGCCATCACTCTTCAGCTGCGCCATGATCTGGTCGGTCATCGCGCTA
>NZ_DASYCB010000058.1:0-73759 GCF_036500425.1 Luteibacter sp.
CGCGCGATCGCGCGCAAGCGCGCTCCTACAGGGGCCTAATGGCAGAACGCGTAAGACGTTCACTATGGATGGTTTTGCCGGGCGGTCGCCACCACGCCCCGGATTCTTGCAGCACCTTGGGTTGACCTTTCCACCAACGGCACGGTTGCCGGCCGGGACCCCCTGGCCGGATTTCCACACAAGGAAGCGAAAAATGGCCCTAAACCCCGGCGCATTCGTGCCGATACCTCCCTCGACAGTGGCTGGGCAGGGCTCCTTTCACGCCCCGTCAAGAAATAACTGTTGACAGGTAGAAAAAGTTCTCAAGTTTCCTCCCGGCGTGCCGTAAACCTCTCTGAGGCGGAAGGCTTCCCTTACGGAACCCCGCCGGAATACGCCGCACCTACTCCGGCAATTCGGTTCCGCTACCAAAGGATCAAGATCATGGCTTTGACCATCAACACCAACATCATGTCGCTGAATGCTCAGCGCAACCTGACGACCTCGCAGACGAAGCTGTCTTCGGCGATCGAGCGTCTGTCGTCGGGTAACCGCATCAACAGCGCCAAGGATGACGCCGCGGGCATGGCGATCTCCACCCGCATGACCACCCAGATCAACGGTCTGAACCGCGCGGTCCAGAATGCCAACGACGGCATCTCGCTCTCGCAGACGACCGAGTCGGCCCTCGACGAAGTCACCAACAACCTGCAGCGCATCCGCGAGCTGGCCGTGCAGTCGACCAACGCGTCGAACTCGCAGAGCGACCGCGCCGCACTGGACGCCGAAGTGCAGCAGCGTCTGTCGGAAGTGACCCGTATCGCGACCCAGACCAACTTCAACGGCATGAAGGTCCTCGACGGTTCGTCTCAGAACCTGAGCTTCCAGGTCGGTGCGAACGTCGGTGAAGTCATCAACGTCAACCTGAACCAGGGCATGAAGGCCACCCAGATTGGCCAGACCGCTGGCCAGTCGATCGACCTTGCTTCCTCGTTCACCGCCGCTGTTGCCGCTGTCCCGGGCACCGCCGGTTCGGTCGAGAGCTCGGCTGCCTTCAGCCTCACGGCGGCTTCTTCGTTCAGCGTCGACGGCAAAGCCGTGACGACCGGTACGACCTACGCCGATGCGGACGCTCTCGCGGCCGACGTGCAGACCCAGCTCGGTTCGAACTACGTTGTCGCTAACGACGCAGGCAAGCTGAAGATCTCCAATGCTGCGAACGGCGCGACCTCGCCGGCGATCACCGGCACCGACGCGGCCAAGTTCGCTGCTGGCGTCGCTGGCACGGCCGACACCGCAGCTGTCCCGTCCCAGCTGGTCATCGCTGGCGGCACCGCTGGCGTCAACATCAAGGTAGGCGACACCTCGTTCAGCCTGGCTGGCACCTATAAGGACACCCAGTCGGTCGCCGACGCGATCAACTCGCACTCCAGCACCGGTATCAGCGCTTACGTGGGCACCAATGGCAAGCTGAACATCGCTTCGACCAGCGGCTATACGGTGACGGGTACCCAGGCGGGCACGATCGGCATCACCGACCAGGCCACGACTTCTGGCTCGCTCGACGGCTCCAGCGTCGCGACGGCTGACGCCGCGAACGCCACGATCGTCCGCATCGACGCTGCCCTGCAGTCGGTTTCCGACCTGCGCTCGGACCTCGGCGCGGTGCAGAACCGCTTCGATTCGACCATCTCCAACCTGTCGAACATCTCGCAGAACCTGACCTCGTCGAAGTCGGCCATCACCGACGCCGACTTCGCGATGGAGACGGCGAACATGTCCTCGGCGCAGATCCTGCAGCAGGCCGGTGTCTCGGTGCTCGCCACCGCGAACTCCTCGCAGCAGATCGTGACCAAGCTCCTCGGCTAATCGCCCGGAGCTCCGCCTCTCCCGAGGTTAGCCTCGGGGTTGGCAGGGTAATTGCTTAATTGCCACGGGTGGCCCTGTTTCCAGGGTCACCCGTCGGCAAATTGGCGCCCAGGGCAGTGAGGCGTCTTCACGGAGATTCTCATGGCCACTAATCCGATTACCCTGGGTTCCAGCTCGATCGACGTCGCGTCGATCGTTTCGAACCTTGTAGCAAACAAGCGCGCCGCGAAAGACAAACAGCTTTCCGACGCCAGCACAGCCAACACCACCCAGATTTCGGCGGTCGGCAATTTTACGTCCTCGCTGACCAGCCTGCAGAGCGCCATCAAGGCTTTGACCAACGGCTCCGCGTTCACCACGCAGAAGACCTCGGTCGGCGACAACACGATCCTGACTGCCTCCGCCGATAGCACCGCGGTCCCGGGCAACTACAACATCGTGGTGAGCAAGCTCGCAGCGGCTCAGAAGACTACCTCAACCGCCATTGCCAGCTCGACGGCTGCCGTGGGCACGGGCACATTGACTATCGCAATCGGCGACAAGTCCATGAGCCTGGATATCGGTACGACGGGCAATTCGCTTCAGGATATCCGCGACAAGATCAACAAGGCTTCCGATAACCCCGGAGTCACGGCGAGCATCGTCACCGGTAAGGATGGCGCGCACCTGGTGTTGTCTTCCTCCACCACCGGTGCTGCGAATGCGTTTTCGGTCAGTGCCAGTGGCGGCGACGGCGGCCTTTCGACGCTCGCGTTTGACCCGGCAACCGGTACCCCGACGACGAAGGCGCAGGATGCCGAGTTCTCGATCGACGGCACGGACGCGACCAGCGCCACCAATACCGTGGCAGATGCCATTGACGGCGTTACGCTTTCCCTCGTGAAGGAAGGCAGCAGCAGCGTAAGCATTACAACGGACACTTCGGCCGTGACCGCGGCCATGCAGAGCCTGGTTACCGCCTACAACTCGTTTGTTTCCACGTACCAGACCCTGACCAAGTACGACTCGACCAATAACCAGGTGGGCGCGCTGATCGGCGACGCCACGGTCATGTCGATCAAGAGTCAGGTCAGCAGTCTTCTTGGCTCGCAGGTTCCCGCCGCGAACGGCGGCCCCAGTTCGCTTAGCAACCTGGGTGTTTCCTTCCAGGTGGATGGCACGCTCGCGTTCGATTCGACCAAACTCACCAAGTTCATGGCGTCCAATCCCAAGGAGACGCAGAACCTGCTCAGCGGTGACAACGGCATCGCGCCCAAGCTCGACAAGCTGATCACCGGCTGGACCTCCAGCTCCGGCATCCTCACTCAGCGCACGAACAACCTGAATCAAAAGACGAAGGATATCGCGCAGCAGCAGTCCGACTACGACGTGCAGATGCAGGACTACACCAAGCGTCTGACCACGCAGTACACCGCGCTGGACACCATGATGACCAAGCTCAGCAGCACGAGCAGCTACCTTCAGCAGCAGTTCGATTCGCTGAACAACTCGAACAAGTAAGCCGGCAGGAACGATAAGACATGGCACTGGGATACTCCCGCGGCGCAGGCGCCTACCAGCAGGTTCGTACCGGTGGTGGCATCGAAGCGGCCGACGCGCACGGCCTGATCACCCTGCTGATGGATGGCGCCCTCGAGCGAATCCGCCTGGCGGTCGCATGCATCGCCACCGGCAATGTTGCCTCGCGCGGCGAGGCCATTTCCAAGACCATCGAGATCATCGGTGGCTTGCAGGCGGCCCTGAACCACGAGATCGAGACCTCGCTGGTCGAGCGCCTCGATGCCCTTTACGACTACATGAGCCGTCGGCTGCTGTTCGCCAACATGCACGCCGATACGCTGGCCCTCGATGAAGTGGCGACCCTGCTGGGCCAGGTGCGTGATAGCTGGGTGGCGATCCCGGCTGAACACCGTAAGGTTGCCGGGGCAGCGGTATGACTGCCATCGCGTTCTGCGACCTCGACCGCGTCCTGACCCTGACCGAGGCAATGCACGCCGCCGCCTCAGAGGGCCGCTGGGATGACCTGACTGGCCTGGAAGCCGAGCGTGATCCCGTGCTCCACGCCGGGACCATGCGTCCGGCACCGGAAACGCTGGAATCGCTCAAGTCAATCATGCTCATAGATAACCTGATCAAGGACCTGGTCTCGGCCGCCCGTGACGAGACCTCGCTGGCCCTGGGCACCTCGCGTCGGGTTCGCCAGGCGGTGGCTGCGTATACTTCGTTCTGATCTTCCCAACGGTGGCAGGCCCATGAGCGAAGAAACATGGAAAGCCTTTTCGGAGCGTGTCACCTGGGACGCCCGGTTCCACGCCACCTGCGAGCCCGGCGAGCGCCTTGCGCCCGCCGCGCTGGCCTCGGTCAATGACCGTAACGCCAACGTCCTGGTGGCGGTCGCCGCCCTCATGGACCGACGCGTCGATACGGGCGAGGACGACAACGCCCTGAGCCAGGAAGTCGGCCGGCTCGACGCCAAGCTCAATATCCTGATGGAAATCGTCAACCGGCTGCTGCTGCCGCAATCGGCCCTGCCGCCGCGCATTTCCCTGCGCTTCAACGGCCTTGGGGCGGTCCTGCCCTGGGAGGGCCTGCCCCCGGTCGGCCAGCCCGTTCTGCTGAAGCTGCACTTCGACGTGGTCCGCGCGCTGCCCCTGGAACTGCCGGGTGTCCGCCATGCCGGGCCGTTGGACGGCAAGGGTTTCGTGGCCTTCGAGGGCCTTTCGGAGCCAGTCCGTGACGAGATCGAGCGGCTGGTGTTCCGGCAGCATCGGCGCCAGATCGCCGAGGCAAAGGCCCACGCGACCCAAGGGTGACCTTTTACGTCACGTGACGTAAGAACGTCGCGTGTCTTCCTGCGTCACATTCGTGACGCGTGTCGTCAGCATTGACACTGACGCTCACCTCCGCGATTTCATACGTTGCCGAAAAGGTTTTCCCTACGCAGCAACTACCCGTTCCCTGACACGGATTTCAGGCTTCTTCCGTCGGAAATCCGACGTTGGCACGCTCCTTGATTGATATCTTGCAACGAAGGCGACGGGATTCCAGCACGGACCCGCCGAGGGGCCTTCGAACTTTCTCCACGCGAGGTATATCCGGTGAAGTCGTCCAACTTTCTCGTCGTCGAATCTGACCCGTCCCGCGCTGATGCCGTCGGTTCGGCGCTGGCCTTCCTGGGCTACCGCCCGGTGCTGGCCAGCCGCATGCATACGGCCGAAGCAGGTGAATCGTGGCGCGGCGCCTACATCGGCACCGTCGATGACGACGTGGAACTGGATGCCTTCCTCGCGCCGTTGGGCCGCCAGGGTCGCGACCTGCCGATGCTCGTGGCAGCCGATTCGCCGATCGCTACCTCGCTGATCGCCGACGACACCAACCAGAACGTTGAACTGATTGACATGCCGCTGCGCTATGAGCGCCTCTCCGAGGCCCTGCGCACCCTGCAGTCGCGGATGCAGTCGGTCCCGTCGAACCTTCGCTTCGTTGGCCAGTCCGGCCCGATGCAGCGGGTGAACGCGCTGATCCGCCAGGTCGCTCCATTCGATTCCAGCGTGCTGGTGCTGGGTGAGTCCGGTAGCGGCAAGGAACTGGTCGCACGCACCATCCATGATTGCTCGCCACGTCGCGACAAGCCGTTTGTTGCGATCAACTGCGGCGCCATCCCGGCCGAGCTGCTCGAAAGCGAATTGTTCGGCCATGAGAAGGGCGCATTCACCGGCGCCATCAGCTCACGCAAGGGCCGTTTCGAGATGGCCGAGGGCGGCACGCTGTTCCTCGACGAAATCGGCGATATGAGCCTGCCGATGCAGGTGAAGCTGCTGCGCGTCCTGCAGGAGCGCGTGTTCGAACGCGTGGGTGGCAACCGCGCCCAGCGCTGCGACGTGCGCATCATCGCGGCCACCCACCGTGACCTGGAAGGCTCGATCGAGCGCGGCACGTTCCGTGAAGATCTCTTCTACCGCCTGTCGGTATTCCCGCTGGAAATGCCGCCGCTGCGCCAGCGCCTGGAAGATCTGCCGGCCCTTATCGGCGAGTTCAATCAGCGCCTGGTCCAGCGTGGCCTGTCGTCGGTGCGTTTCACCCCTAGCGCCATGAACGCGCTGTGCCAGCATGCCTGGCCGGGTAATGTGCGCGAGCTGTCGAACCTGGTCGAGCGCATGGCCATCCTTATGCCCCAGGCCGACGTCCGTGCCGCCGACCTGCCGGAAAAGTACCGCGGCGCCACGCCGGTGGAAGAAGTATCGGGTACGGCGCTCATCGCCATGATGGAAGCCGAGCCAGACGTCACCGAGAGCTTCCGTTATGGCGGCGAAGGCGATCCCTCGGTCCTGCCGCAGGGTGGTCTGGACCTGAAGGATCACCTTGCCGGCATCGAGATCGGTCTGATCCGCCAGGCCCTGGATTCCGCCAACGGCGTCGTCGCCCACGCGGCCAAGCTGCTCCGTGTCCAGCGCACCACGCTGGTGGAGAAGCTGCGCAAGTACGGCTTGTCAGAGGCTGCACAGGCGGGTTGAATCATCTCCACCGTTGGCATGGGTCGTGCTTGAAGTGTCGGTAAGACGAATACGCGTTGGAAAACCGTCATGACCACGATCGACGTCAACAGCCTCCTGCTCCAGATGCGCCGCATCAGCGCGCAGACCGACATGCCCGCCATGCGTGGCGTGGGTGAGACCACCCCCGCCCAGAAAGGCACGTTCGGTGATCTGCTCAAGCAGTCCATCGATGGCGTCAACGAAACCCAGACGAAGGCCAGTCAGCTCTCGACCGCCTTTGAACGGGGTGACCCGGGCGTCGATCTTGCCCAGGTGATGATCCAGGGGCAGAAAGCCGACCTTGCGTTCCGCGGCATGACCGAGGTGCGCAACAAGATGGTCGATGCCTACAAAGAAATCATGAACATGTCGGTCTGACCGACTTGCCACGCATCCCAGGACTGAATTCCCACCATGGCTGATAACGGCGTCGCTAACACGGATGGCAACTCGGCTTCGCGCATGCACTCGCTGAAGTCGCTTGCGCAGACGCCGGCCGCGCGCCAGCTCTTCATGCTGGCGGGTATCGCAGGCGCCGTCGCCATCGGTATCGCCGCGGTCATGTGGTCGCGTGCCCCGAACTACGGCTTGCTCTATGGCGGCCTGGAACAGAAGGATGCGGCGGCGGTCACCCAGGCGCTGCAGACGCAGAACGAACCGTACACACTGAGCACCGATGGCAGCTCGATCTTCGTGCCGGTGGCCGATGTCGCCGCGGTGCGCCTCAAACTCGCTGGCCAGGGCTTGCCGCAGGGCTCGGCCAATGCGCAGCCGCAGGCGGATTCCCCGTTCGGCATGAGCGACATGGCCGAGCGTTCGCGTTACCAGTCGGCGCTCGAGGCCGACCTGGGCAACACCATCGCCGGGTTGCAATCGGTGCGCGCGGCTCGCGTGCATCTGGCGCTGCCGAAGCCCTCCGCCTTCATTCGCGACAACAAGCCGGCCAGCGCGTCGGTCGTGATCACGCTTTACCCAGGTCGCCAGCTCGACCAGGGCCAGGTCGCCGCGATTGCCCACCTCGTGGCCGCCAGCGTACCGGACCTGGATACGCGCAACGTCTCGGTGATCGACCAGGGTGGCAACCTGCTGACCCAGAACGACCCGGATAGCCCGGCCGCCATCGGCGACAACCGCCTGCGCCTGTCGAACCGCATCGAAGCGACGTACACCCAGCGCGTGGAAGACCTGCTGGCGCCGCTCGTCGGTGCAGGCAAGGTGCGCGCCCAGGTCTTCGCCGATCTCGACTTCTCATCCACCGAGAAGGCCAGCGAGACCTTCAACCACGACAACCCGGCGCTGCGCAGCGAACAGACCAGTAGCGACACCCGCACCGATCCTGCCAGCAATGGCGGCGTGCCGGGCGCACTGAGTAACCAGCCACCGAACGCCGGCGGTAATCCGACCGCGGCGAATCCCGCGGCAGGTAAACCGGCGGCGCCTGGCCAGGCCGCGACGACGCAGACTGCGCAGTCGCCCACGCAGCAACAGCAAAGCGCCACGCGTAACTACGAACTTGATCGCACGGTGAGCCACGTGACCGATCCGGCCGGCAAGGTCGCCCGCCTGACCGTCGCCGTAGTGGTCGATAACAAGACCGTGCCCGACAAGGACGGTAAAACCAAAAGTGTCCCGTTTACGCCGGAAGAGCTTCAGCGCCTGACCGAACTCACCAAGAACGCGGTGGGCTTCAGCTCGGCGCGCGGTGACAGCGTCAGCGTCATCAACGAACCGTTCCATGGGGTCACCGCCGAGGACGCACCGCAGAGCCCCGCGTTATGGGAGCGCCCGGGTATGCTTGACCTGATCAAGCAGGGTCTTGGCGTCATGGTGGCCTTGATCGTCGGCTTCTTCGTACTGCGCCCGATGTTGAAAGGCTTGCTGAAGCCGGCGCCGGTGACGGAGCAGGGCATGGCGCTGGCCGGCCCGATGCCTACGGTGTCGGTCATGGTCGATGATGACGACATGTCGCCCGAGCGTTCACGCGGCGGGTCCCACGTCCAGCTTGGCGCACCGGCGCTGCTGGCCTATGAACAAAAAGTCGGCCTTGCCAAACGGATGGCGGCCGAGAATCCGAAGCAGGTAGCGCAGGTCGTGAAGAGCTGGGTATCCGACGATGGCGGCTGATAAAGAGGTCCTGACGGGCGCGCAGAAGGCCGCGATCCTCCTGCTCACCCTGGGTGAGGAAGATGCGGCTTCGATCCTCAAGCATCTCGGCGCACGTGATGTGCAGGCGGTAGGTACCGCCATGGCACAGCTGAAGAACGTCTCGAAGGAGCAGGTGGAGGTTGTCCTCACCAAGCTGCAGGAAGACGTGGGCCAGCACACGGCCATCGGCGTGGGCACCGAAGACTATATCCGTCGCATCCTGGTGAATGCGCTGGGCGAGAACAAGGCCGGCGGCCTGATCGACCGCATCCTCCTGGGCCGCAGCAGCAAGGGCCTGGAATCGCTGAAGTGGATGGAAAGCCGCGCCATCGGCGAGATGATCAGCCAGGAACACCCGCAGATCATCGCGTTGGTGCTGGCGCACCTCGAGCCTGACCAGGCCGCTGAAGTCATCGGTTACCTGCCGGCGCGTACACGCAGCGATGTCGTCATGCGCATCGCCACGCTGGATGGCGTGCAGCCGCACGCGTTGAACGAGCTCGACGAAATCATGGAGCGCCAGTTCTCCGGCAATTCCAACAAGCTCAAATCGGCCACGGTGGGCGGCCTCAAGGCGGCCGCCGATATCCTCAACGCGATGGAAACGGCACGCGAGGCCGAGCTGATGAGCTCGATCCGCGGCATCGACACGGGTCTCGGCGACCGCATCGAAGAACTCATGTTTGTCTTCGACGACCTTGCCGAACTCGATGATCGCAGCATGCAGGTGCTCCTGCGCGAAGTGCCGTCGGCCCGCCTGATCACGGCTCTGAAAGGCTCCGATGTCGCCATTCGCGAAAAGATCTTCGCCAACATGTCCAAGCGCGCCGCGGACATGCTGCGCGACGACCTGGAAGTGAAGGGTCCCGTACGCCTGTCCGAAGTGGATGCGGCGCAGAAGGAAGTGCTGGCTACCGCGCGCCGCCTGGCTGACGCGGGCCAGATCAATCTCGCCGGTGGCGGGGAAGAATTCGTCTGATGAGCCTGACCTCGATCCTTTCCCGCGAGCGCATCGAACAGTTCGAGCGTTGGGAGCTGCCTGTTGTCGGCGGCTCCGACGTGCGCCACGTGGAGGATGTCGAGGAAGACGATGTCCCGCATCGTCCGACCGTGGCCGAGATCGAGGCGATCGAACGCCAGGCGCGTGAAGAAGGTTTCAATGCGGGCGTGAACGAAGGCCGTGCGATGGCCAGGCGCGAACTCACCGAAAAGGTGGCGCGGCTGGATGCGCTGTTCGCGGCAGTGGAGCGCCCGTTCGCTGACCTTGATGGTGACGTGGCAGGTGATCTCGCGGCACTGGCGACGCTGATCGCCGAACGCGTGTTGGGCTATGAGATTGCCACGCGTCCCGAAAAAATCCTGGATGTCGTCCATCAGGCCGTTGATGTCCTTCCGGCCGGCTCGCGCCATCTGAAAATTCACCTTAATCCGGTCGATGCGGCGCTGGTGCGCGAGCATCGCTCGTCGCTCGACCACGAAGGCGCAGTCATCGATGATGCCGCGCTGGAGCGTGGTGACGTTCGCCTGGAAAGCGAGCACTCGCGGCTCGATGCCCGCGTGCGCACTCGCCTGGCCGCCGTGATCGATAGCGTGCTGGTAGCCCCCCTGGTCGACGACAGCGCGAATGATAGCGATGTGGCCGACGAGAACTCGGCATCGTGAGCGCCGACAACCACAAGGCAAGTCGCACCGCGCACTGGCGTGATGCGCTAGCCGTACAGCGCGCCAATGTCGAACGGGTGCGCCCGATGCAGGCCGAGGGCAAACTGCGTCGCGTTGTCGGCCTCACGCTTGAGGCGGTTGGCTGCGAGGCACCGGTCGGTTCGCGCTGCATGGTGGCGGGCGCGGACGGCAAGCAACTTGAAACCGAGGTGGTTGGCTTTTCCGATGGCCGCTTGCTGCTGATGCCTACGGGTGAAATGCACGGCGTGCTGCCCAACGCGCGCGTCACGCCGGTGGCTTCTGTCTCGGGCGTTCCCGTGGGCGACTCACTGCTCGGCCGTGTTATCGGACCGGATGGTGTGCCACTGGATGGTATGGGCCCGCTGCTGGCGCGCGACCGTGCGCCGCTCCGCCGCGATCCCATCAACCCCATGCAGCGCCAGCCGATCGATACGCCGCTCGATACAGGCGTGCGTGCGATTAACTCCCTGCTTACCGTGGGACGTGGCCAACGCATTGGCTTGTTTGCCGGCTCGGGCGTGGGTAAATCCACGCTGATGGGCATGATGACGCGCTTCACCGACGCCGACGTGGTGGTGGTGGGGCTGATCGGCGAACGCGGCCGCGAAGTAAAGGAATTCGTTGACCACACGCTGGGCGAGGAGGGCCGCCGCCGCGCCGTGGTCGTCGCCGCGCCCGCCGATGCGCCACCGTTGTCGCGCCTGCGTGGCGCCCAGGTGGCGACCGCCGTGGCCGAGCATTTTCGCGATGAAGGCAAGCGCGTGCTGCTGCTCATGGATTCGCTAACCCGTTACGCCCAGGCCCAGCGCGAGATCGCACTGGCGATTGGCGAGCCGCCGGCGACCAAGGGCTATCCACCATCCGTGTTCGCCATGCTGCCAGCTTTGGTCGAGCGCGCAGGTAACGACGCGGAAGGCCGCGGTTCGATCACGGCGTTCTACACCGTGCTCACCGAGGGTGATGATTACCGGCATGATCCGATCGCGGACTCGGCGCGCGCCATCCTCGATGGCCATATCGTGCTGTCGCGCGACCTGGCCGAGGCAGGGCACTACCCGGCCATCGATGTCGAGGCATCGATCAGCCGCGTCATGCCGTCAGTGGTAAGCAAGGACCACATGCGTGCCGCGCAGCGCTTCCGCCAGGTCTATTCCGCCTACCGCCAGCAGCGCGATCTCATCGCCGTTGGCGCCTACAAGCAAGGCAGCGACCCGCGCACCGACGAGGCGATCGCGCTGTACCCGAAACTGTCGGCCTTCCTCCAGCAGGAAACCGACACGCCGGTCTTCCTCGATGAGGCTGAGGCTGGCCTCGTCGATGCTGCGAGGGCCGGCTGATGCCGTCGCGCGCCGATCGCCTGCAACCGGTCGTGGATCTCGCCGCCGAGAAGGCGGAGGAGGCCACGCGCATGCTCGCTACGCAGCAGCAGGCGCTGGCCGATGCCGAACACCAACTGGTGGAGCTGCGCCGGTACCGCAACGAATATGCCGAAATGCCCTCGGGCATCGGCGTGGCTGAACTGCTGAATCGCCAGCAGTTCCTGCAGAAAATCGACATGGCGATCGTGCAGCAGCTCGGCGAGGTGCAGCGCCGCGAACGCGCGCTTGAGCGCGCACGCGGCGACTGGACCGAAGCGCGTGGACGTGCCAAGGCACTGGACACCGTGACGGCGAACTACCGCGAGCAGGAGCGCAAGCAGGAGGATCGTCGCGAGCAGGAGCAGGCCGACGAACGTTCGCAGTACCGCAAACATCCCAGGTGAGGGGCCTGATGTGGACCACGCCGCGCCTCCCACCGATCGACCTTATCGAGCCAAACGCATGAATAACGCTTCGCTTCTCCTGAATGCCGCCCGGCCCTCGGCCCCCGCGCATGCCGCCTCACCGGCGGTAGCACCGGCTGGGTCGAGCGCGGCGTCGTCGGCGACATCGGCGGCGGATACCGTGGCCCCGCAGAAGCACTTCGGCCACGCGATGGACGCGGCGCGTGCGGATACGCAGGGCCGCAAGTCCGCGGGTGCCGATCACGAGGCAACGACGGCGGCGAAGGCGCCCGCGAAATCCTCGGACGACAAGGATCCCAAGGCCGCCGCGGATACGAAAAAAGACGACCCGTCCGCCACGAAGGACGATGACGCGGACACGAAGGATGCGGCGAACGCCGATAGCGACAACACCTCGCTCGCAGCCTCCATGCTGGCCCTTATTGGCGTCCCGGTTCAGGTGACGCAGATCGCGGCGAAAGGGCTTGGCCTGGCCAAGGATGTAGCGACCGGGAACGCCGGTGCGGCCCTCGCCGCGCTTACTGGTGCCAAGGGCGACACAACCGATTCGGCGGCTGCGGCGCAGGGCACCGGTCTCGACGCACTCACGGCGGCCACGGCCACTGGCGCCGTCTCTGCAGCCCCTGGCGCGGCCACGGCATCGCCGTTCGCCGCGTTGCTGGCGACGGAAGGTGCAGCCACCGCCGTGACCAAGGACGACGCCAAGGGGATCGACCTCGCCGCGGCCGGCCCGATGCCGCTCGCCCATGCACCGGCGGCAGGTGACCTCGGTAGCGTGACCCAGCTCCAGGCCACCCAGGCCACGACGTCGCCACAGTTTTCCCAGGCCCTGGGAGAACAAATCGCGTGGATGAGCTCCGCCGCCGGCGATATCAAGGAAGCCAGGATCAAGCTGCACCCTGAAGAGATGGGCAGCATGGATGTCCGCGTGAACGTCGATGGCGGCAAGGTGAATGTCGCGATCATGGCGCAGCATCCGGCCGCCGTGCATGCCGTGCAGCAGACGCTCTCGAACCTGGACAGCATGCTGGCCCACCACGGTCTTTCGCTTGGCCAGGCCGAGGTCAACCAGGGTGGCGCCCAGCAGCACAACGACAACCAGGGCCAGGGGCGGGGCAGCGGTTCGGCTTCGCCCGATGGTGGTGACGACACGCTCATGACCGCCGCCACGTCGCGCGTCTCGCGTGGCCTGGTCGACGAGGTCGCCTGAGGCCTCCGCGCGATGTGACGTAATGACGTCGCGCGTCAATTTTCCGCCTTCTTCGTCATGACCTGCCCAAGGGCGTAAACCTCGCGAAAAAAGGGGTTTACGCCGCGACAACCTACTGTGCGTGATGGCACGCCGCTTGCAACAATACCCGCGGGGCCCGTAGGGGCCAGCCATATCCGCATTCGCATCAACGAGGTTCCACCCGCATGGCCACGGCAAAGAAAGACGGCGACGAAGGTAAGAAGAAGGGCAAGGGCAAGGTGCTGCTGATCGTTGGCGCGCTCGTCCTGGTCGCTGGCGGCGCTGGCGCCTTTTTCATGCTGAAGGGTGGCCACCCGAAGAGCGCCGAGCAGGCCGCTATCGAGGCCGCCAAGGCCAAGCCTGCCGTTTACCTGCAACTGGATCCGGCGTTCGTGGTTAATTTCCAAGATGACACCGCCCTGCGTTTCCTGCAGGTGGGGGTCAACGTGATGTCGCACGACCCGGAAGCCGTTGCGGCGGCCAAGGAAGCCGATCCTGAAATTCGCAACGCGCTGCTCATGCTGTTCTCGGCGCAGGATGTGAAGACCCTGTCCGATGTGAAGGGCAAGCAGAAGCTCCAGGCGGCTGCGCTAGCGGAAGTCCAGCGCGTGCTGAAGGAAAAGATTGGCCGTCCGGGCATCGATGCCCTGTATTTCACCAGCTTCATCATGCAGTGACGGGAGCCGTCCGGCCATGAGCGATATCCTCACCCAGGAAGAAATCGATGCGCTGCTGGCGGGCGTGGAGGGCGGCTCCGTCGAGACGGAGCTCGAGCCGCCACCGCTGCCGGGCTCCATACTCGATTACGACTTCACCCAGCAGGACCGCATCGTCCGCGGCCGCCTGCCGACGCTGGAAATGGTCAACGACCGTTTCGCCCGTTATTTCCGCGCCAACCTGTTCAACGTGCTGCGGAAATCGTGTGAGGTCTCGGTGCTTGGCGTGAAGATGACCAAGTTCAACGAGTACGTCCATTCACTGGCCGTGCCGAGCAACCTGAACCTGGTCCGGATCAAGCCCCTGCGCGGCACCGCGCTCATGGTGTTCGAGCCGCGCCTCGTCTTCACCGTGATCGATAACTTCTTCGGTGGCGATGGCCGCTTTCACGCGCGTATCGAGGGCCGTGATTTCACGCCCACCGAAAACCGGGTGATCCAGATCGTCCTGGCCGAAGCGTTCGGGGCCATGGCTGAGGCCTGGTCGCCGGTGTTGAAGATGCAGTTCGAGTTCCTGAACTCCGAGATCAACCCGCAGTTCGCCAACATCGTGAGCCCCACGGAAACCGTGGTGGTATCGCGCTTCCACGTCGAGCTGGATGGCGGTGGCGGTGAAATCCATCTCACCCTGCCGTACTCCATGGTGGAGCCGATCCGCGAATTGCTGGATGCCGGCGTGCAGAGTGATCGCGCCGAGCGCGATGAGCGCTGGATCCAGAACCTGCACGAGGAGATCCTCGACGCCGAGGTAGAGGTCACCTCCATGCTGGCCGAGGCACGCCTGACCATTGGCGATTTCCTGCACCTGCGCAAAGGCGATGTCATTCCGATCAGCCTCCCGGACCTCGCGACGGTCTTTGCCGAAGACGTGCCGATTTTCCGCGGCCGCATGGCCAACGCCGCCGGCAACAAGGCGGTGCAGTTCGAATCGCACATGCGCCGGCCTTCCATCAAGAACCCCGCGCCCACGCCGTCACCGGCCGCCGAACCCGCCTGACGTACCCCTGTAGGAGCGCGCAAGCGCGCGATGGGTGCTTGCCGCAAGCCCCCATCGCGCGCAAGCGCGCTCCTACGTTCGTTTTCGGCAAGGGAAAACGTGACGTCAAATGACCGTCATGGTGACTAACTGCCGTCGAGCGTCAGGTTTCCGGCGAGCCACCGTCGAAAGGCCTGCATAGGGGAGGGTGATAACCTTCCAAGCCTATGAAATAAATAGGGAAAATCAGGGTTCCGCCACGTGCCAAAAGCATGGCACGCCGTTTGCTTCCTTGGATGGGTCATCCCAGCAACGCACCGGATACTCGGACATGAACGAACCCACCATCCTCGAACCCGTCGACGGCGCCGCCGATCTCACCAAGAACCTTGGCCTGGGCAGTGACGTCAACCTCGATGTCATCCTCGATGTCCCGGTCACCATGGCCATGGAAGTCGGTCGCACCAAGATCAGTATCCGCAACCTGTTGCAGCTCAACCAGGGCTCGGTGGTCGAACTCGACCGCGCCGCCGGTGAGCCGCTCGATGTCTTCGTGAACGGCACGCTCGTCGCTCATGGCGAGGTGGTGGTGATCAACGAGAAGTTCGGCATCCGCCTGACCGACGTGATCAGCCCGGCCGAACGCGTCCGCAAGCTCCGCTGAGGGCCGTCCATGCGCCGCATCGCCGCTGCCCTCGCGGGTGGCTTCCTCCCCTGCGCCCTGATGGCCGCCCCCGTGGCTGCCGCTCCGGCGGTGGACTCGGGCGCGGAGATCGTTCGTGTCCTGATCAGCCTGCTCGGCGTCGTGGCACTGATCTTCTTCGTTGGCTGGCTGGGCCGCCGTGCCCAGTCGCGGGTGCGCCCGGGCGGGCGGAAGATTCGTCTCATCGAGAGCATGCCGGTAGGGCTCAAGGACAAGGTCATGCTGCTCGAAGTGGGCGGCAAGCAGCTACTCGTGGGCGCCTCGCCGACCGGTGGCCTGCGCACCCTGCATGTGCTGGAAACCCCGGTCCAGGAAGACACCACCCCGTCGGATACCCCGGCGATCCGCGGTTTCCGCGACATCCTCTCCCAGTGGAAGCGTCCATGAAGTACGTGAAGTGGGGGCTGCTCTTGCTCCTCCTCCTCTCGCCGTTCGCCGCCTTCGCGGCCGAACCGCCGGGCATCCCGCTGATCAACGTGCAGCCGGGCGCCAATGGCGGCCAGCAGTGGTCGCTGTCGATCCAGACCCTGGCGCTGATGACCGCGCTGACGGTGATCCCGGCGATCCTGCTGATGATGACCTCGTTCACCCGGATCATCATCGTCCTGGGCTTCCTGCGCCAGGCGCTGGGCACCAACAGCACGCCGCCGAACCAGGTGATCCTGGGTCTGTCCCTGTTCCTTACCCTGTTCGTGATGTCGCCGGTGCTGAACAAGGCCTACGACGCGGGCGTGAAGCCCTACATGGATGGCCAGATGAGCGTGCAGGATGCGCTGCCCCTCGCGGCGGCGCCGTTCAAGCACTTCATGCTCGAGCAGACCCGCGAGCCGGATCTGCAGCTCTTCACCAAGCTGGCCAATGAGCAGCCCTACGCCGACAAGGAAGCCGTACCCTATCGCGTGGCGTTGCCGGCGTTCCTTACCAGCGAGCTGAAGACCGCGTTCCAGATGGGCTTCCTGCTGTTCATCCCGTTCCTGATCATCGACCTGGTCGTCGCTTCCGTGCTCATGTCCATGGGCATGATGATGGTCTCGCCGGTGATCATCTCGCTGCCCTTCAAGATCATGCTGTTCGTGCTGGTCGATGGGTGGACCTTGCTGCTCGGCACGCTGGCCGGGAGCTTCTACCAGTGACGCCCGAATCGGTCATCAACTTCGGCCAGCAGGCCCTGCACATCGCCATGCTGGTCGGCGCGCCGCTGCTGCTCACCGCGCTGGCGGTGGGTCTCATCGTGGGCATGATCCAGGCCGCCACGCAGATTAACGAGCAGACCCTCAGCTTCATTCCGAAGCTGATCTGCATGGCCCTCGTCGGCATCATCACCGGCCCGTGGATGCTGCGCACCATGGTCGATTTCACCCGCACCCTTATCGAAAGCCTGCCTCAGGCAGTACGTTGATGCCGCTGGATCTCGGCCAGCTCGAGGGGTGGGTCGGGAGTGCCTGCTGGGCGCTCGCCCGGATTACCGGACTGATGCTCATGGCGCCGATTTTCAGCTCCACGGTCATCCCGGTGCGTATCCGGTTGGGCATCACGCTCATGCTGACGATCGTGCTGGCGCCGTTGGCACCGCTCGCGATCCGCCCGCTTTCCGCCGAAGGCGTGGCCACGCTGGCCCAGCAAATCCTGATCGGCGCGGCGCTCGGCTTCGTACTGAAGCTGGTGTTCGAAGCCGTTTCGTACGCGGGGCAGTTCGTATCCCAGGCGATGAGCCTCGGCTTCGCCGAGGTGGTGAACCCCGGCCTGGGCGGCACCACGCCCGTCCTCGGCCAGCTGTACTCCATGCTCGTCACGCTGATTTTCCTGGTCCTCAACGGCCACCTGCAGTTGATCGACCTGCTTGCGGAGAGCTTCCGCAGCATGCCGGTCGGGCAGGGCGGCATCGGCACCGATGGCGTGTGGGGCGTGCTCACCTTTGCCTCCCACCTGTTCAGTGGCGCGGTCCGCGTGGCGCTGCCGGCGCTCACCGCGTTGCTGGTGGTGAACTTCGGCTTTGGCGCCATCAGCCGCTCGGCACCGTCGATGAACCTGTTCGCTGTCGGCTTCCCGATCACCATCTGCCTCGGCATGATCGCCGTCTGGTTGTCCTTGCGTGGCTTGCCCAGCGCCTGGGATTCGCTCACCACGGCCGCATGGGGAACCATGCGCCAGCTCATCGGGAGGTAGGCCGTGAGCGAAGGCGCAGACAAGGAAGACAAAACCGAAGCCCCAAGTGACAAACGACTTCGCGAATCCCGTGAAAAGGGCGAGCTGCCGCGCTCGCGCGAGCTGTCCACCGCCGTCGTGGTGTTCTCGGGCGTGGCCATGCTCATCGCCTCGCGCGCTGAGATGGCGAAGCACGCCGCCAACATCATGCACGTGGGCCTGAACTACGGGCGCGAAGACCTGTTCGCCGTCAACGGCCTGCAGCGGGCGCTGATGACAGCCCTGCTGGAGGCCCTGCGCATGCTGGGCCCGCTGTTCGCGGTGACCATGGCCGCGGCGATCGCCGCCCCCGCGCTGATGGGCGGGCTGAATTTCTCGTTCCAGGCGCTGACGCCCAAGTTCGACCGCCTGAACCCGATCCAGGGTCTTTCCCGGCTGGTCTCGAAGAATGGCCTGGTCGAGCTCGGCAAGTCCATATTGAAATTGTTCGTCATCGGCGGCGCGCTGGCCTGGTACCTGCGCAAGAGCACGGTCGAGATGTATGCCGTGGGCTCGGGCTCGGTGGAGGAGGGCATTGCCCACGCCTTCGGTATGTTCGGCAGCGCCTCACTCATCTTCGCCATTGCCATGGGCGCCATTGGCCTGGTCGATGCGCCCTGGCAGAAGTACAGCTTCCTTTCGAAGATGAAGATGACCAAGCAGGAAGTGAAGGACGAGCACAAGGAAAACGAGGGCTCGCCGGAACTGAAGTCAAAAATCCGCCAGATGCAGCACCAGATGGCCCGCCGCCGGATGATGGAAGACGTGCCCTCGGCCGACGTCATCATCGCCAACCCGACGCACTTCTCGGTGGCCCTCAAATACGACGAAACCCGCATGGGAGCGCCGCGCGTGGTGGCCAAGGGCATGGACGTGATCGCCCTGCAGATCCGCCAACTGGGTACCGAATCGAAGGTGCCGGTGGTCGAGGCGGCTCCGTTGGCACGAGCCTTGTATCACACGACGGAAATCGGACGTGAAATCCCCTCGGCCCTGTTCGTGGCCGTGGCCCAGATCCTGGCCTACGTGTTCCGGTTGAAGCAGGCGATCGCTATGGGCGATCTCCCGCCCGACATGCCCCAGCAGGATATCGATCCGGAGCTGATGGGCCCTTACCGCATGGATAAGTGAGACAGATGGCAGCCTCCCAGAACTTGATGGGCACGTTCCGGCAGATCGGCCGACGCGGCGTGGCCGCGCCGATCGCTATGCTGATCATGCTC
Source organism: Luteibacter sp. (assembly GCF_036500425.1). Lineage (GTDB taxonomy): Bacteria > Pseudomonadota > Gammaproteobacteria > Xanthomonadales > Rhodanobacteraceae > Luteibacter. The sequence goes on from NZ_DASYCB010000058.1 coordinate 19,028, forward strand.
GGCATGATGATGCTGCCGCTGCCGCCGTTCATGCTGGACCTGCTGTTCACGTTCAACATCGCGCTGTCGCTGGTGATCCTGCTGGCCACCATGTACGTGATGCGCCCGCTGGAACTGGCGTCGTTCCCGACAGTGGTGCTGTTCGCGACCTTGCTGCGCCTGGCCCTGAATATCGCCTCCACCCGCGTGGTGCTGCTGCACGGCCATAACGGCCCGGGTGCGGCGGGCAAGGTCATCGAGGCGTTCGCCGAGTTTGTCATTGGCGGCAATTTCGCCGTCGGCTTCGTCGTGTTCGCCATCCTCACCATTATCAACTTCGTGGTGGTGACCAAGGGCGCCACCCGCGTGTCCGAAGTGACGGCACGCTTCACCCTCGATGCCATGCCCGGCAAGCAGATGGCGATCGATGCGGATCTCAATGCCGGCCTGCTCACCCAGGAACAGGCCCGCGAGCGCCGTCAGGAAGTGCGCGAGGAAGCCGATTTCTACGGCTCGATGGATGGTGCCTCGAAGTTCGTCCGTGGCGATGCCACCGCCGGCATCCTGATCCTGGTCATCAACATGCTCGGTGGCTTCTTCATCGGCATGTTCCAGCACGGCCTCTCGGCCGGCGAAGCTGCGCACACCTACACGCTGCTGACCATCGGTGATGGCCTGGTCGCCCAGGTGCCGGGCCTCATGCTCTCGATCGCCACGGCGGTCATCGTCACCCGCGTGTCGAAGTCGCAGGAAATGGGCAAGCAGGTATTCGGCCAGCTGTTCAGCCAGCCCAAGGCGCTGGCGGTGGCGGCCGCGGTGCTTGGCGTGATGGGCCTGATCCCGGGCATGCCAAATATTCCGTTCCTCCTCCTGGCAGGCATCGCAGGCTTCGGTGCGTGGAAGCTGCAGCAGCGCAAGGATTTGCCGGCAGGCGCCACCGCTGGCACGCCGGGCGTTCCGGGTACCGAGCTGGCCGCGCTCGACGCTACACCGCCGGCCGAGCGCCTGGAACTGTCGTGGGAAGACGTGGCCCAGGTCGACACGGTCGGCCTCGAAGTCGGCTACCGCCTCATTCCGCTGGTCGACAAGGCGCAGGGCGGTGAGCTTATGGCGCGGATCAAGTCGGTGCGGCGCAAGCTCTCGCAGGAACTGGGCTTCCTCGTGCCTTCCGTGCATATCCGCGACAACCTCGACCTGGCGCCGCACGGCTATCGCATCTCGCTGATGGGCGTCCCCATGGGCGAAGCTGAAATCCATACCGAGCGCATGCTGGCGATCGACCCGGGCCGCGTGCACGGCACCATCAACGGTATCGCCACCCGTGACCCCGCCTTTGGCCTGGACGCGGTCTGGATTGAGCCGGGCCTGCGCGAACACGCGCAGACCCTCGGCTACACCGTGGTCGATCCGGCCACGGTCATCGCCACCCACCTTTCGCACATCCTGCAGAACCACGCGCACGAACTCATCGGTCACCAGGACGTGCAGCAGCTGCTCGACCGCCTGGCCCAGCAGACCCCGAAACTGGTGGAAGACCTGGTGCCGAAGCGCCTCTCGCTCGGCGCGGTGGTCAAGGTGCTGCAGAACCTGCTCGCCGAGCGCGTGCCTATCCGCAACTTCCGCGGCATCGTCGAATCGCTGGCGGAGAACGCGGGGCAGAGCCAGGATCCGGGCGTGCTTGCCGCCGCGGTACGCGTCGGCCTGGGTCGCCAGATCGTGCAGGAGATCGCCGGCCTCGGCACGGAAGTGCCCGTCATTACTTTGGCACCCGAACTCGAACAGATCTTGCTCCAGTCGCTGCAAGGTAGTGGCCCCGCTGGCGCGGCAGTCGAGCCGGGCCTGGCCGATCGCTTGCAGAAGAACGTCGCCGACGCGGCTCGCCGCCAGGAGGCCGCCGGCGAACCCGCCGTCCTGCTGGTTTCTCCTGCGCTTCGTCCGTGGCTTTCGCGCTTTACGCGGCATGTGGCCCAAAACCTGCATGTACTTGCCTACAACGAAGTTCCGGACAACCGCCGCGTCAAGCTGGTGACGGCCCTGGGACGATAGGAATGAGACACCGCTCGGGGATTTGCCCCGGCGGACGTGACAGAACAAGGTGGCGGCCCAGGGGAACCGGGCGCCGATCGATGAAGACAGGATCGAACGCATGAAAATCAAACGATTCGTTGCTCCCGACATGCGCCAGGCCATGCGCCAGGTCCGTGATGAGCAGGGTCCGGACGCCGTGATCCTGTCCACGCGCCGGATGGACGACGGCATCGAGATCATCGCCGCGCTCGATTACGACGAAGCGCTGGTGCGCGAAGCCGGCTTTGCCTTTGAGCCGCCGACCGCGGACGAAAAGGTCGAGTCGATCCGCGCCACCCGCGACCATCGCGAGGCCGAGCGCATCGCCCGGGTCGACCAGGCCCGCGCCGCCACGGCTGCCGCCGTCGAACGCGCCACCAGGGGTATCGCAGAAAACACGAACGCGCCGCAGCGCCAGTCGTCCGCCGCGCTGGCCGCCAGCGTCGCCGACGTGGTCCGCGCCGCTACGGTGGGCGGCCCGCAGAACGATGTTGCCGTCAACGGCATGCGCGCCGAGATCAACAACCTGCGCGAAATGCTGGAAGTGCAGCTTTCCGCGCTGGCCTGGAACCAGATGGATCGCGTGCAGCCGCTGCGCGCCCGGGTCCTTCGTGAAATGACCCGTCTCGGGATCGACGGTGATGTGGCCCGCGCGCTGTGTGCGGAACTGCCGGACAACATGACCGCGGAGCAGGCACGTTACCTGCCGCTGGGCATTCTCTCGCGCAACATCCGCACCAGCGGCCGCAACTTCGATACGGTCGGTGGTGGCGTTACCGCCTTCGTCGGCACCACCGGCGTCGGCAAGACGACCAGCATCGCCAAGCTGGCGGCGCGTGCGGTACTGCGCCACGGTGCCTCCAACGTCGCGCTGATCAGTGCGGACCAGTACCGCATCGGTGCTGGCGCGCAGCTTGAACACTACGGCCGCCTGCTCGGGGTCCGCGTGTACAACGCGCTTGATGCGCAAAGCCTGCGCAATGTCCTGTTGCAGCTGCGCGGCAAACACACGGTGCTGATCGATACGGCGGGACTCGCCGGCAACGATCCGAAGCTCCAGCAGCAATTTGAAACGCTGCGCGCCATGGCCGATGTGCGCGTCTGCCTGGTGGTCGCGGCCAACGCGCAGGCGCAGGCGATCGACAACGCCGTGCGCGCCTATGCACCGCTGAAGCCGCAGAGCGCGATCCTGACCAAGCTCGACGAGACACCGCTGCTGGGTGGCGCGCTTTCAGCGTTGATCCGGCACGGCATGCCACTCGACTACACGACAGATGGACAGCGCGTCCCGGAGGACATCGCGTCCGCCGACGCACGCAAGCTGGTTTGCCTCGCCGCCCAGATGCTCAAGCAACGCAACGAAGAGCCAGACGACGCCGTGCTCGCCGATCGCTTCGGCTTTGCCTCCGCGCCGACCCTGGCCTGATCGCAGCATTTCACGAACGTGCCTACCGCAACCGCAACCGCAACTTCTTCACCGGCAGTGAATTCCTTCATGACCACACACGTCGACAACTCGCAGGCCGCCAGCCTTAACTGGCTCGCCGACCGCCGTCCTACGCGCAGCATCGCGATCGCGGGCGGCAAGGGCGGTGTCGGCAAGACCACGGTGGCCGTGAACCTTGGCATGGCCCTGGCCATGGGTGGCCGCGACGTCATCCTGCTGGATGCCGACCTCGGCATGGCCAATATCGATGTCCTGCTGGGGCTGCAGCCCACGCGGCACCTCGGCCACATGCTGGAAGGCGCCTGCACCATTGAAGACCTCGTGTTGCAGGCGGCGCACGGGCTCAAGGTGATCCCGGCCACGTCGGGCACCCGGCGTATGGCCCAGCTACCGAACATTGAGCATGCCGCGGTCATCCGTGCCTTCGACGAATACCCGCTGGCGCCCGAATACCTCATCGTTGATACCGCCGCCGGCATCTCCGACAGCGTGTCGATGTTCGCCGCCGCGTCCGACGAGGTAGTGGTGGTGGTCTGCGACGAGCCGGCCTCACTCACCGACGCTTATGCCCTGATCAAGGTGCTGTCGCGCGAATTCGCGGTTAATCGCTTCCGCATCGTGGCCAACATGGTCCGCCATGCGCAGGAAGGCCGCCAGCTGTTCGAAAAACTCTCGCGGGTGACCAACCGGTTCCTGGATGTCTCCCTCGATTTCATGGGCATGGTGCCGCACGACGAGTACCTGCGCCAGGCGATCCGCCGCCAGTCGGCGGTGGTTGATGCCTGGCCGAGCAGCCGTTCGGCGGTGGGATTCAAGAATTTGGCCAGGTCGGTCGATACATGGGGTGAACCCGAACCCCGTGGTCAGGGTCGGATCGGCTTTTTTGCCGGCCGCGAACACGTGGGGGGAGGGCTGCCGTTGTGAGCGTCGCGAGCGAATACCTTGAAATCACTAAGGTTCCGGCCGATCAACTGGTAAGAACGCATGCGCCGCTGGTGCGCCGGATCGCCTATCACCTGATGGGCCGCCTGCCGCCTAGCGTCGATGCAAACGACCTCATGCAGGCCGGAATGATCGGTTTGCTTGAGGCGGCAAGGAATTATTCGCCGACTCGCGCGGCCAGCTTCGAAACCTATGCGGGTATCCGCATACGTGGCGCCATGCTGGATGAACTGCGCAAGACGGATTGGACCCCACGCAGCGTCCACAGGAAATTGCGTGAGGTGGCTGAGGTAACGAGGCAGATCGAGAACGAAACCGGTGGCGACGCCAACGACGTGGAAGTGATGAAGCGTCTCGGCATCGATGCCATGGAATACAACCAGATCCTGGCGGACGCGGCGAGTGCGCGGTTGCTGAGCCTGACGGCGCCGGAAGGCGACGAAGGTTCCGCGATCGACGTAGCCGACCCGGATGCCACGGGCCCCGATGGCCTGTTCGAGAAGGATGGCTTGCGCCACGCGCTCGCCGATTCGATCGATGGCTTGCCGGAGCGCGAAAAGCTGGTGATGTCGCTGTACTACGATGAAGAACTCAACCTGAAGGAAATCGGTGCGGTGTTGGGAGTAAGCGAATCGCGCGTGTGCCAGATCCACGGCCAGGCCCTGATCCGTCTCCGCGCACGCATGTCGGGTTGGAAAGACAAACACTAAGAACTACGCGGCTGTAGGGCGGAGAACGCTTTGGACAAGAACATGAAGATCCTCGTGGTGGACGATTTCTCCACCATGCGGCGTATCGTCCGCAACCTGCTGGTGGAGTTGGGTTTTACCAACACGCTGATCCAGGAAGCGGAAGACGGCAACGCGGCCCTGACGCTCCTGCGCTCACAGCCGATCGACCTGGTGGTCACCGACTGGAACATGCCGAACATGACCGGCATCGACCTGCTGCGTGCCATCCGCGCGGATGCCAGCCTGAAATCCTTGCCGGTACTAATGGTGACGGCCGAGAACAACCGTGACCAGATCATCGCGGCCGCCCAAAGCGGCGTGAATGGTTACGTCGTGAAGCCGTTCACGGCGGTCACGCTGAAGGAAAAACTCGACAAGATCTTCGAACGACTCGCTGCGGCCGCCGGCTAAGGGACTGACATGAATACGATGATTTCCTCTGGCCAGGACGTGGCACCCGAACTGCGCGAGCTCTTGGATGCCGACGACAGCGCCGCCTTCGAACATGCGCTGGATCGCCTGATCCGCAGCCGTGAACAGCATCTGTTCCTGGCCCTGGGCCACCTGGCGCGCGACCTGCACGAATCCGCCCGCCGCCTCGCCTCGGATATTTCCAGCGACGGCGTGCCGGGCACGATGAGTGACGCGCGTAAGCACCTGCGCGATGTCCTTGAGATGAGCGCGACCGCGGCCCATCGCACGCTCGACTTCAGCGAAAAGCTGCGCCCGCAGGCCCAGTCGCTGGCAAAGCAGGCCGATGAACTGCTCGTGCTCGACCAGGCTGACCCTGCCTTCGCGGTCAACGCCACGTCGCTGGCGGTACGCGTCGGCGATTTCGCGCAGAGCTGTGATATCGGCTTTGGTGAAATGGTCGAAGCGCAGTCCTGGCAGGATCTTTCCGGCCAGCGCGTCGCCCAGGTCGAGGCGTTCATGGCCAAGGTCGAATCTTCACTGGTGGAACTGGTGCGTCTCACCGGTTCGCTAGCGGGCGCGAACGCGCCGGCGGCGGATAAGGTCAGCCAGGACGAAGTAGATCGCCTGCTCAGCGAATTTGGCTTCTGAGCCCCGCCATGAGCGTGGAGCTGGACAATGAGCTGCTCAACGTCTTCCTGATCGAGGCACGCGAACTGCTTGAGACCCTGGGCGAACAGCTCGTGGATCTCGAGGCCTCGCCAGAAGATAGCGAGCTCCTGAACGCGGTATTCCGTGCGTTCCACACCGTAAAGGGCGGGGCGGGCTTCCTTGGCCTGAACGCCATGGTGGAACTGTGTCACCGCGCAGAAGATCTCCTGAATGAGGCGCGCAACGGCGCCATCATCCTCAATGCGGGCCTCATGGACGCGTTGCTGGAGTCGCTCGACCTGCTCAATGACATGATGCGCGCAGCGGATGCCGGTGTGCAGGCCGAGCCTGCGCCGCGTTCGTTGCTCGATCGTCTTGTCGTGCCCGGCCGCATCGCATCGGCTGCGCCGGTGGCGCTCGCGGTGCCGGTCAGCGCACCCAGGGCTATCGCCGCGACAGCTCCCGCCAAGTCCTACGATCCGATCGAAGATGAGTTCGAGGCGCTGCTGGATGCCGCGCGCACCGAGCGCGCACCGGCCGCCGCGCCTTCAGGCACCATCTCCGACGATGAGTTCGAAGCGCTGCTCGATTCACTCTATGGCACTGCCGCACCCGGCTCCGAAGGTGCCGTCGATGCACCGGCCGCGCCAGTCGTCGCCGAAACCGCGACGCCCGTCACCGCCGATAGCAACACGATCAGCGACGACGAGTTCGAAGCCCTGCTTGACCAGCTCTACGGCACCGGCGCCCCCAGCGGCTCCGCCCCGGCCGAGCCCGCCACCGCTCCTGCTCCTGCTCCTGTAGGAGCGAGCTTGCTCGCGATTCCCGAAGCCGAAACACCACCCCCCGCCGCATCCCAGCCGACCGCCACCAAAGCAAAACCGGCTGCAGCCCCCACAGAAAAACGCCAGCCCAGCGCCACTGCCGAAACCACCGTCCGTGTCGATACCCATCGCCTGGATAGCCTGGTCGACGCCGCCGGCGAACTGGTCCTGGTCCGCAACCGCCTGACCAACCTCGCCCCGCGCGGCAGCAACGATCCGATGGAGCGCGCCATCGGTGAACTCGAGCGCGTGGCCGAAGACCTGCAGAACGCCGTGCTACGCATGCGCATGCAGCCGGTCGGTAAACTGTTCTCGCGTTTCCCGCGTATCGTGCGCGATCTCGCCCGCCAGCTCGGCAAGGAAATCGAACTCGTTACCGAGGGCGAAGAAACCGATATCGATCGCACCGTCGTCGAGGCGCTGGCCGATCCGCTGGTGCATCTGCTGCGCAATTCGGTGGACCACGGCATTGAAATGCCCGATGTCCGCGAAGCCGAAGGCAAGCCACGCCTCGGCACCGTACGCCTCGCCGCCGGCCAGTATGGCGATCGCATCGTTATCACCGTAACCGACGATGGCAAGGGCATGGATCCCGAGGTCCTGCGCCGCAAGGCCGTCGAGAAAGGCCTGATGGATGAAGAGCAGGCCGCCCGTCTCGACGAGCGCGAATGCTACGAAATCGTCTTCAGGCCAGGTTTTTCCACGGCCAGCCAGGTGTCGGATATCTCCGGCCGTGGCGTGGGCATGGATGTCGTAAAGACCAAGATCGTCGAACTTGGCGGTACCCTGTCGATTGATTCGCGGGTCGGCCACGGCAGCACGGTACGCCTCTCGGTGCCGTTGACACTCGCGATCCTGCGCGTGCTGATGGTGCGCGTGGGCAACCGCTTGCTGAGCCTGCCGATGTCGAATGTCGCAGAAGTCTTTGAACTGGCCGACGGCCAGGTGCAGGAGCTGGATGGTCGGATCGTCGCCGCCCATCGCCAGCGCGCGCTACCGCTCGCCGATCTCGGCAACTGGGCTGGCGCCAAGGGCCGGGGCGGGCACGTCGTCGTCGTGCAGATCGGCCACCAGACCCTGGGTTGCCTGGTCGATGAAGTGCTCGGCCGCGAAGATGTCATGGCCAAGCCGCTTGGCCCGTTCCTGAAAGACGTGCCAGGCGTCGCCGGTGCGACCATCACGGGCGACGGTCGCATTTCGCTCGTGCTCGATCTCGCCGGCCTGGCCGACGATAGCGGCCAGGTGCTGCCCAGCCTGAGGATGGCCGTCTGATATGGATATCGTGAGCGTTGTCGGTACGATCCTGGCCTTCCTGGTCATCATCGTGGGAACCATCCTCAAGGGCTCGAGCCTCGACGCCCTGTGGAACCCGGCTGCGTTCGTCATCGTCTTCCTTGGCACCTTCGCCGCGCTGCTCGTGCAGACGCCTGGCACGGTGCTCAAGCGGGCCTGGGCCATGCTGCCCTGGGTTTACCGGCCACCGGATATCGAATCGGAGAACCTTGTCAGCCGCATCGTTGGCTGGAGCGAGATCTCCCGCCGCACGGGCTTGCTCGGTCTTGAACCGGCGATCGAGCGCGAACAAGACCCCTTCATCAAGAAGGGGCTTCAGCTTTTGGTGGATGGCACCGAGCCGGACGCGATGCGCTCCGTGCTCGAGGTCGAGGTCTTCACCCGCGAACATATTGATATCGAGGCGGCGAAAGTCTTCGAGAACGCGGGCGCGTATTCGCCCACGATGGGTATCATCGGCGCCGTGATGGGCCTGATGGCCGTCATGCAGAACCTGGCCGACCCGAGCAAGCTGGGCCACGGCATCGCGGCCGCCTTCGTCGCCACCATTTACGGTATCGGCCTCGCCAACCTGCTGGCGCTGCCGATGGCCGCACGCCTCAAAGGGCTGGCTCGCCAACGCTCGCAGATGCGCGAGATCCTGGTCGAAGGCCTTGTCTCGATCGCACAGGGCGATAACCCGCGGCACATCGAAAGCAAGCTGCAAGGGTTCCTGCAGTGAAGCGCCGCCACCACGAAGAACATATCAACCACGAGCGTTGGGCCATCCCCTATGGTGACCTGATCACGTTGTTGCTGGCGCTGTTCGTGGTGATGTACGCGGTATCCGCTGTCAACGAAACGAAGTTCCGCGTCATGGCGGCGTCGATCAACGAAGCCTTCAACGGCACCGGCAAGGTAATCGAACCGATCCGTGACAACGCGCCGGCTACGCAGGTGCCGCTGCCTAACCAGACGCGTTCGCCGACGGCCAGCCCTATCGCCAAGATCGATGTGCCTATTCCGCCGCGCAACCTGCCATTGCCGGGTCACGAAGGCGCCGCGGCTGAACGCCAGCCGGGCGAGAAGCGCCAGACGGCGCCGGCCGACAACAGCACGGTCGGCAAGACCGATGAGGCGAGCCTCAGCCAGATTTCAAAGGAAGTGCAGCGCGCCATGAAGCCGCTGATCGACAAGAGCCTGGTCAGCGTGCGGCAGACGCCGGACTGGCTTGAGATCGAGGTGCGCACGGATATCCTGTTCCCGGTAGGCGTCGCGAAGTTGCAACCTGCCGCGCAGGATGTCCTGCGTAAGCTAGCGAGCATCCTGGCGCCGTTCCCGAATGCCATGCGGGTCGAGGGATACACCGACAACACGCCGATCGCCACGGTCACGTTTCCTTCAAACTGGGAACTGTCCGCGGCGCGTGCCGCGACCGTCGCCCGGTTGCTTACCGAGCAGGGTGTGGACCCACACCGGGTCGGCATCATGGGGTGGGGTGAGTACCGCCCGACGACTTCGAACGCGACCGACGATGGGCGCAACCGCAATCGGCGCGTCGTGATCGTGGTGATGAGCGATAAGACGTCGCCGTCACCGTCGCCGTTGCCCACGACGGGAGTGGCGCCCTGATGCAGGTATGGGCTATCTCCAACCAGAAGGGCGGCGTCGGCAAGACCACTACGGCCATGTCGCTGGGCAGCATGCTGGCGGCCGACGGCAAGCGTACGTTACTGGTCGACATGGATCCGCACGCGTCGCTTTCCGGCTACATCGGCGTCGAAGGCGGCGCGCACGGTAGTGTCTTCGATCTCTTCGGCGTGAGCGGCAATCCGTTGCCCGCAGGCACCCTCGTGCATGCCACGCAATGGGATCGCCTCAGCGTGTTGCCTGCGTCGGCGGCCATGATCACGCTTGATCGGCACCTCGGCACCAAGCCCGGCATGGGCCTGGTGCTAAGCGCCGCCTTGGCCGAACTCGCGCCGGATTTTGACCATGTCCTGCTCGATTGCCCGCCGACGCTGGGCGTCCTGATGGTGAACGCGCTGGCGGCAAGTGATCGTCTGCTGGTGCCCACGCAAACCGAGGCGCTCGCCCTGGCGGGCCTCGAGCGGATGCTGCGCAGCCTGTCCATGATCGAACGCTCGCGCGGCAAGCCGATGCCGCGGACGATCGTGCCGACGCTGTTTGATGCGCGTACCCATGCATCCCGTGCTTGCCTGGTGCAATTGCGGGAGCAGTACGGTGATCTGGTCAGCGAAGCCGTCATTCCTACCGATACGCAGATTCGCGAAGCGAGCGCAGCGGGCGTGCCGCTGGCGTCATGGCCGGCCGCGCGTCGAGGCGGCCACGCTTACCGGCAACTGCTCGCCGAACTTCTCGCGAAGTCGGCCTCGTCCGTTACGGATGCGGCAGCGTGATCGGCAACATGAACGACGCCGAGCAAATCGTCGCCGACTACCTTGCCGAGCTGCTGACGCCGGCACCTGTCGTGGCGGACGAGTCGCCGGCCCAGGTCCAGGTGGTCGCCATCGAATCGTGGCGTAACACGGCGCCGGTGCAGGAGTCCGAAGCGGCATCCCAGCCGCCGCGTTATCTTTTGTGTGTAGCCGCCGGAGTCAAGGTCGCGGTCGCCATGGCGGACATCACGCACATGTTGCCGATGCCGCCGCTCACGCCGCCGCGAAATACGAATCCCGTATGTCTTGGCCGCTGGCGCCACCCTAGCGGTGAAGCACGGGTCGCCGATCTCGCCGCGATTCTCTCGCCGGATATGGCCGGCGCCCATGCACCCACGCTGGTGTTGCTCGGCGATCGGCGCTGGGCGCTGGCGTGTGAAGTGACGGACGAGCCGGTCGAGATCGACAGTGCGAGCGTGATGTGGCGTGATGGCGCCGCCACCCGACCCTGGCTCGCGGGTATGTCCAAAGAACTGCGGTGTGGCGTCATCGGCACCACCGCCCTCATCGCATGGCTGGAACAGGAGCTTGGCCCGTGAGCGCTGTAAAACCCGAAGGCCAGGGTCCCTGGCTTGGCTTCTCCCTCAAGGGGCAGCAGTACGCCGTGTCGTTGACCGCCGTGCGCGAAGTGATCCGTCCCGGCGATATCACACCCGTGCCGGGATCGCCGTCGGATGTGCTCGGTATCGTCAACCTGCGCGGCCAGATCGTGCCGGTGCTCGACGGCCGCCGCCGGTTTGGCCTGGATGGCGAAGCGGCCGCTGACGAGCTGGATGCCCAGCGGGTGATCGTATTCGACGACGCCGGTACGATTGTTGGCCTGCGCATCGACGTCATCGGCGACATGCTGCAGTTCGACCCGGCGGCGATCGCGCCCCCTCCGCCCGGCCGCGCGGCCCGCCGCGACGACCCGGTCAGCGGCGTCATCACCCGCGACGATGGCTTCATCGCCCTGGTCGACGTAGGCCGCCTCTGCCGCGCCTGACAAAAATAAACAAATACTGAATAAAAACGGTCGGAAAAATCATCTTCCGACAAATCAGCGGTAGCCTATTGTCCGTGAAGGAGTTTTTCATCGACCTCTTGCGACAGGATCGGCCGCCATGTCTGCTATTACCGATGCTCTGAACCGTCGGGGCGCCTTGCCTGCAGCCGAGCTCTATCGGCTGGTCGCCGAAAGTGTCGGCACAGAGCGCAGTTTCCAGCGCGCGGTAAAGGCTGAGCCAGACGTACTTCGAATCGGTCAAACGACCCGTCGTGTCTATGCCGTGTCTCGCCCGGCCATCCAGCCAGCGCCCATCGTGATCCGGGACGAAGAGGGCGTAGACCGAGAAGTCGCTACGTTGGTCGCCCTCGCGGCTGGTCAGTGGTGGGTGAACATGGCCTCCGGTGCGCCCGACTGGATGCGCATAGGTGAACGGGAAGGGACTTCCGGCGTGTTCCAGGGGTTGCCCTGGTATCTCGAAGCCTTCCGCCCCGCCGGCTTCCTTGGCCGCGCGTGGGTGCGCGAACATGCTCACGCACATGGATGGACGCTCGACGTCAATGCCTGGACGGAAGACCAGGTGGTGTCGGCCGCGCTCCAGCAAGCGTGGGACTGGCGCGGAAACCTGGGTCTTGCGCGTATCGTCGAGGTGAATGACGGACCTATAGCCGCTGACGCGCGTCGTGCCATTTACGCTGAGCGCGCCAGACAAGTACTCGACGGCATCATGGTGGGTGCGTCGGCGGATGGCGAACAGCCGAAGTTCACCGCCGTGGTCGATGATGGGGTGGGCTATGCGCCGCGTGCCGTCCTGGTGAAGTTTTCCCCGCCCCTTGCGAACGATCCTGCGGCACAGCGCTGGGGCGACATCATGGTCACGGAAGGCATTGCGGCACAGGTCATGGCATCGCACGGCGTGAATGCTGCGCCGACCCAGGTCTGGAAGCACGATGACCGGATCTGGCTTGAGACAGATCGATTCGACCGGGTCGGCAAGCACGGCCACAAAGGCATGGCATCCCTAAGGTCATTGGCGCAGACCCTGGGCTACATGGGACCCCAGAACGGCTGGGTCGGCGCGGCGGAACACCTCGAGCGCCGGGGCGCGATCGGTCGCGCGCAGATGGAGCAGGTGCAGCACCTTGCATCGATCGGTCACCTGCTGGCGAACACCGACATGCACATGGGCAATCTCTCCTTCCTGCTTTCGAGCAAACACGCGCCGCTTCTATCGGTAGCCCCCGCGTATGACATGACACCCATGCGCTGGGTACCCGCCCCGAGCGGCAATGTTCCAGCCCTTGTGCCAGAGCCCCCGCCCAGGGTGGACGATCCGAAGGCCTTGCTGATTGCACGCGACGTATGGGACGAGACGGCGCGCCATGAACTGGTTAGCGCGGACTGGTCGAAATGGGCCGCCGACCGCGCGGCCCGCTTGAAGGCTTTGCTCCAGTAGGAACTTGCTCGCGCGCGATCCCTAGTGCGCCACGATTCAATGCGCTACCGTGTCCCCGTTATCCCGGAGCCCACACCCGCATGAACGCTGCCGTCATTGGCTACGTGCTGATCGCACTCGCCGCCCTGAACCTCATCGGCCTGCTGCTCGTGTTCCGCCGGTTGGGCCATGCGCCCGTGCAGGCTCCGAAGCCGGTGGTCGCCATGGACCCGGAAGTGACCGAGCCCGAGCCGACGCCGGCCGCGGTCGCCCCTGGTGTTCAGCCAGACCAGCTGGTAAACATGCTTCGCCGTCTGGAAAACCGCCTCGGCGATATCGAAGATCAGGTCCGTCGTACGCCGGCCGTTTCGATCGCCTCCGAACCCGGCACCGCCAGCGACCGCGCCCTCGCACTCGCGCAGCGCCTCGCCCGCCAGGGCGCATCACCGCAGGATATCGCCGAAACCTGCGGCATCTCGCTAACGGAAGCCGAGCTGTTGCATCGTCTGCACTCCGCGCGCTAATTGCTCGTTGTGGGAGCGCACTTGTGCGCGACATCTTTCGCGACGGCGCAGCGGGGCCCGTGGCGTTCCCACGCGCGGCAAACCGCGTGAAAACTCAGAATTCTTCTATCGACGTCGATCTACCCGTCCGCCTTAGCTACCGCTCCAACCGATAATTCAAACTCGTCCGGCTGAAATCGGTCGCGTTCTGCGCTTCGAAGTTCCAGCGGTGGCTGAAAAGGTAACGCAGTGTGATCACCTGGCCGGGATCGAACAGGCCGGCGCCATCGTGAGATAGAGGCGGCGCGAATTGACAGTGCACCATCACTCATGTCGATAGCTCAATCCTCCGGCATCGAACGTGTGATTTTGATCACATGTGCGGAAGATCGCACGAAAACTCAGAATTCTTCTATTTTCACACCATGAAGCTGGCCGCTATCTTGCGCACCCTTTCTCACGGAGTGCGATATGAAGAAGCCAGTGGATGCTTGGCGCCCTCGTTGCGCAAACATTTCGATCGTCGCCTTGGCGACCCTTTGTGGTGTTCTGGCGTTTCCGTCAGCCACGTACGCAACGCAAGCGTTGAGCGTTCAACTCAGTACACCCTATCTCCACGATGCCGAGCGAGCAGCGATTGTTCACGTGGATATCGAAAATACCGGCGACGAGGACCTGACCCTTTTCGTATGGGACACGCCCTTCGCCCAGGCTGCAGGCAGGCTCCCGAAGCCAATATTCGAAGTATCCGACGCGAGCGGAAAACGCGCCTCGTACGTTGGTCGCTGGGTTAACGTCGGCCGCTTGCACGCGGAGGACTTCGTCGTGCTACATCCCGGCGAACGTCGGTCTGGCGACGTCGATCTACTGCAGGAGTACGACTACGGTAACGGAGGCGCGTTCGCCGTCCGCTACGTGCTTCCTCTTGATCGAGAGCCCGATCCGAGCGTGGTCAGTGCCCAGCAGTACGCGACGTTCCGCCACAACACACTGAAAGAGGTGATATCAAACGAGACCGTCATTCTGGTCGATGGCCCCGTCCGCCGCATAACGGCGGCTACGGGCGACGAGTGCACGCAGGAGCAGCGCGATACGATCTACTCAGCCAGGAGTCGTGCGTTTGATAGAGCGTTTGCGGCAGAGGGGCATATGTATGAGCGGTACAAGGAAATAAAAGGCCCCGACGGGAAGTACCACACCGTCTTCATGCCTCACCCGCGATACGAGCGCTGGTTCGGCGTGCACGACGACGGGCACATGCTCGATCAGGAAGGATGGCTTGAAAGCGACAACGGTCACGCATATACGACCGCGCGGAAGATTTCGAGTCGCATACTCGGTGGGCCTGGCCATCAGCTCAAGCCAAAATGCGGTTGCCCGGGATATCCGCCGACTACACCTGCTTGGGCAGAGGCGGATTCACCATACATCATTCATTTCTGCGATCTATTCTTCAGCTTGCCGGAGACGGGGTGGCCGACGTCGCGGGCCGGCACGGTCGTTCACGAGTACTCACATTTCAATGCGGGATTCGAAGGCGCGCAAGATTACGTCTATGGCGTTAGGCAAGTTGAAGAACTCGCTAAGAAGGACAGATGGAAAGCGGTGCGGAATGCTGACTCCTTTGAATTCTACGTCATGGATACAACGCCCTACGACGAGCTCGGCGAAGACGCTGACTCAGCGAAGAAAATCGACATTACCGACGAAGGTAGGTCTCGGTAGCTGACTAGCCCGTAGACCACGGATGACGCCCCGGGTGTGATGCTCCGGGGCGTTGCCCGCGTCTACCGCTCCAACCGATAATTCAAACTCGTCCGGCTGAAATCGGTCGCGTTCTGCGCTTCGAAGTTCCAGCGGTGGCTGAAGAGGTAACGCAGTGTGATCACCTGGCCGGGATCGAACAGGCCAACGCCGTAGCTGAGGTAGAGGCGGGGCGAGAGGTATTTGCCTACGGTGAAGGCGGATGTGCCGCCGAGTGCGTCGTTGTTGCTTACGCCAATGTCATCGACGCCGATGCGTGAGCCGACGCTCTTTGCGAGAAGATCGCCCGCCGCCGATCCCAGTGCCTGGGCGGCAGCGCCAACCATGTTGCCTTCGCCGCCCTTCACTTGCGACAGCGGCTTGCCGGTGACGAGATAAGAAAGTGCATCGGATTGTTCCATGACCGGGTTCGAGAACACGGTGAGTATCGGGCGACGCGCGGTGCCGGAGACATACAGGCCGACCTTCTGCCCATCATCAATGGTGGCGTTCGGGTTGAGCGTGCGCGCCGCGCGAATGTTGAGACCCGGGTTGTCGATCGGCGTGCTGGCGAACAGCAGCTGGCCCTGTTCGATGCGCAGATCCTGGCCGTAGGCCTTGTAGGTACCGTCGACGGTGACCTGGCCCTGGCCGGTCGTGGCGCGGCCGGGGCGTTCGCGTACATCGAGGATGCCGGTAATCCGGCCATCGATGCCGAAGCCGACGAGATGCAGCTTCTGGCCGAGATCGACGCTGATGTCCGCCGTGATCGGCGACGCTTCCGCTGCGGCTTCCTGAGCTTTGTCATCCACGACGACCACATCGGCCGAGGCCTTGGTGGCACCTGAACCCGGTAAGCGTTCGACGTTCACGTCAGCCAGGTCGATGCCGACCTTGCCGGTGACGTTCATGCCCTTCGTATCCTGCACGATCGTGAGGTGGGGCGAGACGATGGCTTTCGCCGCCGGGATATCGACGGCGGTGAACTTCGAGCCCTCGATGCCTAGGCGCATTTGCGCGCCAGCGCCCAGAGCGGCTGTGCCCTTGATCCCCAACGTACCATCGCCGGACCGGATCGTTCCATCGATGGCGTAGTTCGTCGCATCGGTGGTGCTGACACTGACCCGGCCGTCATGCAACTTCAAGCCGGCACTGGGCACTTCGGCGGCGAATCCCGCCAGCAAGGCCTGTCCGGTAATCGCCGGTGCGGCGACCGTGCCGCCCAGGTTGAAGTTCGCGTCGAGGCCACCCTTCACCGCATCAAGTTCGGTGGTGAATAGTTCGATGACCGAGAGGTTCTTCAGGTGCAGGGCGACATTGCCACCGAGCGCCTGCTGCGCGCCGCTCACCGTGACATTGCCCGCCAGCGTGCCGCCGTCATTGAGCGACGCATTGACAGTAACGCGCTGGTTATCCGGTGCGAGCTGGGCGTTCAGCGCCAGGTTGTCGTAGACGAGCAAGGGCTGCTCGCTGCGATCCGGGTAGATGACCGACCCATGCGGCGAGGTGATATTGGCCTGACCGGAGAGCGCGCCGGCTGCGGTACGGCGAATGGACCCATCGCCTTCGATCGTGCCGTCTGCGCGGATCGGTGTATTCCCTGCTTCCGCAGCCGTCATGATCAACGCTAGCGGTACCTTGCGTAGTCGGTAGCTAGCATCGAGGTTGCCGCCCTTGTCCTGGTTGGCGGCGACGCAGAGCAGGGGGTCACCCGCCGTGAGGCACAGGTCGCTCATGCGCATGGCGCCGTCTTTATAGGCGAGCTGGCTCGCGTTCTGCAGACGGAACTGCGGCAGGCCCTGGAACGTGATGTTCAGCGCGGAAAGCGTGCCGTTCCACGCGTTGTCCTTGTACGAGCCGGATAGCTTCAGGTCCGTAGTGAGAGGCCGGCCGCGTGCATCAATCGTTAGCTGGTGTTGCGCTTGCGTACCGTTGGCATTCACCGCAATGTGATCGAAGATCAGGCCGCCAGTATTGGCGCCGGTCGCCACGACATCGAATTTTCCGCCCGGCGCGCTGATGTCAGGAATATCTGCGTTGACGGTAAGCGCATCGACCTTCTGTCCTGCGTACACGAGGGCATTGCCACGGATGTCGGCCTTCACCGCGAGCTTGGGCACCGTGCCCTTCGCGTTGATCGTGCCCTGGACGCGACCGCCGGCGTCCGGAAGCCAATCGCCCAGCGAGGTGATCGCCAGCTTCAGCTGTGCGTCGTTCGCCGTATCGCCCTTCGCATCGAGAGAAATCGTGCTGCCACCCGAGGCGAGGTCGAGCTTGCCATTCACGACCTCGTGCGGCTTCAGTTCGAGCTTGCCGTTGCCGCGCAGCGGCCGTTGGCGCAGCGTGCCATCCAGCTTGCGCAGGTCGAGTGTGCCGAGTGGTTCGTCATTGACGAGCCGACCTTCCGTCGAAAGATCGAGGTTGAGCGCACCCGCCCATTCGGCGAGAAGCTGGCCGGGATCGAAGCGATCGCCCTTCACATCGAGCTTCCACGCGATGCCAGGCTTCAGCGTGATGCTGCCACTAGCGGCGAGGTCGCCGTTCGGCTGTTTGAGTTCGAGGGTGTGGATATCGATCACTTCGGGTTTGCCATTCACGTCGAGCGTGAACTTGCCGAGGTGATCGGGAGGCCCGATATCAACATCGCCGAGCGCGTGATAGCTCTCCGCGCCGCCTTCAAACGTGAGCTTGCCGGTGCTTGCCAGCACCTGGCCCGCGACATCTTCCGGTACGAGTACGTCCTTCCACTGCAGCTGAAGGTTCGCCGTGAGCGGGTTCGCGGCGATCTCCACCGTGCCCTTCGCGGTAAGCGAGCCCTTCACCTGCGGCGAGCCCACGGTGAGTTCGTTCAACGCGAGCCGCTTGTAATCGTGGTCGAAGGCCGCATCGATGGGGGCAAGACGTACCTGGTAGTCGTTGAGCCCGACATCGCCCGTGAGCTTCGCGCCGTAGCGGTCACCTGAGCCGCGCAACGCCAGGCTCAATGCCTCCAGGCTGCTATCGCCAAGAAGTGGCTTCGGATTGAAGCGGGGCGCGTCGATCGATGCGGTCCAGGCGAAATCGCCGCTCTGCACGAGGTTCGCGTCTACCTGCGCGACGAACGGCAGGCGTAGCTTGATGATCGTGTGCGCCTTAGCGCCGTCGCTATGCGCTTCCAGGTCGCCCGCATAGTCGATATCGCCCACCTTCCACTGGAAGCTGGCCTTGCCGTTGCCTTTATAGCCTTTGCCCACGGCGAGGTTGCCGCCCAGGTCAGCCTGGCCATCGGGCGCACGCAGGGCAAGCCGGCTTACCGCGATGCCCCTGACCGTCCACGACGCGGCGAGATCGAGTGAGTTCGATTCGAATACGGGCTGCCCCGCCTGGGTGATCTTGACGTGGCCCACCTTCGCGTTATCGAGCACGATATCGAGCGGCGGATTCAGGGAGAACGGCTCGCTGGGCTCGTTAGTGTCAGGCTTGCTCGGCGGTAGCGCTACATCGACCCCATCGACAGTGAGCGTGTACACATGCGCCGTCTTGCGGAGCAGGGCGCCGAAGGAGAAATCCACGTGCGCCGTCGCGATGCGCACATCGAGGCCTTCAGCATCCTTGTAGCGCACGCCGGAAAGATCAAGCGGCCCGGCAAGCCGGCCTTCCGCCTGCGCGACGCTGAGGGCGTTATCGGTAAAGCCACCAGCCTGGCCGAGGGCGAAGCGAAGACCGCTGGCCGTTCCGACGAGCCACCATACGCCCAGGGCGATCACCACAAGAAGGGTGGCCAGCGCGATGCCAACACGGATCAACCATTTCATACCCGCGCCCCTCACAGATCCGGCCCGATCACGACATGCAGGTGGATGCCATGCTCGTTCTTGTCCTGCACCGGCACGGCCACGTCGAAGCGGATCATGCCGACGGGCGAGAGCCAGCGTACGCCGAGGCCGGCGCCGACGCGCGGGTGGTAATCCGTGCCAGTGAAGGCGTTGCCCGCGTCGACGAACGCAGCCATGCCCCAGTTGCGGGTGAAGTAATGTTCGACCTCGGTGCTGCCGACGAGGAGGCTTTCGCCGCCGATCACGCGGCCATACGCATTGCGCGGACCAATGCTCTCAAAGTCGTAGCCACGCACGCTGCGATCACCACCCGCGAAGAAGCGCAGCTGCGGGGGCAGGGCGCTGAAATCATCCGTCCAGGTCTTACCGGCGGTGCCGCGCAGGATCAACCGGTTGCGACCCCAGAACGACTGGATCCATTTCGCATCGCCCATCACCGTGGAGAAGCGCGCATCGGACAGCAACGTGCCGACGGTGCTGCGTGCGGTCAGCGTCAGCGACCAGCCGCTGCGCACGAACGTCGGGTTGTCGCCCTTCTTCTTGCTGAGCGAGACCTCGGGGTAGAGCAGCGTGCTGCGGCCGTGCTCCAGGCCTTCGGCGTTATCGCCTTCGCCACCACGCTTGCCAACGGTGAAGGTGCCGGTGAGCGCGTTCATGCCGATCGTGCGGGTCCAGCCATGCCACAACCGCGTTTCGTTAGCGACCAGCTGCAACGTGCGCGACTTCGAGGTGACGGTGTTCGCGTCGCGGTAGTTCGCACCGAAGTTAAAGCTGCGCTGGTTGGGGCCTGGCATGGGAATCTGGTAGAGCGTGGAAAGCGTCTTCAGGCGCTGGGCCACCACCAGTTCGTTCTTCCACTTATGTCCGCGATCATTGATCCAGCGCTTTTCGATGCCACCGCGCAGGCCGACGCCGGTATCCGTGCCGAAGAACGGGCCGCCGGTATAGATGGTGCGCTTGGCCGGGGCCAGCTCGACGTTGATGTCGACCGTGCCGTTCTTTGCGTCATCCGTATCCGGGATGACGTTGACCACCGCGAAGTAATCGGCGCCATTCAACGCCTGTTGGAGCTGGAGCAACTGGTCTTGCGAAAAGTAGTCGCCGCTCTTGAACGGCAGGTAGCGGTCGAGGAACCCATCGCGGAACTGTGAATTCTTGAAATTCACCTGGCCGTAACGATAGCGCTGGCCCACCTCCCAGGCGAGGTCGACCTTCGCGCTGTGCTCGGCGCGGTTCACTTCTACGCGGTGGGTCACGAGGCGCGCGTCGAGGAAGCCGGTGGCGGTGAGCGCGCCGCTGACAGCATCACGGGCCGCATCGTACTGCCCGTCGTTCATCGGCTTGTCTTTCAGGTTGTTTACGCCGCGCAGAGCGCGGCGGATCACCGGCACCTTCGCCGCCGTGTCGTCGACGACGACATTCACCTCAGTGACTTTGACGGGCAGGCCAGGGACAACATGCAGGGTCACCTGCCAGTTGTTGCCGACCTGCTTGAGGTCGCCCGTGGCGGTGGCCTCGTAGTAGCCGTAGGGCCGCAAGGATGCCTGGACCTGCTCGGGCGCATTCGCATAAAGGCGCCGGATCTGCGCATCGGTGACATCGCGGGCGGCGTACTGGCTCAGTTCGACGCCGGCGACGACGGCGTTCTTCAGGTTCTCATCGACCCCATCCACATTCAGCACGACGCCCGCATGGGCAGCGGCGGGGAGGATGAGGAACCACGGCAGAAGCAGCAGTCCATGGCGTCTGGTCAGGCGCATCTGCGTCCTTCTGTCGTGATTGTTTTAGCCGGCTTCGTCGCCTGATTGGTGAGCGATCCATGCCCCTGCCATAGCTGAAACATACGGGATCGACTGTGCTGCGAGGATGAACATCCACAGCGTGCTTTCCACGTATTGCGTCCCGTAGTGCGTGGCCATGCCAACGATGGCGAGCAGCAGGGCCAGCGCCATGAGGACTTCCTCACGAACGGGGCTGAACGCGGCGAAGCCGCTGCCACCCATACGGCGGCTCTTGGCCGTGACCACGAACGCGGTCTTCTCCCGGGTGAGACCGTGCAGGATGCCGCGCGCGATGGCGTGCGACAGGCCCATGCTGGCCACGGAGGCCATGATCGTGTCGTACCAGCTGCATGGGACGCGGGCGCGGTACAGCACCACGCCAAAGATGGCCTTGGCGAAGAAGAACCCGATGACCGGGATCATGAACAGCTGCATGGGCAGGTTGAAGTAGTCCGGTGCGGCGATCATGCCAGCGGTCCAGAACAAGCCCATCATCGTGAAGATGTAATGCAGCGCATCCGCGAACCAGCTGAACCAGCCCGTGAGGAAATGGAAACGCTGGCCGGCCGTCAGCGGGCCCTTGCCGGTCATCCAGCGCCAGCGCCCCTTCAGGATCTGCATCGCACCGAACGCCCAGCGGTAGCGTTGGCTCTTGTAGGCCTTGAAATCCGCCGGGGTTAGGCCCTTGCCCATGAGTTCGTCGACGTACACCAGCTCATAGCCGGCGTGCATGAGACGCAGGCCGAGTTCGGCATCCTCGCAGATCGTCCATTCCGACCAGCCACCGGTGCCTTCCAGGGCCGAGCGGCGGACCATGGTCATGGTGCCGTGCTGGATGATCGCGTTGCGCTCGTTGCGATGATGCATGCCGATGCGGAAGAAGCCGTCGTATTCCCACGCGGTCATGCGCCGGAAGCGGTTCTTCTCGAAATCGCGGTGGGCCTGCGGGCACTGGACCACGGCCACCTTCGGATCGTGGAAGTAGCCGGTCAGGGTCGAGAGCCAGTCTTCACGTACCGCGTAATCGGCATCGATGACCGCCACCACGTCAGCGCGTTCGTCGGTCGCGGTGAGGCCGAAGTTCAGCGCACCCGCCTTGTAGCCCGGCCAGGGTTCAAGGTGGAAGAAGCGGAACTTCGCGCCCAGCTTCGCGCAATATTCCTCGACCGGCTTCCACACGGCTGGGTCCTTGGTGTTGTTATCCAGCACCAGGACTTCATAGTTTTCGTAGTCGAGCGCGGCCAGCGAATCCAGGGTGAGCTGGACCATCTCCGGCGGCTCGTTGTGGCAGGCCAGGTGGATCGACACGAACGGCTGCCGCTCCACCGGATCGGGCGGCAGCATGCCAGCGTGGCGGATCCACTTCCGCCGCCACAGGACTTCGGTGAACTCGAAGCCGTTGATGAGCAGGATGCTCAGGATGGCGATCTGCGCGGGGAACAGCAGGATCAGCATCGCCCAGTCGAACGGGCCGAGGTAGAAGTTGAAGGGCAGGGTGGCCGACCAGACGATCAGGCCGCAGGCCAGCTGGATCAGCCCCATCATGAACAGCAGGCCGCCCAGCTTGAAACGGCGGAAGGCGATGCCGAACCACAGCATGGGGATGAGCGCGAGCGCCGAGGCGGCAAGCGCCTTCCAGGGCCACTTCACGTCCTCGGTCACGGGCCCCTTGAACGGGAATTTCGGCTGGCGATCGGCATTGAACATGCCCCAGTACGCACCGGTGCGGCCTTCACCCAGGTTCTCCTTCCAGGGCTGGTCGATCGCTTCCAGTACGTAGTAGTCGTCGATCCCGTTGATCCGGGCCTGGTTGAAGAACGAGCGCAGGAAGATCGCCTCGTTCGACACGCTGGGGTAGGCGCGCTTGAAACGATCGCCGTTGGAGGGCCAGCCGATCTCGCCGATGACCACGTGCTTGCCGGGGAAGCGCGCCTTGAGGGCCTTGTAGCTCTCAATGGCATCGACCACGCCGTCACGGGCAGGGATACCGTTCCAGTACGGGAACAAGTGGACGGTGATGAAATCGACGTGGTTGGCGAGCTCGGGGTTGAGCAGCCAGATATGGAACGGCTCGGCGACCGATACCGGCTGCTTCACGGCGGCGCGGACGCGATCCAGGTAACCCATGACCTGTTCGGGCTTGAGGTCGCCGCGGAACAGCACTTCGTTGCCGACGATGACCCGGGTGATGGTCTTGGGATAACGATGGGCCTGGGCGATCAGCGCATCGATTTCACGCTCGTTATTTTCCAGGCGCGCATCGATAAGAGCGCCCGCCATGAGGTCGAGGCCTTCCTTGTCCGCGAGCCGGGCGACCTGCGGGTTCTCCAGTACGGAGTAGGTGCGGATCCGTGGCGAGTACTGCTTGATCAGGCGCAGGTCGCTATCGATTTCCGGGTCGGTCGAAACATCGCCCTTCATCGGGTTCTGGTAGCGCTGGTACGCGGTGAACGCGAAGCCAGGGACCGGCGCATTCCAGTCGGCGGGGCCGTTCGGCAGGTTGGCCACGAGCCACAGGCCGAAGTTCAGGCCGGCGACGACGATCGCCAGGATCACCGCGACAAGGATGGGGTGGCTTCGGTCGGTCGTGGTCGCAGCGCTCAAAAACATTCCCCGGACCGGTCGGCCCCCGAGTGGCTTTCAACAAGGTAACCGGGGGAGCTTAACGAACGGTGCCGAATGGCTCAACGCCGGGATGAACGGCTGGTCAGGCTGGCCTCAGTGAAAATGGGGTTAAGCGACATAAAAAAGGGCCCGGCGGTGAGGCCGGACCCTGATCGCGCAAGCGCGCTCCTACATTATTTCAGGAGGGAGCGGAGCATCCAGGCGGTCTTTTCGTGCTCCTTCAGGCGGCCGGTCACCATATCGGCGCTGCCCTCGTCGCCCGCTTCGTCGGCGGCCTTGATCACCTCGCGGGAGGTGGCGGCGGCGATCTCGTGGCCCTCGACCAGTTGGGCGACCATGTCCTTCCACTCGGGCACGCCCGATTCTTCCTTGATCGAGGTCAGTTTGGCGAACTGGCTGTAGGAACCTGGGGCGACGATATCGAGGATGCGGATGCGCTCGGCGATTTCATCCGCCGCCAGCCACAGCGCGTTGTACTGCACTTCGAACATGGTATGCAGGCTGTTGAACTGGGGGCCGGTGATGTTCCAGTGGAAGCTGTGGGTCTTCAGGTAAAGCGAATAGGTGTCCGCCAGCAGCTTGGAAAGGTGCTTGGCGACCGCTTCGCGGTCCTTCTTGGCAATGCCGATATCGATGGCCATGTGTCGACTCTCCTTGGTTTTTTCAGTGGTTGGCGAGCATGTTAACGAGCGTCGCAACGGTCGTGAAATGAAACGTTCCGATCCCATTGATAGGCACACGCTATCATTACCGTCCCCATGAGTACCTCCAAGACCCCTGTTCGCCACCCGCCCAGCGACCCGCGCCTGAAAGAGTTGCGCGATGCCCTGGGGCGCGTCTCCAGCCGCGACTTCGGGCGCCTGCTGGCGCGCTGGCGTGGCTTGTCGCGCAAGCCCGATACCGGCCGCATCGACCAGCTAGGCCAGGACATCGCGGCCTCCATGGCGCGCCGTGCGGCCCGGGCCGCAACCAAACCAGCGATGACGATCGATGCGTCACTGCCGATCGCGGCCCGTGCCGACGACATCATCAAACTGATTCGCGAGAACCAGGTCGTGGTGATCGCGGGCGAAACCGGTTCCGGCAAAACCACCCAGTTGCCGAAGCTGTGCCTGGCTGCGGGCCGTGGCGAGGCCGGCCTGATCGGCTGCACGCAGCCGCGCCGGCTTGCCGCGCGCTCGGTGGCGACCCGCGTGGCCGAGGAACTGGCGACGCCGTTGGGCGACAAGGTCGGCTTCCAGGTGCGTTTCACGGAAAAGGTCTCCGACCAGGCGCTGGTCAAGTTCATGACCGATGGCATCCTGCTGGCGGAAACCCAGGGGGATCCCTGGCTGTCGGCCTACGACACCATCATCATCGACGAGGCCCACGAGCGCAGCCTCAATATCGATTTCCTGCTTGGCTACCTGAAGCGCCTGTGCGAACGCCGGCCGGACCTCAAGGTCATCGTGACCTCGGCCACCATCGATACCGGGCGTTTTGCCGAGCATTTCGGCAGTGCGCCGGTGATCGAGGTGGAGGGCCGGACCTTCCCGGTTGAAGTGCGCTACCGGCCACCGGGTGAGAAGGGCGAGGGCAACCTCTCGCAGCAGATCGCCGATGCGATGGACGAGATCACCCGCGAAGATCCACGTGGCGACGTGCTGGTGTTTCTCCCTGGCGAGCGTGAGATCCGCGACGCGCACCTGCTGTTATCGCGGCGGCAGTATCGGGAGACCGAAGTACTCGCGTTGTACGCGCGCCTATCGGCCAACGAGCAGGATCGCGTGTTCCGGCCGGGTCCGAAGCGACGCATCGTGCTCGCCACGAACGTCGCCGAAACCTCGCTGACGGTGCCGCGCATCCGCTACGTCGTCGATCCGGGCACCGCGCGGGTCAAGCGCTACAGCCAGCGCGGGCAATTGGAACGGCTGCATATCGAGCCGATCTCGCAAGCCGCCGCCAACCAGCGCAAGGGGCGCTGCGGCCGTGTCGGCCCCGGCATCTGCTACCGGCTGTACGAGGAGCAGGAATTTCTCCTGCGCCCGGAATTCACCGATCCCGAGTTGCTGCGCTCGTCGTTGGCCAACGTCATCCTGCGCATGCTGGCGCTGGACCTTGGCGAGGTCGAAGACTTCCCATTTCTGGAAGCGCCCGACCCGCGCGTGGTGGCCGATGGTTACCGCCGCCTGGCCGAGATTGGCGCCATCGACGATGACCGCCGCCTCACCGGGATCGGCCGTACCGTCGCCCGCCTGCCAATCGACGTGCAACTGGCGCGCATGCTGGTGGAGGCGCGCCGGCTGGGCAGCCTTGCTGACCTGATGACGATCGTCTCGTTCCTGTCGATCCAGGATCCGCGCGAGCGTCCGCCCGAGGCGCGTGGCCAGGCCGATGCCGCGCACGCGCAATTTGCCGACCCGAAGTCCGACTTCGTCGGTATCGTGAACCTGTGGAAGGCCTACCTCGCGGCGGCCGAGGAACTGACCTCATCGAAGCTGCGCGACTGGTGCGCTCGGCATTTCCTGTCGTTCATGCGCATGCGCGAGTGGCGCGAGCTGCACCGCCAGCTGACGCTGGTCACGCGTGAAATCAGTTGGGATACGGCAGTGGCCGATCCCGCGCCTGTAGGAGAGCGATCGCGCGCGATCGCGCGCAAGCGCGCTCCTACAGGGACTGACGACGTGGCTGTCGCGCCGACGGGCGATGCGTTGTTCGAATCGATCCATCGCAGCCTGCTGGCGGGCCTGCCTACCCAGGTCGGACACAAGGATGAGAAGGGTGTATTTCGCGGGACGCGCGAACGCCGCTTCCAGGTGTTCCCGGGATC
This sequence comes from Luteibacter sp., assembly GCF_036500425.1. Classification (GTDB taxonomy): domain Bacteria; phylum Pseudomonadota; class Gammaproteobacteria; order Xanthomonadales; family Rhodanobacteraceae; genus Luteibacter. Next base: position 45,507 of record NZ_DASYCB010000058.1, read on the forward strand.
GGCGCTGGCCAAGGCGCCGCCCGCATGGCTCTTCTCGGCACAGATTATCGATATCGGTGGCCGCGTGTGGGCCATGATGAATGCGCGCATCGATCCGGCATGGGTCGAACAGCAGGCCAGTCACCTGGTGCGCGCCACGGCACGCGATGCGCACTGGTCGCGCAAGCGCGGTACGGTGGTCGCCTACGAGCAGGTGACCCTGTTTGGCCTGGTCCTCGTCGAGCGCCGTGCGGTGACGTTCCACAAACAGGACCCGCGACTCGCCCACGAGATCTTCGTGCGCGAAGCGCTGGTCCGGGCGGATATCGATAGCCGTGCCGATTTCGTGCGCGCGAACCAGCGCGTGCTTGAGCAAGCCCACGATATCGAAGCCAAGCAACGCCGTGCCGGCCTGCTGCGCGCTGACGAAGACCTGGCCGCTTTCTTCGATGGCAAGCTACCCGAGTCCATCGCCGACACCCGCGCACTCGACGCCTGGTTCCGCAAGGCATCGCCCGGCGAACAGGCCGCCCTGCGCTGGACGCTGGCGGATGTCATGGATGCCGGTTCGGGGCTCGACCCCAAGGCTTTCCCGGCATCAGTCGACATCGGCCAGCACCGCTATCGCCTCGAATATCGCTTCGTGCCCGGTGATCCGGCCGATGGCGTCACGATCAACGTGCCGCTCGCCTTCCTCAATGCCGTGCCTGCGGCGCGGGGTGAATGGCTGGTCGGTGGCCTGCTCGCCGACAAGGTGGCGGAATTGATCCGTGGCCTGCCCAAGCCACTGCGGCGCAATTTCGTTCCCGCACCGGATTTCGCCCGTGCCTTCAGCGAAGCCGAAGGCCCGCGCGACGAGTCGCTGGCCAAGGTCCTCGCGGCCTTCCTCAAGCGCACCACCGGCGTGGATATCGACGCTGCGGCCTTCGCCGACGCGGAGGTGCCTGCGCACCTGTTGATGCGCTACCGCGTCCACGATGAGAACGGCCGCACGGTCGCCGAAGGTCGTGACCTGGCCGCCATCCGTGCGCAATGGGAAGGCAAGGCGCGCGAAGCGTTCTCGCGCAAGACCGATATCGAGCTGACCCGCGAAGACATCCTTACCTGGGATTTCGAGTCGATCCCGACCGAGGTTCGTTCCGAGGCGGGTCTGAAGGCGTATCCCGCGCTGGTGGACCTTGGCGAAGCGGTGGCCCTGCGCGTGTTCGAGCGTGCCGACGAGGCGGCCGAGGCCCACGTGGGCGGCGTGGAGCGCCTGTTGCGCGGTGCGCTGGCCCCCGAGCTCAAGCGCGCCCGCCGGCAGTTGCCGATCAGCAACCCGCTATCCCTGAAGTACGCCCCGCTGGGTAGCGTGGATGCGTTGCGTGAGGACCTGGTGGAAGGTGGCTTCGCCGACCTGCTGGCCGAGGCGAACCTCAACGTCCGGACGTTGGCCGATTTCGAACACCTGAAGGGCGGATTCGGGCGCGCTCTGTTCGGTGCCGCCGTGGTCCGGCAGAAGCTCGCCGAGCCCATTATCGAGGCCCAGGCCGAGGCCAAGCCCTGGCTGGAGCCGCCGCTGATGGGCTTTGCCAAGGCCAGCTACGATGATCTGCGCGAGCAAATGGCAGGGCTGACCCAGCCGGGCTTCCTGCGTGAACTGCCGACGAGCCGTCTCGCCCATATCCCGCGCTACCTGAAAGCCATGCGCCTGCGCGGCGAACGTCTGCGCCAGGACCCGCAGCGCGACCAGTCGCGTATGCTGCAGGTGCTGCCGTACTGGCGGGCGCTGTTGAACGCCGGTGGCACCGCGCTGGATGCGCAGGCCTGGGTTGAATTGCGCTGGCTGGTGGAAGAGTGGCGCGTGTCGCTCTTTGCGCAGGAACTGAAAACCGCCGAGCCCGTCTCGGCCAAGCGCCTGGCCAAGGCGCTGGAAGCTGCCCAGGCCCACACCGCATGAAACATTCGCAGGCCAATGCAGGTTCGGAAAACGTGCCTGCCCCCACCGCACGCTTGCCGCTGATCGAGCAGGCCCGCGAGGCGTGCGCCGTGTTGCCGGCTTCCGCGCGTGCCGAAGCCGAAACCATCATCGAGTTGCTGCGCCTGCTCGGTTGCGATGACGAAACCTGCGCCTCGGCCATGTGGTTCACGCTGATGCGTGGCATGCCCGGCGCGGCGGATGAAGCCGCGGCGAAATGGCCAGCCTCGATGAAGCGCCTGGTCGATGGGCAGGGTGAGGCCGAAAAGGTCTGGACCCTGCATGCGCAGCGTGGCCCCGCGACCGGTTCGGAAGGCCTGCGCCGGTTGCTGCTCGCGATCATCCGCGACCTGCGCGTGGTTTTCGTGTTGCTTGCGCGCCAGCTGGCCGCGATGCGCACCGCCATGTCGCTGCCGGATGCCGAGCGCCGCGAACTCGCCCAGCTCACCGCCGATATCCATGCACCGCTGGCCAACCGCCTGGGTATCTGGCAGCTCAAGTGGGAGCTGGAGGATCTGGCCTTCCGCTACCTTGAACCGGAGACCTATCGGCGGATCGCGCGGCTGCTCGACGAGCGCCGCGCCGATCGCGAACGCTTCATCGCCGAAAGCCTGGCCGAGTTGCGCGATGTGCTCGGTCACGCCGGTATCCAGGCCGACCTGGCCGGTCGGCCCAAACACATCTTCTCCATCTGGAAGAAGATGAAGAAGAAGGGTCTGGAGTTCTCCGACCTCTATGACATCCGTGCCGTGCGCATCCTCGTTGACTCCGTAGCCGATTGCTACGCCGCGCTAGGCCTCGTGCATAGCCTGTGGCCGCATCTGCCAGGCGAGTTCGATGACTACGTCGCCCGGCCCAAGGGCAACGGCTACCGCTCGTTGCATACTGCGGTGATCGGCCCGGAAGGCAAGACGCTCGAGGTGCAGATCCGCACGCACGAGATGCATCGTGCCAACGAACTGGGTGTCGCCGCCCATTGGCGTTACAAGGAAGGCGGTGGTGCGGACGCCGAGTTCGAGGCCAAGATCGCCTGGATGCGCAAGCTGCTCGAGCCGCGTGGCGAGGACGATGCGGAACTGGTCGCCGGCTTCGAAACCGAACTGATGGAAGACCGCGTGTATGTGCTTTCGCCGAAGGGCGAAGTCATCGACATGCCACGCGGCGCCACGGTGCTGGATTTCGCGTACCACATCCATACCGAAGTGGGTCATCGCTGCCGCGGTGCCAAGGTCAACGGCCGCATTGTGCCGCTAACCACCCAGCCACGCAGCGGCGAGCGGGTCGAGATCCTCACCACGAAGATCTCGGAGCCGAGCCGCGACTGGCTCTCGGCGCACCACGGCTACCTCGCGACATCGCGTGCGAAGGAGAAAGTGCGGGCGTGGTTCCGTCGGGAAGCGCACGAAGCCAACATCGTCGCAGGCAAGGCCACGCTGGAAAAGGAGCTGCGTCGGCTCGCGGTGGACGACGTGGACCTGGCCGCGTTGGCGACGCATTTCCGCCTGAAGAGCATCGACGACCTGTTTGTCACCGTGGCCCTGGGCGAGGTTTCGCTCGGCCAGATCGCGCGTCACCTGCAGGAACCGGCAGAGCCGGAATTCACCCAGTCATCGTCGCCGATGACTGCGCGCGAGGCGCAGCACGATCGTGGTGCGCTTTCGATTGAAGGCGTCGGCAACCTGCTCACCACCCTGGCGCGCTGCTGCCAGCCGCTGCCCGGCGACCCGGTGCGCGGGTTCATCACCCGCGGACGTGGCGTTTCGGTACACCGTACCGATTGTGCTTCGTTGGCGCGGCTGGCCCGCAAGGATCCCGACCGCGTGATCGAGGTGAGCTGGGGCAGGGTGGAAGTTCAGAACTACGAGGTGGATATCGAGTTGCGCGGCTACGACCGTAAGGGCTTGCAGAAGGATGTGGCAACGACGATCAACAACATCGGCCCGCACATCGTCGCGTCGTCCAGTCGCGTGAATACGCGCACCAGCGAGGTGGATATGCGTTTTACCCTGCGCGTGCGCGACTACGAGCAGCTATCGCTGTTGTTGGGCCGGCTCTCAGCCCTGCCCAACGTCACCGACGCACGCCGCCTGGGCGGCCGTTAGAGGGTCATCGCTGCCCTTGTAGGAGCGCGCTTGCGCGCGATCCACGGCCCGAACGCGCTACAGCCCCATCAGCAAGCGACCGCCCAGATCCTGCAGCGGCTGAGCAATAAGAATGCGGGCAAGGAACAGGCCGATGAGCACCACCGTCGGCGAGAAATCCAGTCCGCCGATGGTCATGCGACCCCGCAGCGGCCGCACCAGCGGCTCGGCCAGGGCGGTGACGAAGCGCGCCACCGGGTGGTAACGGTCGGTGGAAAGCATGCTCATCAGCGACCACACGAACACCACGACGATCCAGGTGAGCAGCAGGAAGTCGAGCAGTTCCGCGATCGCCATCACCAGGATGCCCAGCGGGGACATGGGCAGGCCGGCCAGCAGCACGATGAACACGACCTTCACGCATTCGATCAGCAGGGCGATAACCACCGCAGCCAGGTTGATCCGGCGGACGCTGGGCAGCGCCTTGCGCAGCGGAGCCACCACCGGGTTGGTGAAGCGATACAGGAACTGGCAGATCGGGTTGTTGAAGTCGGCCCGGTTGGCTTCCGCGAGCAGGCGCAGCACGAAGAGGGCGACGAGGGCGCCAAAGACGATGTTGAGCAGCAGGCCGCCCGCATTGGTCAGGTAAGTCACGAGTTCGTTTCCATGTGTTCGGAGAGTTCCACGCCGCGGCGGCGGGCGGCATCGACCGCGCGCGCCACGATGGCGGGGAAGTGGTCAGCCTGGAAACTCTCCAGGGCGGCCTGGGTGGTGCCATTGGGTGAGGTGACGTTCTTGCGCAGGATGGCGGCGGTGTCGCCGCTTTCCACCAGCATGCGGCCTGCGCCAAGCGCGGTCTGCGCGGCCAATGCCCGTGCCGTCTCGCGGGAGAGGCCTTGGGCGACGGCGGCGTTCTCGAGCGCTTCGACCAGAAGGAAGAAGTAGGCCGGCCCGGAACCAGACAGGGCGGTAACGATATCGAGCTGGTCCTCGTCGGGTACCCAGACGGTCAGGCCGGCGGCATCCAGGACGTGCTGGGCCTCAGCCCGTTGTGGGGCACTGACCCGGGGATTGGCGAAGAGGCCCGTGGCGCCCGCGCCGAACATGGCCGGGGTATTCGGCATGCAACGGACCACCGGCAGGGCGGCATCCAGCCAGCGCTCGATCTGGGCGATGCGGATGCCCGCGGCGATGGATATGACCATGGGGCGGTACTGCTGGACCACCGTACGCAGGCCCCGGCATACCTCAGCCAGCATCTGCGGTTTGACCGCAAGCACGAGCAGGCTCGCCCCCTCGGCTGCGGCGGCGTTATCCGTATACGTGGCTACGCCGTACTGGCGCGCCAGTTCCTGCAAGGCCTCGGCACGTGGCTCGGCTACGGCGATCCCGCCGGGCTGGGCGCCGTGGCGGACCAGCCCGGCGACCAGGGCCGTGGCCATGTTGCCACCACCGATGAAGGCGATCCGGTTCATGGGGGTTTTCGCTCCGTTCGCGACGTCTTTCACATACCTGCGAAGCATATATGGTGCGCCGCCTTGCGCCGACCCCCGGGGGTGGTTACCTTTGGCCCACAAAGAAAGGGGACCCTAATGGATATCGCCGAACTCCTTGCCTTCTCCGTGAAGAACAAGGCCTCCGACCTGCACCTTTCCGCAGGCCTGCCGCCCATGATCCGCGTGGACGGTGACGTTCGACGGATCAACATCCCGCCCCTCGAGCACAAGCAGGTGCACTCGCTGATCTACGACATCATGTCGGACAAGCAGCGCCGTGACTACGAAGAATTCCTTGAGGTCGACTTCTCGTTCGAGATTCCCGGCCTGGCCCGTTTCCGCGTCAACGCCTTCAACCACAACCGCGGAGCCGGCGGCGTCTTCCGTACCATTCCATCGGAAGTGCTTACCCTGGAAGACCTGGGTGCGCCGAAGATTTTCCGCGAGCTGATCGAGCAGCCGCAGGGCCTGGTCCTGGTCACCGGCCCCACGGGTTCGGGCAAGTCCACGACCCTCGCGGCCATGGTCGATCACATCAACAAGAACGAATACGGCCATCTGCTCACGGTCGAGGATCCGATCGAATTCGTCCACACCTCGCAGAAGTGCCTGGTGAACCAGCGCGAGGTCCATCGCGATACCCACGGCTTCAACGAGGCGCTGCGTTCGGCGCTCCGCGAAGATCCCGATTACATCCTGGTCGGCGAGCTTCGCGATCTCGAGACCATCCGCCTGGCGCTGACCGCCGCGGAAACCGGCCATCTCGTGTTCGGCACGTTGCATACCTCATCGGCTGCCAAGACCATCGATCGCATTATCGACGTGTTCCCGGCGGGCGAAAAGCCGATGGTCCGCTCGATGCTCTCGGAATCGCTGCGCGCGGTGATCTCCCAGTCGCTGCTGAAGAAGGTCGGCGGCGGCCGCCTGGCGGCCCACGAAATCATGGTGGGCATCCCGGCCATCCGTAACCTGATCCGCGAGGACAAGGTGGCCCAGATGTATTCCGCCATCCAGACCGGCCAGCAGTACGGCATGCAGACGCTCGACCAGAACCTGCTCGACCTGGTCAAGCGCGGCCTGATCACCCGCCAGGAAGGCATGATGTACGCCAAGAACAAGGAAGGCTTCCGCTAAGCGGCGGTTCCCCCGCCGGGGCGCCCGTCCCAGGGCCGCCCCTGTAGGAGCGCGCTTGCGCGCGACACCGGTGTGACTACCGTCTCTGCATCCGTAACCGGGCAGGTATATGATCCGCCCAAGGGTGCCGGCCCATCCCGGCAACGGGGATCCAGGCCATGAGCGAGTTCGATTTCACCTCCTTTCTTAAGCTGATGGTGCATAAGCAGGCGTCCGACCTGTTCATCACCGCCGGCGTCGCACCCTCCATGAAGGTGCAGGGCCGTATCGTGCCCATCACCCAGAGCCCCCTGTCGGCGCAGCAGTCGCGCGACATGGTGCTCAATGTCATGACGCCTGCACAGCGCGAAGAGTTCGAAAAGACCCATGAGTGCCAGTTCGCCATCAGCGCATCGGGCGTGGGCCGTTTCCGTGTGTCGTGCTTCTACCAGCGCAACTGCGTCGGCATGGTCCTGCGCCGCATCGAGTCGAAGATCCCGACGCCGGAAGAACTGAATCTTCCGCCGATCATCAAGCAACTGGCGATGACCAAGCGCGGCATCATCATCTTCGTCGGCGGTACCGGTACCGGTAAGTCCACGTCGCTCGCCTCGATGATCGGCTACCGCAACCAGAATTCCACGGGTCACATCATCACGATCGAAGACCCGATCGAGTACGTGCACCGCCACGAGGGCTGCATCGTCACCCAGCGTGAGCTCGGCATCGATACCGATAACTGGGAAAACGCGCTGAAGAACACCCTGCGCCAGGCGCCGGATGTGATCATGATCGGCGAAGTGCGTACCCGCGAGACGATGGAACATGCCATCAACTTCTCCGAGACGGGCCACTTGTGCCTGTGTACGCTGCATGCGAACAACGCCAACCAGGCTCTGGATCGCATCCTTCACTTCTTCCCGGAAGATCGCCGTGGTGCGTTGCTCATGGATCTTTCGCTGAACCTGAAGGGCATCGTGGCCCAGCAGCTCATCCCCACGCCCGATGGCAAGGCCCGTCGCGTGGCGATCGAAGTGCTGCTTGGTACCCCGCTCGCACAGGACTACATCCGCCAGGGTGAGGTCCACAAGCTCAAGGAACTGATGCGCGACTCGAACCAGCTCGGCATGCGCACCTTCGACCAGAGCCTGGTCGAGCTGTACCACGCAGGCGAAATCTCATACGAAGACGCACTTCGTCATGCCGATAGCTCCAACGAAGTACGCCTGCGCATCAAACTCGCCCAGGGCGGCGACGCGCACACCTTGTCGCAGGGCCTGGAAGGCGTCGAGATCGACAAGGCCAACGACAAAAACACGTTCGGCGGGATGCTTCACCGCTAACACGCGTCGCGTTAACGCGCGTCTCCTGTAGGAGCGCGCTTGCGCGCGATGGGTGCTCGCCGCAAGTTCCATCGCGCGCAAGCGCGCTCCTGCAAATGACGAAAAAAGGGAGCCAGAGGCTCCCTTTTTTCGTCTAGCTGCGAAGCAACTTACTTGTCAGCGGCAGCGGCCGATACGGTCACGCCGCTGGCATCCACGCTCTTCACGCCCTTGATTTTCTTGGCGATCGCTTCGGCGTGGCTCTTTTCCTTAGCGGTAGCAACCGTACCCGTCAGGGTCACGACGCCTTCGGTCGTGCTTACCGAGATATCGGTCGCCTTGACGCTCTTGTTGGCAGCGAACTCCGACTTCACCTTGGTGGTGATCCACGTATCGTCGGCCTTGCCGGCGACCGTCTGGTTATCACCCTTTGAGGCGGCGGCCGCGGAGTCCTGGGCATATACCTGGGCGAACGGCGCCGCGCCGAGACCGGCAACAAGGGCGGCAGCAAACAGGGCCTTGCGAATGTTGGCGTTGTTCATGGGGAACTCCTTGGTTTGGCATCTATGGTGGGGCGGCGACCGGCGCCACGCGCTGGGCTGCCGTTGTCGCGGTGGCCATAACACCAGCGCATCCGTGAACGATTCGTGCGCGGAAAAGTGGATGGTTCAGCTTTGCGGAGGTGGTCTTCACAATGCGTGATGTAGCGCCGCTCGGAAATGCGCGAAGCAAAAAAATGGGGACGCCGAAGCGTCCCCATCTGTCATCCAGGTAACCCGCAGAACGGCTTACTTGTACTCGACCGCGCCGGAGATCACGAGGCCCTTCTCATCCATGTGCGCCTCGCCGCTGACCTGCACGACGCGTGCGGCCTGCGCCTTCATCGCCTCGAACTGCGCCTTCGAACGCTGCGCCGTCGCCGTGTCCGACGCCTGGTCAGCCGGGGCGCCGTCCGCGGTCGCGGCTTCAGCCATGGCCGAGGCATACGCCTGGGCCTTCTCCGACATCACATCCACCCACGTGCGGTACATATCGCCATTGAGATGCAGGCGGCTCAAGCGGCCGGCATCGCCGGTGCTGCCCATCAGCACGTCATCCAGCTTATTGTCCTCGCCCGCGCCCAGGCCAATCGCGATCGCCTGGCCGTTCATGGCAGCCCAGGCCGGCATGCCCAGCGACTGGGTCAGGTTGGCCGGCAGCGGAGCCGGCTTGCCATCAGCAGCCAGCTTGAACTCGCCACCCAGCACGGCCTGGCTCATCGCCAGCAGGCCCGCCGGGTTACGCGTCGCCAACACGATGCGACCGTTGATCTGCGGAATCACAGCACCCGGTGCGCCCGGCTTGTACGAGTCGATGATCAGGCGCACGCCGCGGATGTCGCCGAACGGCGGAATCGCCGCCTGCTGCATGGTCGAGCCCATCTTCGCGAAGCTGTCGTTGAGGCTGGCGAACGCCGGGCAGGCGAACGGCTTGGCCGCCACGGCTTCCGACTGCGCGGTGAAGAACGTGCGCAGTTGCTCAACCGGCAGTGCGATGCTGGCATCGAACGGACCGGTCGCATCGCTGCCGAGGCCCGGCAGTTCCACCTTCAGGCCGGAGAAGGCGCTGGTGATGTCGCTGGCCATCGCCACGTCCACGCGCTGCTCCACATGGTGCAGATCAAGCTTGGTGTAGCCAAAGCTGAAGGACGGCACGCGGGCGGCGACCCGAGTCGCTTCTTCCTGGCAGCTGGCCGGGATCTGCGGAGCGGGTTCGCCGGTCTTCTGCGACTGGTGCTTCAGGAAAGTCGCAAAGAGCGGATCCTTGCCGGCGGCGACAAGCGGCAGCAGGCGGGTGAGATCCACCTGGCCGACGACGTAATTCTTGTAGCCCTTATCCTTTGCCAGGTCGGCGAGGCGACCATCATCCTGCAGGTTCTTTTCCGGACGATCGGCGCCCAGGGCCTGGCGGATGAGCGGCTGGCCGGCGTCGGCCGGGAGCAGTGCGGCGACCGCATCCTTGCCCACGGTCGCGATGATCAGCTGCGTGCCAGTATCACCCAGGGCGACATGACGGTAGGCCTGGCCACCGGCGTCGGCGGTATCGAGCTTCTTGCCGTAGGCGGTTTCAAGGCGGCCTACAAAGGCGTTCCACGCCGCCGGATCGGCCAGCGCGGCGCGGGCGACGGGGCTCAGGCCCACGCCATATATGGCCGAACCCGTCTTCAGGTCGACGCCGACGTTCTTGAGTACCGTTTCGGCATTCTTGCCGTCGAGCTCGGCGACCAGCGCGCGCAGAAGGCGAGCGGCGTCGGCATTGCCCTTCGCCTCGAACTCTTCGGCGTAGGACTTCAGCTGGGCGACCTGGCCCGGGGCCTCGGTGTTGAGCTGGGCGAGCACCGCCTCGTACGTATCGTCGTCCAGCTTGTCGAGGCTGGCCACGACGTACGGCGTATCAGCCGGCACGAAAGCCAGCGGGGCATCCTTGTCCTTGTGGCCGCAGGCCGCCAGCAGCACGCTGGCGACGCCGAGCGCGAGGAGTCGCTTCGTCGGTCGCATTCTGTATCCCGTTGTTTGATCCCTTGGAACCGCCATTATGCCGGAACCCGCGGCGTGGCGCGGCCCGGCATGTTCTTCACCGCCCCATCACCTCGCATAGCACGGCCATACGCACGAAGACACCGTTGCCGACCTGCTCGAGGATGCGCGACTGGGCGCCGTCGGCGACCTCCGGGGCGATTTCGATGCCGCGGTTGATCGGGCCGGGATGCATCACGAGGGCACCCTTGGCAGCACGCGCCAGGCGTTTCGTATCCAGGCCATAGCGTTCGAAGTACGCCGCTTCATCCGGAAGGTCGGTGGATGCCATGCGTTCTTTCTGAAGGCGCAGCATGATCACGGCGTCGACGCCCTCGATCGCCGCATCAAAATCTTCGTGCAACGTGACGCCCTTGAGCTCACCCTCGGCCGGAAGAAGGCGTGCCGGGCCAACGATGCGGACATCCTTCGCGCCCATGGCCGTCAGCACATGCACATCGGAACGGGCGACGCGCGAATGACGGACATCACCGCAGATCGCCACCTTCAGCTTGCGAAAATCGGGGTGGTGGTTGCGGATGGTGAGCGCATCGAGCAGACCCTGCGTAGGGTGTGCGCGGTTTCCATCGCCAGCGTTCACCACGGCAACGCCGCTCATCGCGTGCTTCACCAGTTCGTCGGGTGTACCCGAGATCTTGTGGCGGACGATGATCGCATCCAGGTGCATCGCCTCAAGCGTATGCAGGGTATCGAACAGCTCCTCCCCCTTGCTGGTCGACGAGTGCCCCAGGTCGAAATTGATCACATCCGCGCCCATGCGGCGTGCGGCCAGCTCGAACGAGGTGCGGGTGCGCGTGGACGGCTCGAAGAACAGGTTGAGCACGGTGCGGCCGGTGAGGATATCGAGCTTGCGCGTGCCGTGTGCGGACTGGTCGCGTAAGTGGATGGCCTTGTCGAGCAGGCGCTCGATGGTCTCGCGCGGCAGGTTCTCGAGGGTGGTCAGGTGGCGCAGGCGGTTTGACATGACGTCCTCAAGGCTGAACAAGTGGATAGCGTGCGATTTTACGCTTGCAGCAGGTAAGACTCGAGGATGACAGCGGCAGCCTCGGCGTCGATCGATCTGGCGTCTGAACGCTTGCGGGTGCCCGCGGCGCGCGCCGCGGCGAAACGCCGGGCGGCTTCCTGGGAACTCATGCGTTCATCGGCGAACGCCACGGCAATGCCGTAGCGTTCGGTAAGCTTTTCGGCGAACCGGCGCGCGGTGCGCGTCATCGGTTGTTCCTTGCCCTCGTTATCCAGCGGCAGGCCGACCACCAGCTCGGCGGGAAGCCACTCGCGGCGGAGATGGTCGAGTGCCTGCCAGTCGGGCTGGCCATCACGGACAGGCAGTGCAGCCAGCGCGCGGGCGGTGCCGGTCAGGCGATTACCGACGGCGACCCCGACCACCTTCGTGCCGACATCAAAACCGAACAGGCAGCTCATGGATCAGGCGTGCCCGGCGTAGCCGGTGAGCTGCGACGGATCGCGTACGCCCATCTTGCGTGTCGCCGCGAACCAGCGCTCTTCGATCGGCGTCTCGAAAATGATACGTTCGTCCGCTTCGCTATTGAGCCACGCGTTTTCCATGACTTCCTGCTCGAGCTGGCCGGCTTCCCACCCGGCGTAACCGAGCGTGACAACGGCGCGGCGCGGGCCATCGCCACGGGCCATCGCGACGAGAATGTCGCGCGACGTGGTGACAGACCATTCCTCATCGATGCGATAGCTGGAATCCCAATGGCCGTGCTCGCGGTGCAATACGAAGCCCCGCTCCTGCTGTACCGGGCCCCCGATCAGGACCGCGTGATCCGCGATCTCGGGATCCTCGCAAGGCAATTTCATTTGCGCCAGCACATCGCCAAGGCGGTATTCGGACATCTGGTTGATGAGCAGGCCCACGGCACCGTCTTCGCCATGCTGGCAGACGAAGGCCACGCCACGTGCGAACGGCGGCTCCGCGATGGATGGCATCGCGATAAGGAACTGGCCGGCGAAGGTGTTAGCGGTACTCATGGTTTTATTGTATCCGCAGCGGGCGATGATCGTGCGGAATTGTTCAGAGCCGGGCGCGTACCGTGTGCGCCGGTTCACATGGAGGCAAGTTATGCCGAAGATGATGTTTGTTAAGGGTTTTGTGTGCGCCTTCGCGGCCTGCGGCGTGCTTGCGGCGCAGGCTTCGACATCCTCTGCCTGGAAGGACTATGACCAAAGGGTAACCCGCGCATGCGTCGCCGCCAGCGGCCTGAGGGATGTGAAGCCGGTGGGTGGCCTCATTAAGTATGACGACCGCGTGCCCGTCACCGCGCTGGTACTGGCAGGGCGTTACCCGCAGAAGCACATGAAGAACGCCCCCGGGCGTGAACTCTGCGTGTGGGACCGCAAGGCGGAGAAAGCCTACGTCAGCGAAGCCGACCAGCTCCTGCCCAAGCCGTAGTACTCCCCGTCGCTTGCGCGTGATCGGCGGTGCCGCAACGTGAATCGCGTGCGAGCACGCTCCTACACAAGACCTGCGCAGGCCGTGTAGGAGCGCGCTTGCGCGCGATCAGCCAACGAAGCGTTGAAGCCGCTCAATAATTCCGAAGGACATTCCCTGGCAAGAACTGCCAGGTGCGGGTGATGTACAGCTCATCCACCTTTTCCTTGGTGTCCTTCGGCAAGGCGGGGAACGGGGCTGACAGGCGCACGATGCGTTGTGCGGCATCGTCGAGGAGCTTATGGCCCGAGCTCTTGATTACGTCGATGCTCTTGATCGAACCATCGCGGTTGAGGCAGACGGTAAGCACCAGATCGCCGTAGACACCCTTGCGGCGCGATTCGTCCGGGTAGTTGAGGTTGCCCACCCGTTCCACGCGGTTGACCCAGCCCTTCATGTAGGCGGCGTAGACATACTCACGCGTGTTCGAGGAGATGAATTTCTTCTTCGGGCGCTTCGCATAGGCCTCGGACTGGTCGCGCACTTCAGCGGCCAGCTTCGCCATCTCAAGCTTCCGCTCCACGTCCTTGTCGGAAGGGGGCAGTGGGTGTTCCTTCTGCTCGGTCTGCTGCTGGGTGGTATCCACGTGAAAGCCGGTCTGGCCGGCCGTGGTCAGCACCTGGTCGGGGGTTGCCTCGCGCGGCGACGGGGCCTGGGCTTCTTCGACCTGCGGCGCCAGGCCCGTATTGCGGGTAGGTAGTGGGCCGCTCACCGGCTCGGAGGGGCGCGCGGCCTTGTCACGGTCACCACCGCCCGCGTTGCTGGCCTGGGCCAGGAAGTCAGCCTTGTCCGGCTGTTCCTGGTTAGCAACGTCCACGAGCGTGACATCCAGCGTCGGGACGCTGGGGGCGGGCTTTTCGGCCTGGAACGTGACGCCGAGGATGACGACGCCGTGCAGCAGCAGCGAAAACAGCAAGGTCGCGCCGATCAGGTCGGCGCCGGTGGTACGGGTCGTCATCGGGCCTCGATCGCGTCGAACATCAGCCCGGCGATGTTAATCCCGAACTGGGCATCCAGCTCGCGGATGCAGGTCGGAGATGTGACGTTGATCTCGGTCAGGTAATCACCGATCACGTCGAGGCCAACAAAACGCAGCCCGCGGCGGACCAGCTCGGGGCCGACCTGGGCAGCGATCCAGCGATCCCGCTCCGACAGCGGCACACCCTCGCCACGACCGCCAGCGGCCAGGTTGCCGCGGAATTCATCGCCCTGGGGGATCCGGGCCAGGGCATACGGCACCGGCTCGCCATCGACCAGGAGGATGCGCTTGTCCCCGGCGGTGATCTCGGGGATGTATTTCTGGGCGATGGTGAAGTGGTGACCCCCGTCCAGCAGGGTCTCCAGCATCGAGTTCAGGTTGCTGTCGCCGGCCTTGACCCGGAAGATCCCGCGCCCGCCCATACCGTCCAGCGGCTTCAGCACCGCTTCGCCATGCTCGGCCACGAAGGCCTTCAGCTGGTTGCGGTCGCGCGAGACCAGGGTCGGGGAGATGCACTGGGGGAATTGCAGGGCGAACAGCTTTTCGTTGCAGTCGCGCAGGCTGCGCGGGTCGTTGACGACCTTGACGCCGGCCCGCTGGGCCGCCTCGAGCACCATGGTGTCGTAGATGAACTGCTCGTCCACGGGCGGATCCTTGCGGGCCAGCACGATATCCATCCCGGCCAGCGGGCGCCAGGTCGGCTCACCCAGGGTGAACCAGCCGGTCGGGTCGTCCTTCACGGCGAGCGGGCGCAGGCGGGCCCAGGCCTCGTCTGCGCGTAGCTCGAGGTCGCCTTCCTCCATGTAGAAGAGGGCGTGGCCCCGGCGCTGGGCCTCCAGCAGCATGGCGAAGGTGGAATCCTTGGCGATCTTGATGGCGCGGATCGGGTCCATCAGGACGGCGACGGAGAGCGGCATGGTGGGGGCCTGGGCGATCGGGAAAGGTGTCAAGTTTAGTGGAGCGGTGCCGATGATTTCACAAGGCGTTGTCCCTTTAGGAACAATTCATCTTGACGGAATACCCGGCCACCCATTAAACAGCGTGGCACGGGCCGCCGAAGAGCGGTGACCGGCACCCGGGGGTGCCGGGCTTTACGACCTGGCGCACGGATACCCTGCCACAATGGGGCTATCCTCTTGCCGGGACTTGCAGTTTTTTCGTGTGACGGGGGCGTAGTGAACGACAACGGACGCGGTACGGACCTGGCCGGCTTGCGGGTCTTGGTCATCGATGACTCGAAAACCATCCGCCGTACGGCAGAAACCCTGTTGAAGAAGGAAGGCTGCGACGTGCTTACCGCCGTCGATGGCTTCGAGGCGCTATCCAAGATCTCGGACCAGAAGCCGAACATCATCTTCGTCGACATCATGATGCCGCGGCTCGATGGCTACCAGACCTGTGCGCTGATCAAGAACAACGCCCAGTTTCGCGGCACGCCGGTGATCATGCTGTCCTCGAAGGATGGCCTGTTCGACAAGGCGCGCGGCCGCATCGTGGGCGCGGAGCAGTACCTGACGAAGCCGTTCACCCGCGACGAGCTCCTCGGCGCGATCCATCGCTATGCGACGGCCGGCTGACTTACCCATTCCGTAAGCGTCCAGGGGGACGTGTGGCAAATATCCTCATCATTGACGACTCGCCCACCGACGTTCGCGTGTTCACCACGCTGCTCGAGAAGGCGGGCTTTTCCGTTTCCAGCGTCGACAATGCCGAGGCTGGCATCGACCGTATCCGCGCGAGCAAACCTGACCTGGTGATCATGGACGTGATCATGCCGGGCATGAATGGCTTCCAGGCCACCCGTACGCTGAGCCGCGACCCGGCCACGGCGGACGTGCCGGTCGTGATGATTACCACCAAATCGATGGAAACCGACCGCGTGTGGGGGCTGCGCCAGGGCGCGAAGGCCTTCATCACCAAGCCGGTGAACGAGAAGGAACTGCTCTCGACCATCGCCGATCTTTTGCCGAAGCAGAATTAAGAAGGGCACGCCATGAGCGAGAATGCGGCACTGACGCCCTTTGAACTGCTCGCCCACTACGAGCGCGCGTGCCTGGCGCATTCGGCTGGCACGCCCGAGCGGGTCGAAAACCTCGGCCTGTGGCGTGGCATTGGCTTTCGCGTCGGCCGCCGTGCCTTCGTGAGCGGCATCGACGAAATCAACGAACTGCTGGCCGTGCCGGCGCTCACCAACGTACCCGGCACCCAGCCGTGGCTGATGGGCGTAGCGAACGTGCGCGGCAACCTGGTCCCGGCGATCGACCTGGGCCGTTTTCTTTTCGATGAACGTACACCGTCGTCGGAGCGTATGCGTTTGCTGCTGGTGCGCCAGCACGGCGGCACCGTCGGCCTGCTGGTCGATGAAGTGTTCGGCCAGCGCACCATGGATGAAGACCAGCGCGGTACCGGTGTCGACGAACTCGATCCGCGCCTGGCGCGTTTCGTGACAGAGAACATCGAGCTCGGCGAGCAATCGTTCGGGTTGTTCAGCATGAACCGATTGGTTCGTGCGCCGGATTTCCGGCAGGCGGCGCTCTAAGGGCGCCCAGTAAGGGGGACGGGACGGCCGGATGGCCGCCCCGCACAGGATAAGCGGGGCCGGCTCGCCGGTACCGCGACAGGAATGAGGGGGTGGCTCTGTTGCAGGGCCGCTCGTCTGCCGGGGGCTGCCAGAAGCCTCGGTCACCGGGTTTTGTTTGGGTGAGGTGGATATGAGCACGACAACAGGGGGCGCAGGCCGGGAAGGTGGCTACACGATGGTTATCGTGTTCCTGCTTCTATCCATTGGCCTGGCATCGGTCGACTTCTGGCTGCTGAACAGCAAGAACGGCGAAGACCGCGAAGCGATCGCGCTGACGACGCAGGTGCAGGTGCTTTCGCAGCAGACCGCGAAGTACGCGCTCGAAGCCTCGGATGGCAACCGCGATTCATTCAATGAACTGGCGGTCACCCGCAACACCATCGACTCGGCAGTCCAGCGCCTGGTGGCAGGCGATGAAAAGACCGGCATGCCGGCCTACCAGCAGCAGGCGGGTGGCACCGGTCGCGCCATCGGCGCGCTGGCCAACGCCTGGCACCAGTTGGACGCCGACATCGGCAAGATCCTGTCGAACAAGCAGCTGGTGCTCGCCTCGGGCGAACGCGCTGACCTGTTCTCCAAGCAGATGCCGCTGTTGAACGCCCGCACGGACGAAGTGCTCAACATCGTCCAGCAGAAGAACGCCTCGGTAGAGCAGACCTTCACCATCGCCCGCTGGATGCTGATGGCTGACCGTATGATCCGCCGCGTGCAGGAGATCCTGCAGGGTGGTGACGGTGCCCAGTCGGCTGCAGACGGCCTGTCCCGCGATGCGCAGCTCTACGGTTCGGTGCTGAAGGGCCTGCTCGAAGGCAACCCGGATGGCGGTGTTCGCGCCATTGGCGATGCCAACGCGCACAAGATCCTGGCCGACATGCAGACCTCCTGGGGCGACCTGGTCGACCCGGTGAGCCAGCTCGTCAGCGCCTCGCCGAACCTGCAGGACGTGAAGCGCGCCGGTAACCAGGCCTCGCTGGATTCGCAGACCGTGCTCCTGCGCGCGAACGAGTCCGCCGACCAGATCGCCAAGCTGCCGCTGACCCGCCTGTTCCCGAACGTGTGGGCCGGCTTGCTCGGCGCGATCGCCACGGTGGCTTTCGCCCTGGTCCTCGTCTTCAGCCTGGTCCGCGACCAGCGCCGTCGCCTGGAGACCACCAGTGAGCTGAACCAGCGTAACCAGACCGCGATTATGCGACTGCTGGACGAGATGGGTACGCTCGCCGAAGGCGACCTGACCATCAAGGCCACGGTGACCGAGGACATCACGGGCGCCATCGCTGACGCTATGAACTCCGCGGTGGACGAGATGCGCAATCTCGTGACCACCATTAACGAGACCGCCGTGCGCGTGTCCGCGGCCGCCCAGGAAACCCAGGCCACCGCCATGCACCTGGCCGATGCGGCCGAACAGCAGGCGCAGCAGATCACCTCCGCGACCTCCGCCATTAACCAGATCGCCACCTCGATGGATACGGTGTCGAAGGATTCGGCCGAATCAGCCGACGTGGCGCAGCGCTCGGTGCAGATCGCATCGCGCGGCGCGGAAGTGGTGCGCGAGACGATCCAGGGCATGGACTCGATTCGTGACCAGATCCAGGAGACCTCCAAGCGCATCAAGCGCCTGGGTGAGTCCTCGCAGGAGATCGGCTCGATCGTGGAACTGATCAACGACATTGCCGAGCAGACCAACATCCTGGCGCTTAACGCGGCCATCCAGGCGGCCTCGGCCGGTGAAGCCGGTCGCGGCTTCGCGGTGGTGGCGGACGAAGTGCAGCGCCTCGCGGAACGCTCCGCGAGCGCGACCAAGCGAATTGAAACGCTGGTCCAGGCGATTCAGTCCGATACCAACGAAGCCGTGAGCTCGATGGAACAGACCACCGCGGAAGTGGTGGCCGGTGCCCGTCTCGCCGAGGATGCCGGTACGGCACTGGGCGATATCGAACGCGTGTCGAACGACCTCTCGGCGCTGATTCAGAACATCTCCGCGGCAGCACGCCAGCAGTCGGCCGCGGCGACGGATACGTCTGCAACGATGAATGTCATCCAGGAGATCACCTCGCAGACGTCGCTGGGCGCCAGCCAGACGGCCGAGTCGATCGGAAACCTGGCCCAGCTCGCGAACGACCTGCGCCTGTCCGTCGCGAACTTCAAGCTGCCGGGCTGATGCAGTGAGACTTCAAGACCATACCGATTTCACCACGCTGCACTGGGTCAAGGCGGAGCTCGATGACGCCTTGTCCAAGGCACGCCAGGCGCTCGAGTCGTACGTCGAGGATTCCCGCGACACCTACGTCATGCACACCTGTGCCGCGGACCTCCACCAGGTCCACGGCACGTTGCGCATGGTCGAGCTGTATGGCGCGGCCATGGTCGTGGGCGAAATGGAGCAGTTGGTCGCGGCGCTGATCAGCGATCGCGTGGCCAACCGCGATGAAGCCTACGCCGCGCTGATGCGCGGCATGATGCAGATGCCCGATTACCTCGAGCGCCTGCAGAGCGGCCACCGCGATGTGCCCATCGTGCTGTTGCCGCTGCTCAATGACCTGCGTGCGAGCCGTGGCGAACAGTCGCTGGATGAATCCGCGCTGTTCACACCCAATCTCGATACCGCGCTCCCGTTGGGTGCACCGGGCGCGGCCGATCCGGCCGTCGCCGAGGCACACCGTCGTGAGCTGCCCGAACTGCGTGCGCGCTTCCAGCAACAGCTGCTGGCGTGGTTCCGCGGCCAGGGTAACGAGCGCCAGTTGCTCGGCATGCGCGCCACGCTGGATAGCATCGCTGCGCGTTGTTACACCATTGCCGGCCGCCGCCTGTGGTGGATCGCCGCAGGCGTGCTGGAAGGCCTGGAGCGCGGCGTGCTGCGCGCCCATGAAAAGGACGTGCGCCAGCTGATCGGCCGCGTCGACCGTTCGATCCGCGAACTCGTGGATGGCGGCGAAGAAGCCATGCTCACGGGGGATTCGGATGAACTCGCCCGTAAACTCCTTTATTACGTCGCCCAGGCCAAGCCGGGCAGCGAGCGCATCGACGAGCTGCGCCAGGCCTACCGCCTGGACGGCCTGCTGCCGCGCGCGGCGGAAGTCGAGCACGCACGTGGTTCCATGTCGGGCCACAACCGTGCGCTCCTCGATACGGTGTCGGCTGCGATCAAGGAAGACCTGCTTCGCGTGAAGGAATCGCTTGACCTGTTCCTGCGCCGTCCCGACGGCGATCCGGGCCAGCTTGGCCCGCAGGCCGATGTGCTCGACCGCGTGGGCGATACGCTGGGCATGCTTGCCCTTGGCGTGCCGCGCCGTGTCGTCGGGGAACAGCGCAGGATCCTTGGGGAGATCGCCGCGGGTTCGCGTGCGCCTGATGAAGAATCCTTGCTCGATGTCGCCGGTGCACTGCTCTACGTCGAAGCATCGCTGGACGACCATATCGAGCGCCTCGGTGCCGAAGGCGATACCCCGATGTCCGAGAGCGGCCCGTCGCCGCTGCCGCGCAGCGAGGCCCGCCACATCCTTACCGCGCTGATGCGCGAGGCCACCGCGAACACCTCGAAAGTAAAGGATGCCATCGTCGCGTTCGTCGAGTCGCAGTGGAACCACGACCAGCTCGTCGGTACCCCGGAGTTGATGGCCGAGATCGGCGGTGCCATGCAGATGCTGGGCGCGCCGCGCCCGGGCGAACTGGCCGATGGCATCGGCCTGTTCATCCACCGCGAACTGCTCGGTGACCGTCGCGTGCCCAATGGCGCGCAGATGGATCGCCTGGCCGACGCGGTCGCCGCACTCGAGTACTACCTGGAGGCTGCGCGCGAACACCGTGGTGGCCTGGACCATATCCTCGACGTCACCCAGCAGAGCCTGGCTGAGCTGGGTTACTGGCCCGTGCCTGTCGATGCCGCGGCCGAAGGCCTGGGTAGCGAGGCACTGGGTGAGATCGAAGCCAGTGCTGTCGAGCACATCGCCGTGCCGTCGAGCAGTGAAGATGCGGGTGACACCGTGTCCAGCTTCGCCGACACGTTCGATCTCGTCGACGAGCCACCGGCCGTCGCGGAAGCCGCCGCGCCAGTCGTTGATGCAGTGGCCGCCGCGCCGGCGCGCGCCGACGACGAATGGGTCGAGATCGAAGAAGAAATCGAGCAGGAAGTGGGTGGCGATGCCGGTGTGTCCGACTTCGCCGGCTTCCAGATCACCGTCGATGGCATCGATGACGAAATCCGCGAAATCTTCCTCGAAGAGACCCAGGAAGAGATCGATAACCTGCGCAAGGCACTTGCCGCATGGTTGCCCGATCCAGAGCGACCGGATGCGCTTATCCTCGTTCGCCGCTCGTTCCACACGTTGAAGGGTTCCGGCCGCCTGGTCGGTGCCCGCCTGCTGGGCGAATTCGCCTGGAAGGTGGAGAACACGCTCAATCGCGTCCTCGATGGCTCGATCGCACCGCACGAAGGCGTGCAGGCGCTGGTCGGCCATGCCGTCGAGGCGCTGCCGCAGCTGAAGGCAGCGCTGGAAGGCGATACCCATGTCACGGCGCCTATCGCGGCGATCATGGAAACCGCCGATCGTCTCGCCCTTGGCGACATGGCCTTCGTCGAGGACGTCGCCCGCAACGCGGTGCAGAAGGTGCGTACCAAGGTGAAGCGTCGCGTTCTGCGCGACACCATCGCCGCCGTGCCTACCGCTGCGTTCGCCGGCTATGGCCACGCCACGCCGGCCGAACCCGAGCCGTTGCCGGTTGATGAGCCGGTGTATGCGGCCCCGCCGCTACCGCCGGTCGACGCCGTGCTGCTCGATATCCTGCGCACGGAAGTCGCTCAGTACCTCAACGTGATCCGCGCCAATCTTGCGCGCGCCGGTGACGGCGACCTGCCGGTGGACGACGGCTTGCTGCGCGCCGTGCATACCCTGCACGGTGCCATCGGCATGGTCGATATCCCCGTGCTGATCCAGGTGCTGGCACCGCTGGAAGGGCTAATCAAGCGCGTCCGCGCGAGCGGCGTGCCGCTGCGTGCAGCAGGTGTCGACGCGCTGACCGATGCGGCCGACCTCGTCGATCACGTGATGGGCCTCTTCGATACCGAAGACCCGCGCGTGCCCGATGTGTCGGCGCTCGCCGCGCAAATCGTCGCTCTCCGCGACGAACAGCCGGAAGCCACCGTCGCTCATATCCTCTACGAGCCCGATCCGCTCCCGCTCGAAGACGAGCAGCCGGTGGAATCGCCGGTTGCAGAGGCACCGGCGCACCACGACGTGGCGCTCGACGCCCCCGTCGATGCCGAGCCGCTTTCTGCTCTGGACGAAGCCGAACTCGAAGCCTTCATCCACGAAGATGACCGGTTCGACGCCGATGTGCGTGAAGCGGAAGCTCACCTGGCCAGCGACGCCGCGGAGGCGGCGACACACGCCCATGACGACTTCGTGGCAGGCCAGGCGCCGACGCTGTCGCTCGAGGCCGAGCTGGAAGCCATGCTGGCCGGCGAACTCGCCGCGCTGGAGGGTGCTGCGGTGGATGCCGCTACGCCGGCACAGGGCGAGCCGCCCCAGGCTGACGAGCCGGTGGCGGAACCGTTCGTCGCATCGCTGGACGAACCGCACCACGACGAGGCATTCGACGCAGCCGTCATCACCGACGCCACCGATACCGGGTCGGCTCCGGCCGAGCACGGGAACGTCGAGCTGAACCCGATCGAGCTGGTCGATAGCGAGCATGACCTGACCGCGGAGCTGATGGCTTCGCTGGAAGGCTTCTCGGTCGAGCCGCCGGCCATCGACGTCACGCCGATCACCACCTACGATCCGAACGAAGACGCCGCGTGGCGCGCCCTCGTCGGCGAAGCCGACGCTGAAGCGCAGGCGTCGCTCGACGAAGCGCCGTCCGTCGAGACCGAACCCGAGACGGACCTGCCGCAGCCGATGTCCCACGACGGCGACGTGCTGCACACCGACGACGGCATCCTCGAAGAAGAATCGGTTATCGCATCGCTCGATGCCGACGACGCCCTTGTAGGAGCGCTTCTTGCGCGCGATCTCGAGGCCGCAACCCCGGAAACCGAAGCGACCACCGACCCCGAGGCGATCGAAGCACCGGTCACCATCGAAGACCAGTCCCACGAACCCCTCGCCGAGCCCGTGCACGAAGCGGTCGAAGACGAAGCCCCGGCACTCGTACCGGAGCTCTCGCCGTACGCCGATATCGACCCAGACCTGCTCGAAGTGTTCGTGGAAGAAGGCCGCGAAATCCTCGACCACGCCGATGCCTCGCTCGCCGGCTGGCGCGCGGAGCCGCAGCAGGGCGAGCATGTGGCCGCCCTGCAGCGCGACCTGCATACGCTGAAGGGCAGTGCACGCATGGCGGGCCTCGCCACCGTGGGCGATTTCGCCCATGCGATGGAAGCTCTGCTCGACGCCGTCGCCGGTGGCCAGCGCGAAAGCGACGGCCCCGCGATCGAGGCCATGGAGAACGGTTTCGACCGCCTGCATCGGATGATCCTGGCGATCGCAAGGCATCAGCCGATCGCGCTGAGTGAAGCCGACATCGAACCGTTCGCCCGCCTCGCGGGTGCTCCGATCGCGCCGGATACGCTCACCGCCGAGAACTACCGCGAAGAGCGCGAAGCCGCGACGCAGCCAGAGCCCTGGCAGCCGACGGTCGCGCAGCCCGAGCCGATCCCGGTCCTCGACCGCGCCTTGCCCGACCTGCTCCCGGAAATGGAGGAGGAGGAGCTCCAGCGCGCGTCGCAGGAACAGATCCGTGTCCGCGCCGACATGCTCGACACGCTGGTGAACCATGCCGGCGAAGTGTCGATCTACCGTTCTCGCCTGGAACAGCAGACCGCCAGCTTCCGTTCGACGCTTACCGAACACGAACAGACGGTCAGCCGCCTGCGCAGCCAGCTGCGCATGCTTGAGATCGAAACCGAAACGCAGATCATCGCGCGTTACCACCAGGAAAACCGCGACACCGCGTCGGCGACGTTCGATCCGCTCGAACTCGATCGCTTCTCGCAGCTCCAGCAGTACTCGCGTGCGCTCGCCGAGTCGGTATCCGATCTCGTGTCGTTGCAGACAATGATGGACGACCTGACACGCCAGACCGAAACGCTGCTGTTGCAGCAGCAGAAGGTCAACGCGGAGCTTCAGGAAGGCTTGATGCAGACGCGCATGTTGCCGTTCGATGCGATGGTGCCGAACCTTCGCCGTACGCTACGCCAGGCCGCCTCCGATGTTGGCAAGCGCGCGCAGCTGGTGGTGGAGGGCGCCAACGGCGAAATGGACCGCAACATGCTCGACCGCATCAAGGCGCCGTTCGAGCACATGCTGCGTAACGCGGTGGCCCACGGCATCGAGGCGCCCAGCGCACGCGAAGCGGCAGGCAAGAACGCTGAAGGCACGGTACGCATCCAGGTGGCGCGTGAAGCCACCGAGGTCGTGGTGCGTCTTTCCGACGATGGCGCGGGCATGGATCGTGACGCGATCCGCGAGAAGGCGATCGAGCGCGGCTTGCTGCGCCCCGATGCACGTGTCTCGGACGACCAGATCTATCAGCTGACCCAGGTGCCGGGCTTCTCCACCGCGGAGAAGATCACCCAGGTGGCAGGGCGTGGCGTCGGCATGGACGTGGTCGCCAACGAGATCAAGCAGCTCGGTGGCACCCTCGCCATCGAATCGCAGCGCGGCACGGGCACGACCTTCGTCATGCGCCTGCCGTTCACGCTCGCGGTGACCCAGGCTCTGATCGTCCGCATCGGTGAAACCAACTTCGCCATCCCGATGACCTCGGTGCACGGCGTGGCCAAGGTCGAACCGAACGAGCTCGCGCACCGCATGGCGGACGTTGATCCGCTGTTCGAATACGCCGGTGAGGATTACGCGATCCACGACCTGCCGCAGTTGCTCGGCGTGCACGTCATCGGTTCGCCGGATGAAGGTGACATCCCGCTCCTGTTGGCCCGTTCGGGTGACCTGCGTGCCGCCATCCGCGTGGATGCCGTGCTCGGTTCGCGCGAAATCGTGGTCAAGCCGGTCGGTCCGCAGGTCAGCTCGGTCCCGGGCATCCTGGGCGCCACGATCATGGGTGACGGTTCGCTGCTCATGATTCTCGATCTCGCCCCGCTCGTGCGCCATGGCGTCGCCCGCCGCGCGTTCGAAGCCGAGGCGGCCATCCCGCATGCCCCGCGCAAGCAGGATGAAGTGCGCGTCAAGCCGCTGGTGATGGTGGTCGATGATTCGATCACCATGCGTAAGGTGACCGGCCGCGTGCTGGAGCGCCACGAGTTCGAAGTGATGACTGCGAAGGATGGTGTGGATGCGCTCGAGAAGCTCAACGAGCGCGTGCCCGACCTGATGCTGCTCGATATCGAGATGCCGCGCATGGATGGCTACGAACTCGCTACGGCTATGAAAGCTGACGAGCGCCTGGCCGGCGTGCCGATCATCATGATCACATCGCGCACCGGTGATAAGCACCGCCAGCGCGCCTTCGATATCGGCGTGGACCGCTACATTGGCAAGCCCTACCAGGAGAACGACCTGGTCGTGCAGATCAACGACGTGCTCGGAGTAACCCATGGTTGAACGCGAGCCGTCCGTCGCGCTGCTCTTCGATGACGCGGGTCTCTCGGCCCACCTGCGCGACGCCCTCGTCGCGCAGGGCGCGCGGATCGTCTACGAGTCCGACCTGAAGGCGTTTGCTCCCGCGGAACTCGTCGGCTCGTCAGCCGACGTGGTCGTCGTGGACCTGGATGAACCCAGCGACTCCGATCTGGACAGGCTGTACGAGACCGTCGAAGGCGGCCATCCGCGCCTGGTGTTTAATGACGCCGATGCGAGCCGCAACCTCGAAGGCTGGGACCGGGCCCGCTGGGCACGTCACCTGGCGGCGAAGCTGGTGGGCGGCATGCCGCTTGACCCGCCGCGCCCGGACGATTCCCGCGCGATCGAACCGCGCGTCGCAGCGATCGCCAGCGAGCCGGCTCCCGCCGAGGAGTTGCTTGCCGAGCCGTTAACGGAGGACCTCTCTATCACGGGTGTGCACGGTTATGCCGAAACGCCCATGGCTGAGGTCGATGTGGTCGACGCACCGACACCGGTCGATGCCGTCGATGAACTCGAATTTTCCATGCCGCTTACCGAATCGTTCGACGAGGGGCAGGGCGTCGCTCCCGAAGATCTCGCCGCCGAACTCGAAGCGGTGCTGGCCGAGTCGGGCGCGGATGGCGTAAAGGGTTCGGATGGGATCGACGATCTGCCGTCCATGCCGCTCGAACTCACCGATCTCGCTTCGCTCGATCTCTCCGGTTTCGAAGTCGTCGACGACAGCCCGCTACCCACGGCCGCCGTCGAAAGCGAATTCGATGCCAGCCAGTTCAGCCTCGCGCCGTCTGATGAACTGGTCGCTGATGCCACGCGGAACGACATGCCGACTCTCGAGATCACCTCGCGGACCACGGATTATGTCGCGCCACCGGTGCCCGAATGGGACCTGATCGATCACGACACGATCGTTCCGGAAGCTGCGCTGCGCCCGGATGCGTCCGAGTTCGGCATTGAAACCATGAGCGCGGCCGAATACCTCGCGCACGATATCGTCGACGACGGCAGCGTCGCGATCGAGAGCGGCCTCAAGCTGGAACTCGTGTCGTTGGAGGAAGCCATCGCGCCTAGCACCGATGGCAAGTTCAGCCACGAGATGATCCTGGAGACCAGCACCCGCGCGGTACGTCGCGTGGTTGCGCTAGCCGGTGCGGCTGATAGCGAAGATGCCATCCGCCTGTTCCTGGCCGCCATGCCGGGCCGCTTGCCAGCCACCGTGCTCGTCGTGGCGCACCACGCAGACGACACGGCAGCGTTTGCCCAGCGCCTGGGCCGCGGCCGCGTGGCCGCCGACGGCGTGCCGACCAGCCACGGCGAGGTGCTTGTTGTCCCGCGCGGCGCACACGTTCAGATCCGCCGTGATGGCAGCGTTACCGTCCGCGACGACGGCAGCGCCGTCAACGCGACCGGCCCGTCCATCGACGGGATTTTCAGCACGCTGGCAGGCGGCTTCGGTGCCGACGCCCTGGCGATCGTGTTCGCTGGCCGTGGCAACGATGCGGTTGCCGGCGCGCAAGCGGTTTATGACGGCGGCGGCCGGGTCTGGGTGCAGACGATCGCGCCGGAGGACGAGCGCGGCCAGATGGTCACGGGCATCCGCGAGGAGCGTGTGGCCGGTTATGCGGGCGATGTCGCCGCGCTGGCCAGGAAATTGAACGAGGAATTCCCATGAGCGAGCCGTTACCGCGCGAGATCCGTTGCGTCCTGATTCCCAGTGGCGGCGTGCGCCTGCTGCTGCCCAACGCAGCCGTGGCTGAAGTGATCACGCTAGCCGGCGTCGAACCCGTGGCCGACGCCCCGGCGTGGCTGGCCGGCCGCATCGAGTGGCGTGGCTGGCACATTCCGCTGGTCAGCTTCGACCATGTGGCGAAACTCGCCGAGGACGCACCGCCGCAGGCGGCCCGCGTCGCCGTGCTCAAGGCCATCGGCAACCGCGCAGACATGCCGTATATCGCGGTGCTTACCCACGGCTTCCCGCGCCTGACCACCCTCAATGCCGAGCTCCTGCTGCCCACCCACGATGGCCACGACCTGCCATTCGGCGTCCGTGCCCACGTGCTGGTGCGCGACGACACCGCGGTGATCCCCGATCTCGAAGGTATCGAAGCTACCCTGGTCGAGATGCAGGAAGCCGCCTGACGCCCACGACACGCTACAAAACGCTTGACTCGTAATTGAGAATCATTATCATCAACTCCGCACCCTCACTTGCGGAGAGTTAGCCATGTTGATGAGAAGCCTTCCCCTGACCGAAGCCGCCGGCCGCGATAAGGTCGTCCCGTTGCGTGCGGTCACCACGGCCACCCGCCGCATCGAAAGCAAGAACCTCCTCGATGGTTCTCGCGAGCTCGTGATCGAGCACCAGGGCGCTGAGTACCACTTGCGCCTCACGCGCAACGACAAGCTCATCCTCACCAAGTAACCCTGGTTCCATCTCCCCGACGCCAAGCCACGCGGGCCTCCCCTCTCCGCCAGCCAGGCATCTCTTTCCAGGTCGTCACCGGGAGACGCCCCATGTTCGGTTGGCTCGCATCCTTCGGCGTGCAGTCGCGCGCCCGTAACGGCTCCACCACTCGCTGGCTCGCGGTGCCTCCGCGTACGCTGGTCGAAGGCCTTGGCCAGCTTGGTGGCGTGCTGTACCTCGCGCCGCGGCCCACGGGCTGCCCCGCGAACGCTGTCCCGCCCGCCGGTTGCCTGGTGGAAAACGCCGAGCTCGCACCCTTGATGTCTACGCACTTCGTCGGCTTGACCTGTGCCATCACGGCCGAGGGGCCGCGCGAGTGGCTCGATTGCGTGAGCGGGGAGGGGGATACGCTCGCACGCATCTATCTGCTCCCGGACACCGACTACCTCGCCTGGGATGGCCTGTTCGCCGGCGCCACACCGATCGACGCACCGCAGCGTCGCGCACCCGACCGCGAGTGGCTCCGTGCCTGCCGGGCACGCGTGCTGAGCTTCCAGCGTCGGCGCCTTGTCGGGTTCGACGTGCTCGGCGCGCGCGAAGTATCCATTTCCTCGCTAGGCCGTGGCGTCGCCCGCGACATCGCCGTCTCCGAATCCGTAGCCATTACCGGCTAAACGCCCTGTAGGAGCGCGCTTGCGCGCGATGGGGCTTGCGGGAAGCCCCATCGCGCGCAAGCG
>NZ_DASYCB010000059.1:0-65138 GCF_036500425.1 Luteibacter sp.
ACCGCAGGCAGGCCCGCCACCTGCCAGGCCAGTCCACGCTCGACCCGGCGCACATCGAAGCCGGCGCCATGCAGGATGTCGGTCGCCTTGCTCGACCACGGCGAAATCGTGCCTAGCCGCGGCACTACCCACAGGCTTGCCGGCTCGGGCGCGGCATCCTTCGCTTCGAGCACCGCCAGCAGACGCTGACGCAGCGCACCTTCGGGCACGCGGTCGGCATCCAGCAGGTAGATGAACCAGCAGGCCTGCACACGCGTGCCGCGATGCAGGGCATCGAGGCGGGCATTCAGGCGTTCAAGGCGAAACGGCGAGAGGGCGCTCTGCCCGTCGAGTGCGATCATGCGGGGGGAATAGGCGCTGGAGGAAAACGCCTATTCTACATGATGTTGCGGGACAGCATCCGGGTGGGGCGTGAGGCCGGCCTGATCGCGCGCAAGCGCGCTCCTACCGGGCCGCTGTGGTAGGAGCGCGCTTGCGCGCGATCGGGCGTACGACAACCTCAGCCGCCCTTGCCCACCGTACCCGCCGGGGCGTTCACCGCCTTGAGGAGCTGGTCCGGGGTCAGGTAACCGCCGACCACGTCGCCGCTTTCCGTCACCACGGTCGGGGTACCGTTCACGCCCAGGCGCTCGCCCAGCTCGAACTCGTCTTTCACCGGATTGGTGCAGCTGGCCGCCTTCACCGAGCCGCCCTTCATCGCCTCATTGAACGCGTTCTTGCGATCCGACGCGCACCAGACCGACACAGCCTTGGTATACGACGGGGTGTCATTGCCACCGGTGGTCTTGATGCCCTCGCGCGGCCAGAACACATATTCCACCGCGATGCCCTGCTTGTTGAACTCATCGATATGCGCGTGCAGCTGGCGGCAGAAGCCGCAATCCACGTCGGTGAACACGGTAACGGTGTGCTTGGGGTTCGCCGGCGAGTAGATCAGGCGTTGCGAGGCCGGCACCTTGGCCAATTCGGCCTTGCGCGTCGCCGCCCAGCTGGCGGCGGAGAGATCCGTCTGGCTCTTCAGGTCGATGAGGTTGCCATTGAGCATGTAACGACCATCGGCCGTGACGTAAACCATGCGGCCCGAGGCCACCACCTGATAGAAGCCGGGCATCGGCGACGGCTGGATGCTATCGACCTTGATACCGGGGCCAAGGCCTTCGACGGCGGCGCGCACGGCCTTGGTGTCATCGGCGGCAGCGGCGGTCATGGCAAACACGCCGGCGAGGAGGGCCGGGAGGATTCTCTTGAACATCGGGTAAGGCTCCATGGGGTACCGGGGGATTCCGCGAGCCCTGCCTTGGAACGCGTGGCGCGCGAACGGTTCCCCCGATTGTGGCACGGCCGGTTATCCGCGGGGGTGATGCTGCGCGTGAAGGCGCTTCAGGCCTTCCTTCGCCACCAGGGTATAGATCTGGGTGGTGCTCAGCGCACTATGCCCGAGCAACATCTGCAAGGCGCGCAGGTCCGCGCCATGGTTGAGCAAATGGGTAGCGAAGGAGTGCCGTAGCACATGCGGTGAGACGCGCTTGCCCGGGATACCGACCTGCATGGCGTAGCGCTTCACCAGGGTCCAGAACTGCTGGCGGCTCATGGCACTGCCGCGGTTGGACAGGAATAGCGCGAGCGGCTGGCCATGGCCTTTGGCCAGCAGGGGCCGGGCCTCGGCCATGTAGCGCTCGACGTGGTTCAGAGCCTCTTCGCCGACGGGCACGAGGCGATCCTTGCCGCCCTTGCCGGTGACCCGCAGCACGCCCTGGCGGGTATTCAGCCCGGCGAGCGGCAGGTCGACCAATTCCGATACGCGCAGGCCTGAGGAGTACATCAATTCGAGCATGGCGCGGTCACGCAGGCCCAGGGGCGTACCCGTGTCAGGCGCGACGATCAGCGCCTCGATCTCGCGTTCAGCCAAGGCCTTGGGCAGCCCGCGCGGCATCTTCGGCCGTTGCATCAGCAGTGTCGGGTCTTCGCGCTGGCCTTCGTCGCGCGCCAGGTGCGCGTAGAAGCGGCGGAACGCCGATTGGCGACGCGCCATGCTGGGCACGGAGACCGGCTGGCTGCCGTGGTAGGCGGAAAGATCCTCGCGCGTGGCCGTCGCAAGGCCATGGCCGCGTGTTTCCAGCCAGCGGGAAAGCTGCGCCAGGTCGCGCCGGTACGCCTCGAGCGTGCGATCGGCGAGGCCATCTTCCGACCACACGCGCTCGATGAAGCGATCGATCAGGCGCGCATCTTCGGCGGGGAGTTCAGTCGTATCTGCCATGCGCCGATGGTCGCATGGCCAAACCAGCGCATCCAAATACGCTAGGTGCTGGCGGCCCGTCGCGTGGCGCCGCCATCCACGGCAAGGTACTCATCCACGCTGGTGACGAATGCCGCCCACACGTAAGCCACCTGGAACTCAAGCGCGGCGGAAAGCTTGTCGGCCTCCGGCTGCGCGAGTTTCCCCCTGCGTGCCACCACCGCCACCTTCTGCAGGCGCTCGGCCGCTTCATCCATAGCCGCCATGCTGCTCTTCACCGCATCGACCAGCTCCTTGGGAAGGCCCGGCAACAACATGCTCACGCGTTCATCGGCCGCATCGCGGAACAAGCGGAACTCACCAAAGGCGTTTTCTGTGTCCGCGAGTGCCGCGATAAGGTCGCAGAGCGGACTCTTGACCGTGACGGGTGACGGCTTAACCCGCGAACGCGTAGTGCTTAGCTCCAGTGCCATGGACTGCCTCCTCGATCGACGTTGATTCGCAGCGTATGCCGACGCGCACAGGACGTCGCGGGAAATCGTCAGCGAATTGCGGCACGCTGCAACGCAACCCGTTGTTCGGCCGCGAATACCCCATAATGCGGCGAGACCACACTGCGAGCCCGCATGAGTACGATGCCCCTACCCGCCCCTGCCTGGCGCCGTTTTGCGGCGATTGTTTATGACGCGCTGGCTGTGGTCGCCATCGTGATGGTGGTCGGGCTTATCGCGCAGATGGTGACCGGGGGGCATGTGGCCGATGACAAGGGCCACGTGGTTGCGTGGTGGTACCAGCCGCTGCAAGGCGTCGTCGTCGGCGCCTATTTCCTGTTTTCGTGGATGCGTGGCGGGCAGACGCTGGGCATGCGGCCGTGGAAGATCCGCGTGGTGGCGCGCGATGGCGGTGCCGTGGATTTGAAGCGCGGCCTTATCCGGCTCGTGGTTGCTGGTTTGCCAGTGCTGCTGCTGATGCTTTACAGCGTGACGTCGTTGCGGGTGGCGCTTTTGGCGCCGCTGGCGGGTTGGGCGGTGATTTTGCTGCCGAGTCTGTTCGATGCGCGGCGGCGGGGGCTGCATGACATGGCGGCGGGGACGGAGATTCGCTGAGGGCGTCGCGCGCAAGCGCGCTCCTACAGGGGGTTTCTTATTTGAACTGGTCGCTCGCGGGGACCCATGAACCGTTGGCTTGGGGCGCGGCCTGTACGTTGATTTTGATCGTGGGCTCACAGCCGGGCGGTAGTGGGCCGCCTGCGACGCGGGCGGTGGTGCAGAACGCGGTGTTGTCGAGCGGCTGGCCTGCAGCGGCGACCGTGCTTGCGTTCGCAGGCGGCAGGTTGTCGGCCAGCGGTTTCGAGGCCAGGGTCTGGTTCTTCACCAGCTTGTCGGGCTCTGAAGGCTTCGGCGGCGGATCGCCGCCACAGCCCAGGGTGAATAGCGAAATCGCCTGTTTCATCGCGCCGCCGGAGCTACCCGGGCCCGCCGTGCAGTTGATCCGCACGCCGCGCGGCAGCGGAACGGTGAACTTCACCGTGGTCGCTTCCACACCGTGGCGCAGGGCCGTATCGACCGAGCTTTCGCCCTTCGGGGTCCATGCGCCGTCAAAGCGCGTGGCTTTGTAATCGATGTGCACATGCGCGCCATTCTGTGGCGTGACATTGCCACGCGGTTTCAGCTCCACGTACGCGCCTACCTGACCCGTCTTGTCGCCCTGCCCGCCTTCCACGCCGTCGGCACGCTGCGATGTGCCGTTCGCGCCGGTCACCCGCTCACCTTCGTCAACGCCCTTCGCCGCACCGGGCTTGCCCGTATCAGCGGTGGCGCCCGGTGTGTTGGTTCCCGCATTCGCGGCCGTGGTGTCGCCCGCGGCCGAAGGCGCACCTGAGGCGCCTTCCTTCGCCGCTGCGCTGGTGTCGCTGGTGGCCCTGCCCTGCTCGTTCTGTGCTTGCGCCGTGGCTTCGCCCGCGGCGATATCGCCCGGGGTGACGGCCGGTGCCTGCACGCTGGGCCGCGCGACGTCAGCGACGGGGGCGGAGAGGCTCGGCCTGGCCGTGGCATCCGGCAAAGGCACGGCCTCGAGTTCCGCTTCCGCCTGCACGGCCGGGGCGCGCACGGTTTCCACCGCGACCTTGGGTGGCACCGGGCGAGGCATATCGGCCGTGACCTGTGGCGCGGGCGGTGCGGTCGGTTCCTGCGCGATCGCGGGCAGCGGCGTGTCCTGCGGCGTCGGCGGGGCGGACGATTCCTGCACTTCTGGACGCGGCACGCTCGCCAGCGTCATCGACGTGGTCGGCACCGGCGTCGTCTTCTCCGCCGTGATCTGTGGCGGTGTCGGCGTGACCGCTGGCTGCGATGCCGGGATCGGCGGCAGCGACAGCGATGCGGGTGGAGGCATCGCCGTCGTGCCCTCGGCTTGTGCCTTGCGCACCGGTTCCGGCTGGAAGCGCGGTGGCACGACCTGAGGCTTGGGCGTATCGACGGCCAGGTCCGGCGGTGCCGGGGTGGGCAACGGCACCTTCTGCAGATCGGGTTGCGGGGGCGGCGCGGTGGGCTGGACCAGCGGCTTCTCTGCCACGGCCTGCACGCTCGGCGGCGGCGCGGTGAGCTTCACATCCGGCTTGACCTGCGGCGGTGGCGCGACGGGTACCGCGATCGCCGGCAACGCCTTGTCTGCCGATGCCACGGCAGCCGCGTGCGATCCACGCGAGGCACGGCTGGCCACCGCCTTGCTGGTCGTTCGCTTTGCCTTCGCCACCGGCGCCTTCGAAGGCGTGCCGCGCACGGGCGGCACCGGCGCGGGTGGCTTATCGATCAGCCGGACCTGTAGCGCTTCGGGGTTATCGGGTTCCGGGGGCGGCGGCAGGATGTCGTACGCCGGGCCCAGGATCATGCCAAACAGGAACAGCAGGTGGATAAGCAGCGTACCGACCCAACCGGCAATACGCCGCGCGCTCGGGCTCGGCTTCTGGCGCAGCTGGCGGCGATAGACGAGCGCGTGCATCGCCGCTTCGCGCGGCGACATGGGCAACGACGGCTCGGCGGCCTCGGGCTCGCTGTCCGGTGTGTAATGGGTAGGCATTGGGCGGTAGTGTCCATGCTGCGCGTGCGCCGCACAATCACGAGCTCAGGCTTCCCGGCGAACGGCGTCGCCCACAGGGCGGGCTCCTACTTACTGCGGCGATCCTGCTCGGCTTTTTCGAGATCGATGGCCTTCAACGGCACATCGCTCGGGCAACCTTGCGGCAACGGTTTGTCGGCGCGGAAGGCGGCGATGCATTCGGCCTCGCTCGGCGGCGGGACCACATCGGGGCCATCGGCAAGCGGATGCGATGGCGCCATGTTCAGGCGCCCGTCGGCGGACTTCGGCGGCGGCTTCGGCGGATCCTCGCCACGGCAGCCCACGGGCAGCACGAAGAACACCGTGGCGCAGTTGATCCGCGTGCCACCGACGTTGACTTGCTTCTTCAGCGTCGTGGCTTCCATCGCCTTGCGGATGCCGCCATTGAGCACGTTTTCGTCGCGCGGTGCCCAGTCCTTTTCAAAGCGGGTTTCCGTGTAGGTCACCGAGCCCTTGCGAGTCATAACGCCCGCCGAGTCGGTGGGTTTACGTGCCACGAAATCAGCCTGTGTCGTCGCTGGCGCGGCCGTGGGCTGTGCAAGGTGGACCTGGCCATCCTTGCCGAACAGTTGTGGCGCGGGTGCCGCAGCGGGCGGAACCTCGTTTTCGGCAGGCGTCGCGTCCTTCGGCGGCTCCTTCGGCTTCGGCGGCTCCGGCCGTGTGGCCTCGGGCGAGCGCACCTTCGGTGGCGGCTCGCTGACCGGCGGCGGAGGCGGCACGTTGGCCTGCGGCGGCGGGGGGGCGGCGGGCTCGATGAAGCGGACCTCAAGCACATCGTCCTTGTCGTCCGGCCGCGCATACCCGATCAGCGGGCGCGGCTGCATCTCGTACTTCACCAGCAGGATGATGAGGATATGCAGGATCAGCGTGCCCGCGATCCCCAGCGTGGCGCGTACACGGTCGCGCGGTGGCTTACGGTAGCGAATGGCGCGCAAGGCCGTGATCGTGGCCGGGTCGATCGGGTGCAACCCATGGCGGCGCGTCGCCTCCGGCGGAAGCCGGTGCGAATCAACGTAGGGCGGGGGCGCCTTGCCTGGGTATTGCACGCTAGAGGGGGTTCCCGGTCCGGGCCATGGAGAAAGCCATACAGCTTAGCGCGGCTGGATGACCGCACCTTAAGCCTGCGCCTACAGACACCACCCCCGAAAGAAGATTCCCACCCCCCCTTGATTCCTCGCCCCGATCGGAGAAGGCTTGGAAGGACGGGGGGACCGCCATCCTTAACGGAGGGTCGCATCGTGTCGCCATCCACGGAACGCATCCGCAGTCTGTCACTTGCCGGCCATGCCGGGGCCGGCAAGACCACCTTGTTTGAAGCCATGCTCCACGCCGGCGGCGCGCTCAACAGCATGGGCAGCGTGGAAAAGGGCAGTACCGTTTCAGATAACGACCCCATGGAACGCGCACGGGGCCATTCCATCGATGCGTCGATCGCCTCGATCGAGCGCAACGGTTTTCGAATACACCTCGTCGATACCCCGGGCTACGCGGATTTCCGCGGGCCGGCGCTGGCGGCGCTTGCCGCGACCGATACCGTCGCGATCGTGGTCAACGCCGCGAACGGCATCGAACACGGCACGCGCAGCATGATGGCGCACGCGAAGGAGCGCGGCCTGGCGCGCCTGCTGATCGTCAATCGCATTGACGCGGAAGGCGTAGACCTGGCCGCCCTGGTCGACGACCTGCGCACGGAGTTCGGCAGCGAATGCCTGCCGGTGAACCTGCCCGCGTCACAGGGGCACGCCGTGCGTGACGCCTTCTTCCAGAAAGCGGGCGAAAGTGACTTCTCCTCACCCGGCGACGCGCACCAGCAACTGATCGACCAGGTGGTCGAGATCGACGATGCGGTGATGGAGCATTATCTCGACAAAGGCGAGGAGTCCCTCACCGCCGCTGAGCTGCATGATGCGCTCGAGCACTGTCTGCGTGATGGTCACCTCGTACCCATCGTCTTCACCAGCGCGCGCGATGGCGTTGGCGTGAATGAGCTGCTCGAACTGATCGAACGCATCCTGCCCTGCCCCAGCGAGGCCAATCCACCGCCATTCCAGGATGACCAGGGCATCCACTTCGATATCGCGGCCGACGCAGGTAAACACGTGGTCGCCGATGTGTTCAAGATCGTCAATGATCCCTTCGTCGGCAAACTCGGCGTGTTTCGCGTGTGGCAAGGCACGGTGCGCAAGGATTCGCAGCTGCTGGTGGATGACGGGCGCAAGCCATTCAAGGTGGCCCACCTGTTCCGCCTGAAAGGCAAGGATCACGTGGAAGTGGATGAGGCGTTGCCGGGCGATATCGTCGCGGTGGCGAAAGTGGACGACATCCATTTCGATGCCGTGCTGCACGATGCCGCCGATGCAGGCCGCATCCACCTGCAGCCCTGCCCGTTCCCCTCACCCATGTTCGGCCTGGCCGTGGAGCCGGCGCACAAGGGCCAGGAACAGAAGCTGGCCAACGCGCTCGCCCGCCTGGCAGAAGAAGACCCGTGCTTCGTCGTGGAGCACCATGCGGAGGTCAACCAGACCGTGATCCGCGGGCTTTCCGACCTGCACCTGAAGCTGATGCTGGAGCGGATGAAGACCCGCTACGACGTGGAAGTGCTGACCCACCCACCGCGCATCGCCTACCGTGAAACTATCGGCGGCAAATCCGATGGCCATCACCGGCACAAGAAGCAGACCGGCGGGGCTGGCCAGTTCGGCGAAGTATTCCTGCGCGTGGAACCGCTGGATCGCGGGACTGGCTTTGTCTTCGTCGATGAAACCAAGGGCGGCACGATCCCGAACCAGTTCATGCCGGCGATCGAGAAAGGCATCCGCCAGGCGATGGATACGGGCGCGGTGGCGGGCTACCCGATGCAGGATGTGCGCGTCAGTGTGTACGACGGCAAGCACCATCCGGTCGATTCGAAGGAGGTGGCTTTTATCAGCGCGGGCCGCAAGGCGTTCCTGGATGCGGTATCGCGAGCTCGGCCCGTCGTGCTGGAGCCGGTCGTCGACCTGGAAGTCTCGATCCCCAACCCGGCGGTCGGCGATGTGACCGGTGGACTTGCCTCACGGCGTGCGCAGATCATGGGCACGGAGACCTTGCGCGGCGGGGAGACACTGATCCGGGCGCGGGTGCCGCTGGCTGAACTGGCGGACTTCCCCACCCAGCTAAAAGCGATGACGGGTGGCCAGGGCCGCTACGCGATGGACTTCAGCCACTACGACACGGTTCCGCCCGGCGTGCAGAAGAAACTGGTCGAGGTCTGGAAGCCTAAGGCCGAAGAGGACTAGACCAGCACCACCCGGCCGGACAAGTCGGATTTCTGTAGGAGCGCGCTTGCGCGCGATGGGGTTTGCGGCGAGCACCCATCGCGCACAAGCGCGCTCCTACAGGAGATCAGGCGGCTTTGCGCTTGGGCTTCAGCATGGTGCCGATGCACTTGGGCGAGCCGCAACGGCAGGCCCAGATCTTCTTCAGGCGTGCGGTGTGCGGCATGTCGAGCGTGATGCCGTAGTCGTAGGTGAGTTCTTCACCCGGGGCGATATCGCGAATGGCCTCGATCATCACCTTGTCGGTCTTCGAATCCTTTCCCGGCACGTCTTCGACGATCACTGCCTGGCAGTTCGGGTCGCA
Source organism: Luteibacter sp. (assembly GCF_036500425.1). GTDB lineage: Bacteria > Pseudomonadota > Gammaproteobacteria > Xanthomonadales > Rhodanobacteraceae > Luteibacter. The sequence continues at coordinate 8,972 of NZ_DASYCB010000059.1, forward strand.
GCCATAATTGATCCAGCGCGCCGTATTGCCGTGGCTGTTGCCGTCGACGATCCAGGTATCGTTCAGCGTGAACAGGAAGGTATGGCCGGTTTCACCACCATCGCCGTACTTCTTGTCAGCCTGCGCGTGGGTGATGCGATCGCCCTTGTATTCGACGACGTCTTCGCCTGCCTTGATGGGGGCGACGGCGAACACACCGTTGCCGTGGATGGGGGAGCGGCGCGCGACTATGCGTCGGGTCATAAAAGAATAATCGTCATGGAAGGCAAACCCGGATGATGCCTGCTCGGCCTCCGCTTGGGAACCGCGTTTCAAACGCCGTCTCGCGCACGCAGGCCGCCCGGCGCTACCATCGAACGAGTGTTCGACACCCGATACCCAGGGAATGACCTTGATGCGACGCTTAACGATTGTCCGTGTGGCCGCGCTTGCCGGCCTTACCCTCCTGGCCGCCTGCGGCCCCGCCAAGAAGAGCGTCTTTCCGCCCGCGGTGACGTTGCAGGAAGTCACGGCGAAGCCCGGTGGCGCCTGGCACCTGACCTTGCGCGTGCGTAACAACAGCTACGGCGGCATGTCGTTCGACCGCTTCCAGGGCACCTTGCAGGTCGGCCAGTTGGGCGGCGTGCTGCTCGATGCGAACATCAGCCAGGACATTCCCTCGTTTGCCGCCGACGTAACCCGCGTCGACATCCTGCCTACCCCCGAAATGGCGAAAGCCCTCGCCGAGCTCGCCACCAAGGGCAGCGCGGGCGCCCTGCCCTATGCGATCGAGGGGCGTGTCACCGGCACCCCTGAAAAAGAAGACAAGCCGAGCACCTACCCCGTACACGGCAAGAGCTGGCTATCGCCGGTGCCTGGCATCCCCGATACCTACCGCTCGCCCTGACCCCATCCCCAGCCGCATTCGCCAGGATCCACCATGACGATCTACAAAGCCCCGCTCAATGACATGCGTTTTGCGCTTTACGATGTGCTCGGCGCCGAAGCCATCCTGGGCCGCCTCGAAGGTGGCGAAGGCCACAACCGCGAACTGTTCGATGCCGTGCTGGACGAGGCGGCCCGCTTCAACGAGCAGGTACTTGCGCCGCTGAACGCCTCCGGCGATGCCGAGGGCTGCGTGTATGACAAGGCCACCGCCTCCGTGACCACGCCGAAAGGCTTCAAGGAAGCCTACCGCCAGTACGCTGAAGGCGGCTGGGCAGGCCTTACCGCGCACGAGAATTTCGGCGGCCAGGCCTTGCCGGCCGTGCTCGGCGCACTGGTCAAGGAGATGATCGATTCGGCCAACCTGGCCTGGGGCATCTACCCGCTGCTCTCGCACGGCGCGACCGATGCGCTCGAGCACCATGGCACCAAGGAACAGCAGGAGACCTTCCTCAAGCCGCTGGTGGAGGGCCGCTGGACCGGCACCATGTGTCTCACCGAACCCCAGGCAGGCTCGGATCTCGGTTTGCTGAAGACCCGTGCCGAACCCAATGGTGACGGTAGCTACCGTGTGACGGGCACCAAGATTTTCATCAGCGCCGGTGAACATGATTTCGCCGAGAACATCATCCACCTGGTGCTTGCCCGCCTGCCGGGCGCGCCAGCAGGCAGCCGTGGCATCTCCATGCTGGTGGTGCCGAAGTTCAAGGTGAACGCCGATGGTTCGCTGGGTGAGCGCAACGGCGCCGCCGCGGGCGCGATCGAGCACAAGATGGGCATCAAGGGTTCGGCCACCTGCGTCATGAACTTCGATGGCGCGCAGGGCTGGTTGATCGGGCCGGAGCATAAAGGCTTGATGGCGATGTTCACCATGATGAACGCAGCGCGCCTCGCCGTGGGCATCCAGGGTCTCGCCGTCTCCGAGCGCGCCCTGCAAAACAGCCTGAACTACGCCCGCGAACGCCTGCAGATGCGCGCGCTTTCTGGCCCGCAGTTGCCGGAAAAGCCGGCCGATCCGTTGACCGTGCACCCCGATGTGCGCCGCATGCTGCTCACCCAGCGCGCCTTTGTCGAAGGCGGCCGTGTGCTGGCGGCCTACGCCGCGCTGCAGAGCGATATCGAATCGCGCGATGCGGATCCGCAGGCGCGCAAACAGGCTGGCGAGCTGCTCTCCTTCCTGATCCCGATCGCCAAGGGCCTGCTCACCGAAGCCGCGCAGGAGTGCACAAAGGAGGCCCTGCAGATCTTCGGCGGCCACGGTTTCATCGCCGAGCACGGCATGGAACAGTTCGTCCGCGATGCCCGCATCATCACCCTTTACGAAGGCACCACGCAGATCCAGGCGCTGGACCTGCTCGGCCGCAAGATCGTCCAGTTGCAGGGCGCGGGCCTGAAACTGTTCCTCGGCGAGATCTCCGCGTTCTGCCAGGCCAACGCGGGCGACGCCGCGGTGAAGGGATACATCCTGCCGCTCGCCACCGCCGCCAAGGCCTGGGGCGATCTCACCCTGGAGATTGCTGGCAAGGCCCAGGCCAACCCGGAAGAACTGGGCGCGGCCGCGGTCGATTACCTGTACTACTCCGGGTACATCACCCTGGCCTACTTCCTGGCCCGCAGCGTGCTGGCGGCCGAGGGCAGCAGCCTGTTGAACGCCGACGGCAAGCAGGCCAAACGCGATACGGCGAATTTCTACTTCGCCCGCATCCTGCCGCGCATCCACCTGCACAAGGCGGCGATCGACGCCGGCGTGGCGACCCTGCCCGAGATCCTCTAACCCCTTGTAGGAGCGCGCTTGCGCGCGATGGGTCTTATGGCAAGCAACCATCGCGCGCAAGCGCGCTCCTACAGGTAGCGAGGCGATGGGGCTTTTCCCGGCCCCGGTTCAGGTGTAGAACTGAACGAGCCCGGACCTCCCAAGCCAACCACGGTTCCCTACACGATGAGCGACCCAGCGGCGTTCCTGATTCGTCTCGCGGAAAGCGACGATGATGAATTTATCCTTGGCCTGGTCCACCGGTTCATCCACTTCCCGCTGCCCAATGGCCGCACCAAGTCCGATTGCCTGAAAGGCATCGAGACCGACCTGGTGAAGCACCTCGACGAGCAGCCTTCCAACAGCTACATCTTCGTCGCGGAAAACGACGACGGCCATGCGGTGGGCTTCATCCGCCTGCAGAAGACCAAGGACTTCTTCACCCACCGGGAGAATTGCCATATCTCCGATATCGCGGTGCATGAGAAGTTCGAAGGCTCCGGTGCCGGCAAGTTCCTGCTCGACCACGCGTATACGTGGGCGAAGGAACACCGCTGCCAGTTCGTCACCCTGGCGGTGTTCCCCGGCAACGAACGCGCCCGCGATCTCTATGTAAAACACGGCTTCGACACCGACCTGGTGCGCATGGCCCGCCCCGTTCGCTAACAGCACCTGTAGGAGCGCGCTTGCGCGCGATGGATGGGTGCTTGCGGCAAGACCCATCGCTAACAGCGCGCTCCTACACGAGCAAAAAAAAGGCCGCCCGGTGGGCGGCCTTTCATTTCGCGACGTGCGCTGGCGTATCAGGCGTTAGCCTTCGCGCCATCTTCCACGGTCTCGCGCGAGTCGAGGCGAGCCGCCATGCGGTCGATGTTGGCCAGCGACACCAGGTGTGCGTAGATCCAGCCGAAGGCGCCTTCGCGCAGGAACTCACCGGCGACCTTGTCGTCCAGCTTGCGCAGCTTCTCTTCGTTGATCACGAACAGGCCGTTGAGGTTGATGCCGCGGCCTTCCTTCTGCAGGGTGATGGTGCGCGGCTCGAGCAGGTCATGCTCGCGCAGCTTGCCCATGAACCACTGGGTGCGGGCGACGTGGTCCTGGAACTCGCCCAGGAAGTTCACGGCATTGGTCAGGGCCGGGGCATCGGTGCCATCTTCATTGAAGAGGCGCTCGCCTTCGGTTTCGTTGAAGCCTTCGTAAGCCTCATCGAGGAACACGGTGAAATCGTCGCCCTCGGCGCCGGCCGGCTTCTCGGCCAGCACGAACGGGTAGCGGCGGACGAACGCCGGGATGTAGAGGCCGGTTTCCCAGAAGCCGTTCTGGCCGACCAGCAGGTTTTCACCCTGGCGCAGGCCGAGTAGCGCCATCGGGCCCGCGTCCTCGATGCTGTTGCCAGCGAACAGGATCGGGAAATCGCGCGCGGCCGGGGCGAACTCGACGCCGGTAAGCGGCACGGAGTGCGCCTTCGCGGCGAAATGGATGTTATTCACGGCCTTCAGGCGAAGGTCGCGGTGGGCGGTACGGTTGAGCGCAACCGGACGCTCGTAGAAAAGCACTTCTGCCACTTTCATTCCCTCTAGGACCCGCAAGGCCTGGGAAGCCACCCCGGCCCCCCTTCCAAACCCCGCGGGCTCACAATCGAACGCCCACTATATCAGCGGCGGGTGACAGGAAAAGCCCCGCAAGAACCGTACCGGAGCAATGCTTTTCTGTCGTAATTGTGGGGTATGCTCGGGTCAACGCCCCTTGCGGGCCTGGGCCGGTGCACCTGGCCCGCACGGAGTTCGGCTTGCTGGAACGCTCTTTCGCGTAGGTGAAGGACGAGACTAGATGACGATGGAAGTGCTTCAAGAGGACCTCCCCAAGGTGGCGGCATTGCACGCCACCCGGGTCCTTTCGCTCGACGCCTCGGGGCGCATCCTCGACTGGATCAGCTGGCAGGACGCGGTTTGCCTGTACGTGCGCGGGGTGGTGGCCTGGACCCTGGGCGATCCCTGCGTCACGGTCCGCGGCGGCATCAGCCGGGCCTCCGGCGTGCGCAGCAGCCTCGAGCTTCACCCGATCGTGGCCAGCACCGGCCACTGCCGCGACCACGCGATCGACCCGGCCCCGGCCCTGACCAATACCGCCCTTTTCGCCCGCGACCGGCACATCTGCCTGTATTGCGGCCACCAGTACACCCGCCACGAGCTCACCCGAGACCACGTCGTCCCCCTCTCCAAGAAGGGAGCCGACGAGTGGGAGAACGTGGTTAGCGCCTGTCTGGCCTGCAACCTGCGCAAGAGCAACCGGACCCCGCAGCAGGCCCACATGCCCCTGCTGGCCGTGCCCTACCGGCCCAGCTGGGTCGAACACCTGATCCTTTCCAACCGCAATATCCTGGCCGACCAGATGGAGTTCCTGGTCAGCCACCTGCCCCGGGATCGCCGCCCCGCCTGAACCTTGCCCGGGTTTCGCCCGCAAGGATTCACACCCCGTCCCTTGCCCCCGCCCCGCCTAGGGCGAACAATACGGGGATGAACGACCTCTCCCATTACCCCTATCTGGCGCAGATCGAATCGCCGGAGGATCTCCGCCGCTTCCCGGCGGATGAATTGCCGGCTATCGCCGATGAGCTGCGCCGCTACCTGATCGAGGCCGTGGCCTCGTCGGGCGGCCATTTCAGCTCGGGGCTGGGCGTGCTCGAGCTCACCGTGGCCTTGCACCACGTGTTCGAAACGCCGAAAGACCGCCTGGTCTGGGATGTGGGCCACCAGTGCTACCCGCACAAGATCCTGACCGGCCGCCGCGACCGGATCACCACGATCAAGAAGAAGGACGGCCTGGCCCCCTTCCCGCGCCGCGACGAGAGCGAGTACGACACCTTTGGCGTCGGCCACTCCTCCACCTCGATCTCCGCCGCGCTGGGCATGGCGATCGCCCTGCAGCGCCGCGGCGATCACCGCAAGGTCGTGGCCGTGATCGGCGATGGCGCGTTCACCGCGGGCATGGCGTTCGAGGCCATGAACCACGGTGGCGATGTCGAGCCGAACATGCTGGTGATCCTCAACGACAACGGCATGTCGATCAGCGAAAACGTGGGCGCCATGACCAAGATGGCCGCTCGCGCCATGTCCAGCCGCACGCTCAACCTCTGGCGCGAGCGGGCCAAGAAGGCCATGCCACGCGAATCCTTCTTCGGCCGCTTCTTCAAGCGCTGGGAGGAACATGCCAAGGGCATGTTCGTACCCTCCACGCTATTCGAGGAACTGGGCTTCCACTACACCGGCCCGATCGATGGCCACAACATCGGCCAGCTCGTCCAGGCCCTTGAACTGGTCAAGGACTTGCCGGGTCCGCAGCTGCTCCATGTCATGACGACCAAGGGCAAGGGTTACGAGCCTGCCGAAAAGGCGCAGATCGAATATCACGCCGTGGGTCCGTTCGATCCGGTCGCTGGCGTGGTGAAAAAGGGCGCGCCGGCCAAGCCGACCTACACCGACATCTTCAGCGACTGGCTATGCGACCAGGCCGCCGCCGATGAACGCCTGCTCGGCATCACCCCCGCCATGCGCGAGGGCTCAGGCCTGGTGCGTTTCTCGAAGGAATACCCGCAGCGTTACTTCGACGTGGCGATCGCCGAGCAGCACGCGGTGACGCTTGCCGCCGGCATGGCGGTCGAAGGGGCAAAGCCGGTCGTCGCGATTTACTCGACCTTCCTGCAGCGCGCCTACGACCAGGCCATCCACGACGTGGCCCTGCAGAACCTCGACGTCACCTACGCGATCGATCGCGCGGGTGTCGTCGGCCCCGATGGCGCCACACATTGCGGCAGCTTCGACATGTCGTTCCTGCGCATCCTGCCGAACATGGTGGTGATGGCGCCGGCCGATGAAAACGAATGCCGGATGATGCTGAGCACGGGTTACGCCTACAACGGCCCCGCCGCTATTCGCTATCCGCGCGGCACCGGTCCGGGGGCGAAGATTGCCGAAGGGCTGGACACGCTGCCGATCGGCAAGGGCGAAGTGCGTCGTCGTGGGCACCACGGCCTGGCGATTCTTTCGTTCGGCACCATGCTCGCACCGGCCGCCGTGATCGCCGCCGAGGTCGATGCGACGTTGGTGAACATGCGTTTCGTGAAGCCGCTGGATGAGGAACTCATTCTCGAGATGGCGCGCACGCACGAAGCCTTTGTCACCATCGAAGACAACGCGGTCGCTGGCGGTGCTGGCGCGGGCGTTGCCGAGTTCCTCGCATCGAAGGGCGTCACCGTGCCCATCTTCCACCTCGGCCTGCCCGACGAATACCTCGAGCATGGCAGCCGCGAGGAAGTGCTGACGATGGCGGGGCTGGATCTCCCGCAGATCCGCGCGGCGATTCGTGGGCGATTCCCGCAGTATGCGGCGACTCCGGTGGCTAGCGCGGGCTGAGTCGGCGTACGCCGATGGGTTTCGGCTATGCCACGATGAGTTCGTAGAGCAGGGTCTTGTCGCCTTGCGATGTCACAGCATGTTGAATGAAATCGACAGCCTCATGCACGCTTTGTGCGCCAGCGGTGTCCACAATCATTTCCATGATTGGCGTTAGCCGTTCGCCATCCAGGTGAAAGCCTTCCAAACCTAGCGGCATGATGTTGTATCGGCGGACGATCGCTAACGCCTTCATAAGGTTAGCGTCATCCATAAGAATCGAGCCCGCGCGTTCCATCACGGACACACTGTTATCTTCCAGAAGGTCTTTTAATTTCCCCACGGCGCTATCCAACCTGGATCGTTGCGGTTAGAAACCGGAATACCGAAGTTCAGGGATTAGACCTTCGCCGTGCACCCGTCACCCTCTCCCGACTCTCAAGGTCAGGCGTGGTCGTAATGCTCGTCCACAGATTGACGTCAAAGCACGCCCGCGACGCTTCGCCCTGGTTCCAACCGTGCTCAAAAAGCAGCCAACCCTGCTCGTACAGGTGGGCTGGTGCGGCGGTGACGATTCGGCGAATGTCGTCCATACCGTCTGCACCGGATGAAAGAGCGCCCTTTGGCTCGAAACGCAGGTCGCCCAGCGACAGGTGTTCGTCCGTATCTTCAATATAGGGCGGATTGCTCACCACGATGTCGTAGCGTTCGCCAGCCACGGGCGCGAACCAGTCGCCATGGAAGAAGCTGACGCGCAGGCCAAGCGAGCGTGCGTTGCGCTGCGCCACCACGAGTGCCGCTTCGCTGGCGTCCAGCGCATGCACCGTGGCATCCGGGCGCTCCTTGGCGATGGCGAGGGCGATGGCTCCGCTGCCTGTACCCAGGTCGAGCAGGCGTCCGCCCTCGGGTAGCCGTGCCAGTGCCAGCTCAACCAGCAACTCGGTTTCCGGACGCGGGATTAGCGTCGCGGGCGTCACTTCCAGCGGAAGCGACCAGAAGTCGCGACGGCCGGTGATGTAGGCAACCGGCTCCCCTTTCACCCGACGCGCAACGAACTCCGCAAAACGCGTTTCGTCCGGTGCCGGGAGAGCGTCATCCGCGTGGGCGAAGAACCAGGCCCGGTTCACGCCAAGGGTATGCGCCAGGAGCAGCTCAGCCTCGAGGCGATCGCCCAGGGCGTGGCTGGCGGTGCGCAGGATCGTGCGGATATCGGTCATGGGCGCATTCTATCGCTCAGTACTGCACTTCGATGGGTCTCCGTGAATGCTTATTCGATTGAGTCCGCAGCGCGGCCGTCAACGCTACTCTGTGGCTGGGTGATAAATGCGAAAACGAAGGGCAAGCTCGGTTTGCCCGGGCACCTGAAATCGAAATGCCCGGATCGTTTCAAGCGCGGCTTTAGCCGCGGCTTCTTCCGGGTAGCTCTCCACGACGCGTGGGTTCTCGGCACGACCCTCCGCGCCCACCCTGAAAATCACCGTGCCACACGCAGCGTTATCGCCCAGCTTCCAGGCATCCGCTGGCAAGGCGAATTCCCGGGTCGCCAGCGTGGAGCGCGCGCCCCTGGCCACGAGGGAGTCGAAGCGAGGATCTCGACACGCGCCATCACCACCCGTTTTGGCGCTGTTATCGCGCGTCAGTGCAAGCACGGTATAGGGGCCGCGGAACACGATCGTCTGGCGATTCGTTGAATCCGGCGCGCGATCGCCTTCGATATCGCCGACCAAGGGAATGTCCTGACGATCGGTGTCAGGAGCCACGGCCGTCGCGATAAGTCGCTTGCCCGAACGCGTACCCGTCAGATGGTAAGCGAGGGTGCCTGACGCGCCATCGCGGAGGTCCAGGTCAAACCTGGCACCGTGCCATGAAAGCGTCCCATCGCCCTGCGCCGTGTGCCAACGATTGGTCGCCGACTCCAGGCTGCGCCAGTACCACGTGCCCGACGTGTCGGCCCCGTTAGGCTCCTTTGCCGGCGTGGCACACGCGATCGCGGCGAAGGCGAAAGCCACCGCGCGGCACGACCACCTCATACACAAGCCCCACGGCACGAATCGTCCCGACACGTCGCTCTCCTGTCTCCCCCAAGGACCGGCGAGACAATAGGTAATAACTTGCGATGCCGTCAACGGAAGCCGCCCCTACAATGGGCCGATGCGCCCTTTCATCCTCGCCGTCGCCCTGCTCTGCCTGACGGCCTGCCACGCCACGTTCTTTGCTGGCCTCAACGCCACGCAATCTGGCGAGGGCGTGGTGGCGCATCCGGGGTTGGTCTATGACCCTTCCCACCACCTGGTGCTGGATGTGTATGCACCGCCGAATGCGCACCACGCACCTGTGGTCGTCTACTTCTTCGGCGGTGACTGGCAGGAGGGCAAGCGCCAGTGGAACCGCTGGATGGGCGAAGCACTGGCAAAGAACGGCATTGTCGCGGTCATCCCGGACTACCGGCTTTGGCCTGCCGTGGGTATGGCGGGCTTCCTTACCGACGCGGCGAACGTCGTGCGCTGGGTGCACGACCAAGTCGGCGAGTTTGGCGGCTCGCCCGGAGATATGTTCCTGATGGGTCACTCGTCCGGCGGGCATGTCGCGGCGATGCTCGCTACCGACAAACAGTGGCTGGAAAAGGTCGGCATGCAGCCGCGTGACCTCGCAGGCTGGATTGGCATAGCTGGCACATACGACTTCCTGCCGATCGATGACGACGCTGACTATGTGGGCATGTTCGGCAATACCCCGGCCGAGCAAGCCGCCTCGCAGCCGGTGAACTTCGTGGATGGCGATGAGCCGCCCGCGCTGCTCCTCCAGGGTGAAAAGGATACCGAGGTGTATCCGTCAGAGGCCGTGTCCATGGCGGCACGTTATGAGGCCGCTGGCGAGCCTGCGGAGCTGCGCCTCTACCCGGATGTGGGACACGAAGGCCTGCTGCTTACCTTCGGGCCCATGAAGCACCGCGCGCCGGCGCTGGCAGATACGCTCGAGTTCATCCGTCGCCACCCCGGGCACTGAACGCTGCATCCCTTTTCACGCCCGGTACGTAAACGTTGGGTATGACCCGACTCCTGATTACCTCGCTCGCTACCCTGCTCCTAGCCGGGTGCCAGTCCGTCTTGTTCGGCGCCGTGAATGCCCGCCAGCCGGTGGGCGATACCGTCGCGCACCAGGGCATCCCTTTCGATGGCGCCCTATCGCTCGACGTCTACACGCCGAAGAACGCTGCGCACGCGCCTGTCGTGGTGTTCTTCTACGGCGGCAGTTGGAGCAGCGGGAAGCGTCAGTGGTACCGGTGGGTCGGCGAATCGCTAGCTTCCCGCGGCATCGTGGTGGTGATCCCGGATTACCGCACCTGGCCGAAGGCGAAGCTGGATGGGTTCATGGAGGATGCGGCACATGCGGTCGCTTGGACCAAAAGTAACGTGGCCCGCTTCGGTGGCGATCCTTCGCGCCTTTTCGTCATGGGGCATTCGGCGGGGGCACATATCGCTTCGCTGCTCGCCACGGACAGCCGATGGCTGAAGCCGGTGGACATGCAGCCGCGCGAGCTTGCTGGCTTCATTGGCCTCGCGGGCCCGTATGACTTCCTGCCGCTGAAGCGAGCAAAATTCATCGACATGTTCGGCAGCACGCCGGAGACACAGGCCCGTTCGCAACCCGTGAACTTCGTGGATGGCGACGAGCCGCCTGCCCTACTGCTGCAAGGCGGTTCCGATACGACGGTAAGGCCTTCCAATGCCCAGTCGCTGGCCCGGCATTACGGAGCACGGGGTGAGCCGGTGACGCTGAAGATCTACCCCGGCGTCACCCATATGAGCATCCTGTTCGCGCTGGGGCCATCGAAGGACAAGGCGCCCGTGCTTGACGATATCTCGGCCTTCATCGCTGCTCCCCGCCGAGGTGCGAAGTAGCGTCGGCGCCGACGGGTACGGTAGATTTGTGACGAGCCCTACGTGCCGGTGCTATGAAACGCCTTCCTCGACCGCTTCGCTGGTTCGCTTTCGTATTGTCTGGCGTGATCGCCCTTCCGGCGATTTATCTGCTACTGGCGTTCGTACTCGGACTCGTACCGGTGAATCGCCATTGGAAGCCACCAGCGGATGGCGTCGTCGTATGGCTGACCACCAACGGCGTACATGCCGGGTTCGCGCTCCCGGCGCGGGACCTCTCCATGGATTGGACGCGACTATTTCCGCCCGTGCACGCGCGCGCGCCGCACGAACCACTCAACGGCGATGTCGCCTACATAGGCTGGGGAGACCGCACCTTCTTCCTTGAGGTACCGACGTGGGGTGACCTCAAACCATCCACCGCCGCCTATGCGCTAAGCGGGCTGGACCGGACCGCCATGCACGTGGAATACGGCCCGCCGCCCGCGGAAGGTGTTCAGGCGCGCCGCCTCATGTTGACCCGAGAACAGTACGTGCGCCTGGTTGCCTACATTCATGCCAGCACATCGGTGGATACGAAGGGAAACGCCGCGTGGATCCCAGGCCATGCCTATAGCGACGACGATGCGTTCTACGAAGGCAATGGCCACTACAGCTTATTTGTCACCTGCAATCAGTGGACGCGCGATGCACTCAGTGTGAGCGGAGTACGCACGGCAGCCTGGTCACCTTTCGATAAACCGCTGTTCCACCAGGTCGACAAGGCATTGCAGCCGGATCAGTAGCGCTTGCGACCTTCGGCGTTGCCCCCGCGCGCGGCATCCAGTACTTCCGGGTAGGGGTAGTTAAGTCCCAGCAGCTGTTTGATATCCGCGCTTGCAGCCTTCACGAAGGCTTCGGGAAGTGCGGCGGGCAGGTCTTCCATCGGTTTGATGAACTTCGGCAGATACTGCGTGATGATCGCGGAGCGGTCGATGGTGCTGCGGTTGGGCATGGCGCAATGCCATACGGCACCGAAGAACACGACGGTGTCACCTGCTTCGCCGAGCATGCGCTCGCAGCGGTCGAAAAAGCCGTCGCCTTCGTCCGGGTAGCGCAGTTCGCGCTGGCTGCCAGGGACATACGCCGTGGCGCCCGTTTCGTCGGTGAACGGGTCCAGCATGATCGTGACCTGGCCATTCAACGGAAAGGATGCGTTGATCCGGGTCGGGTGGGTCTCGGGTGAATGGAAATCCCAGTAGGGGTAATCGATGTGCGGCTCCTGCCCCGGACCGCCCGGCAGGATCCGGTTAGCGGCGATCGAGCCCATGATGAATTCGCTGCCGAGGAAGGCGCGCATCACCTGCATGATCGCGGGATGCGCCGCCATGCGCGAGAAGATATCGCCCTTGGCCAGCAGGTTCCACACGCGGCGTTGCAGGTTGATCCGCCCTGCTTTCTCCGCGTCGCCCTGGAAGTGGGTGACCTTGGCCCCACGATCGTCGCCGCTGGATTCGCGCATGACGATGGCGCGGGCTTCGGCGATTTCTTCGTTCGTGAACAGGCCGCGTAATGTGACCGCGCCCTTGCCTTCCAGTAGCTCGCGGACGATGGCATCCGTGTCGAGGTTGGCCTCGGTGAAAACCAGAGGGGCGACGGCAGGCTGGCGAACGGCGTTCATGGATGAGGTCTCCGGCCGCGAGCGGCGGCGATGGGGGCGTGGTCAGGCTCTACGCTAGGCCGTTTTGCAAGCGCTTGCAAATTGCGCTGCAGCATGGGCAGTATCGGGGCTACTGGCGTGGTCGCGGGGTGGATCGCGCGCAAGCGCGCTCCTACAGGAGCCTGGCTCTCCCTTACTGGAAACGGTGCATGACTGAGCTTCGTGTGGGACTTATTGGCGCGGGTTACATGGGTAAGGCGCATACCGTCGCCTTGCAGTCGGTGGGGGCCATTTTCGACACGGGGCTGCGTCCCGTGTGCGAGATGATCGCGACGTCCACATCGACGGGTGCAGCGGAGCATGCGGCGCGATGGGGGTGGCGGCGTTCAACGGGCGATTGGCTCGAGCTGGTGAATGATCGGGCGGTCGATGCCGTGATCATCGCCACGCCGCCGCGCACGCATCTGGAGATGGTGCTTGCCTGCGTGGCAGCGAAGAAGCCGGTGCTGTGTGAGAAGCCTTTGGGGTGCGATGCCACCGAATCGCTGCGCATGGTCGAGGCGATCGAGAGCGCCGGACTGGCGGGCATGGTCGGCTTCAACTACATCCGTACGCCGGCCAGCCAGCTGGCGAAGCAGATGATCGACGCGGGGGAGATCGGTGACGTGATCCAGGTGACGGCGGAACACGTCGAGGATTACCTGCATGATTCTGCCCTGCCCGCTTCGTGGCGCACACGGATCAGCACGGGAACCGCGGCAGGCGCCCTTGCCGACGTGGCACCGCATATCGTCAATGCATGCCTTCGCCTCGTGGGCCCCATCAGCAGCCTCATCGCCGACACGCAAATCGTGCACGCCACCCGACCTGGTCCGAACGGACCTGAGCGGGTAGAGAACGACGACCAGGGTCAGATGTTGTTGCGCTTCGCCAATGGCGCCAGTGGCAGCCTGAGTTTCAGCCGCGTCGCTGCGGGGAGGAAGATGGGCTACACGTATCGCGTGACCGGTACGAAGGGCGCGCTGTACTTCGACCAGGAAGACCAGAACGCGCTATGGCTATACGACGCCTCGCGCGAACCTGCGCGGCGTGGCTTCCAGAAGCTGTTGATGGGGCCGCCCCACCCGGATTACCTCGCCTTCAACATGGGCTTCGGCCATGGCACGGGGTACAACGACCAGATCGTGATTGAGATGCGCGACTTCCTGCGGGCGGTGGAGACGGGCGAAGCGGTCTGGCCGACGTTTCGCGACGGGTATGCGGTAGATCGAATCGTCGAGGCGGCCCTGGTATCGACGCACGAAAGGCGCTGGATCAACCTGTAGGAGCGCGCTTGCGCGCGATCAGATCTTGCCGCAAACCCCATCGCGCGCAAGCGCGCTCCTACAAAAGCGTGTTTATCGAAGGCTCGTGCGTTCGATGAGTTCGCAGGGGAAGAGCTTGCTGCGGGGCACGGCGTTGGCGTCTTCGACCCAGGCGGCGATGCGTTCGATGGCGTGGAGGATCATGGCGCGGATCGGCTGCCGGACCGTAGTCAGCGAATACGCGGCCCACGCGGCGAGCGGCATATCATCGAAGCCGACGACGCTGATCTGCCCAGGCACGTCCACGCCGCGTTCGCGGCAGGCGTCCATCGCGCCCATGGCGAGGACGTCATCGCCGCAGAACACACCGTCGATCAATGCATCGTCGTCCAGCAGTGCCAGCATCGCATCACGACCGTGGTCGTGCGTGTAGTTGCCGGCGAACACCGTGCGGCGCAGCGCCTTGCCCGCGGCCTCGGCAAAACCATTGGCGCGGTCGATCGAAGACGCGTCATGCGGCGAGCCACCGAGGAATACGAGCTTCTTCAGCCCGCGCTGGCGCATGGTCTCGCCGACTAGCCTCCCACCCGCCACGTTATCCACTGTCGCCACCGGCACGGGCGAACCCCGCCCTGCCCTTCCGAACACGTGGATCACCGGCATGCCCGCCGCCCGACAAGAGGCCGCGAAGCCGGCAGGCGGTGCCGAGGTGGCGATCAGTACGGCATCGACGCTGTACTGACGCATCATGTCCAGCGCCTGGCTGCCATCCTCGTCTTCGCCCAGGTTCGCCAGCAGCGGCCGTAACCCACGGGCCTGGAGCTCGCGGGTGAACAGATCGAACACCTCCATGAAGGTGGGGTTCGCGAAATGGTTGGAGACCAGACCGATCAGCGCGGTGCGGCCAGTCATCAGGCTGCGCGCCAGCTGGTTCGGGCGGTAGCCAAGCGACTCCGCCGCAGCCAGCACCTTCTCCTTCGTCTTCGCCGACACACTGGCGCCCGGCGTGAACGTGCGCGAAACCGCCGAGATCGAAACCCCGGCAAGTTCGGCGACATCACGGGCGGTGGTGGTGCGGCTGTGCATGGACTAAGCGTAACCCATACCCAGCCCCGACAACCCAACAAAAAAGGGCCGGGGAAATCCCCGGCCCTTTCATGTCACGGCGTCACATCAACTCACTTGATGGTCTTCGCGTCCTGCTTGTCCTTCAGCGCCGAGCACAGGAGGATTTCCTCGCTGGTCTGGGCGAGGCCGCGTTCGGCGCCGCTGACCTGGCCCATGCGCGGCTTGAAGAACGCGCTGAGGCGGTCGGCTTCGGCCTTGGAGCAACCACCCTTCGCACCCAGTGCCGGGAGCTTGCCACCGGCGAAGCTGCCAGTGCGGGCGACGATCTTGTCGTAGTTCGTGGTGAACCACTGCCACAGTTCGTCACGCGACTTTTCGCTATCGCGACCGCCAGCCAGCACCATCGCCATCTCACCGACCTTCACGTCCTTGCTGAGGGCAAAGTCGCGGGCCTTGTTGGCGACAGCGGCATCATTCGCATCGCCCAGCGCCACGAGCATCGCATTGCGCTTGGCCGGGTCAGACGTCTTCGGCACTTCGGCGATCAGCGCGTCGACGGCGGCTGCACCGTGCTCCTGCACCGATACGCCCAAGGCAGTGGCAAGCAGGTCGGGGTCAGCGGCGTCGAGGTCGAGGCGGCCATCCTTCAGCGTCAGCGCGGCATCGCCCTGCTTCAGCATCTCAGCGCGCACGTCCTTGTCCGCGATGTCCTTGTCGGCAAGAAAGGCGACGAGCGCATTGCGGGTGAGCGTGTCGTTGTCCTTCTCACCGGCCTTCTTGCGATAGCCCAGCGACGCCAGCCTCGGCTTGTACGCGTCGATGGCCCACTTGCGCAGTACGGCGCGCTGGGTGTCAGTGGTGGCTTCGTGGTCCATGATCCAGGTGAACGCGCCCATCGGTGCGGTGAACACTTCGCGGGTGTTCGCCGCGGTGATCGGCTTCAGCGCGGCGAGCACGTCGCCGGCGTCGAGGTCACCGTGCTGGAAGCCGGCGCGCACGGCATCGGCATAGGCCAGCTGCTCGGCGTCGGTCAGCTTGCCGACCACCTTGGCCAGGTTGGCGAGGTCCGCCTTGCTCTCGGCGAAGCGGTAGTAACCGCGCCCGTCGGCGTTCGGCATCACCCAGGTGTTCTTCGCGGCGCCGTCGAGCACGATGCTGCCTTCAGCGGCATCGAAGATCTCGCACTTCACCTTGTCGCCGCTGGCGACGGCGTAGCGCACGCACATCGGCACGCCCCACACGCGGTTCGCATCACCGGTGCTGCCGAGCGGCAGGTAACGGCTCTGCTTCACGTGCAGCACGGTCTTGCCGCCTTCCGTCTTCACTTCGGTCGTCACATACGGCACGCCGGACTGGTCGAGGAAGCTGTTGAACGCCTTCTTGAACTGCTCGCCCTGGCCCGCGGCTTCGGCGATCGAATCGACGAGATCGTCGGCGGTCGCGTTGGCGAACTTGTGTTTCTGGATGTAGGCACGCATGCCCTTCTGGAACACGGGCTCTGTCACGAAGCCTTCGAACATGCCGAGTACGGCCGCACCCTTCTGGTACGTGATGCCGTCGAACGCGGTTTCGATATCGCCGTTGCCGGTGATTTCCTGGCGGATCTTGCGCGCGCTGACCAGGCTGTCGTTGGTCATCGCGCCCTGGGCGCCGCGGACGCGGTCAAGATCGGCGCGATATTCCGGGTGCACCTTCTGCGTCACCTTCTGCTGCATCCAGGTGGCGAACGCTTCGTTCAGCCACAGGTCGTTCCACCACGCCATGGTGACGGTGTCGCCGGTCCATTGGTGGGCCAGCTCATGCGCGTTGACGTTGAACGAACCACGCACATAATTTGCGGCCGAATCCGGATCGATCAGCAGCAGCCAGTCGCGGAAGGTGACCAGGCCCGCGTTTTCCATCGCGCCTGCGCTGAAGTCCGGCGCGGCGAGCAGGTCGAGCTTGTCGAACGGGTAGCCGAAGCCGTAGTAATCCTCGAGCGTGTGGATGATCGAGTTGGTTTCACCCAGCACGTGCTGCATGCGGTGGCCTTCACCCTTCGCAGCGATGCCGCGCAGCGGGGTGGCCGTGGTGCGGTACTGGGTGGGGCTGATATCCGGGCCCTTCACCACATCCCACGGGCCGACGGCGAAAGCGACCAGGTAGGTCGGCAGCGGCTTGGTGGTGGAGAAGGTCAGGGTCTTCCAGCCAGCGCCTGCCTTTTCTTCCTTCACCTGCGCGGTGTTCGCCACGCCCTGATCGTCAGCCGGGATGGTGAGGCTCAAGTCATACGTGGTCTTGAAACGCGGCTCGTCGAAGCCGGGGAACGCGTAACGGGCCGAGACCGGCTCCATCTGCGTCATGGCGTACGGCACGCCCTCGTGCGAGACCTTGTACAGGCCCTGCAGCTGCTTGTTCAGCGGCGCGGTGAAGTCGATCGCGACCGTGATCTCGCCGTCGAGCTTAGCGCCGAGGTCGAGGCGGGCGACGCCTTCCTTCTCGGCCGCCACGGTGTACTTGCCGTTGTGCTTCTTGCCGGCGGCGTCGGTGACGACGACCTTGGAGACCTTCAGCTCCTTACCGTGGATCCAGACGAAATCAGACGGCTGGGTGAGCTTGAGCTTGATCGTGGTCGAGCCGGAGTAGTTCTCCTGCTTCGGGTCCACCTTGAAAGCGAGCTTGTAGCTTTCCGGCTGGGCCCAGTCCGGGAGGTGACCAAGCGGCGGCGCGGCGTCCGTGCCGGCGGCAAACGCGGCGCCACAGCAAGCGGCGAGCGCGGTGAGAAGAAGAGGACGGACGATACGGCGCATGTGGGTGGGGTCCCTGTGGAAAATCCCGCCCATCGTGCGTAGAGGGGTGACCTTTGACCCAGTGCCGGAAGGCACCCCTTCCGTACTGCACCGCGTCACATCTCGACGATGGGCTTGAACCCGCCCCAGAACATCCGCTTGCCGTCGAACGGCATGTTCTTCGGGTCCATGAACTTTGCAAGCCGTGGATCTTCCATGACTTTTTTCATGATCCGGTCGCGGTCGCGGCGGTTCTTGTAGACGACCCACGCGAAGATCACGGTTTCGCCGGGCTTGAGCTTCACGGACTGAGGAAAGGAGGTGGACTTGCCAGGCTTGACGTCGTCCGCCACCGCTTCCGTGTAGGAGAGTGCCCCGTGGTCCATCCAGACCTTGGCGCCCAGGCGGGCCATCTTCTTGTACTCGGCCAGGTTGGCCTCGGGTACGGGCAGAACGAAACCATCGACGTAGCTCATGGCACACCCTCCGCGTGTTGGTCGGCGGAGCATGGTCCTGACTTGGGTAAGGCCTCGTTAAGACGATCGCACGCAAGCGCGCTCCTACAAAAGACCTGCGCGGGCCGGTGTAGGAGCGCGCTTGCGCGCGATAGGTGTTGCGGCGGAGCTACGAAGTTACTCAGCCAGCAGCATCAGCCTGGTCGAGCACCACGGCGACCGCATGGATCACCGAGGCGATGCGCACGGCGCTCTGGATGCCCTGCACGGTGACACCACCTTCGCGCAGCACCCTGTCATGCGAATCGATGCACATGCCGCAACCGTTCACGGCAGACACGGCCAGCGAGACCAGTTCGAAGTCGTTCTTCGCATCGCCCTTGTAAGCGCCGATCACGTTCATGCGCAGCTTGGCCGGCATGGTTTCGTACTCGGGGTGCGAGACCAGGTGCTGGAAGCGGTAATAGATGTTGTTCATGCCCATGATCGCGGCCGAACCCTTGGCGGCGGTCAGCTGCTCGGCCGTGGCGTGCTCGGCGGCGAACGCGGCGACGGCTTCGGTCAGCGGCTTGAAGCGCGCGGCGTAGGCCGAACCCAGCGCGATCATGGCGATCTGCGCCTTGTTCAGGCCAGGGGCGCCGGCTTCGCTCAGCACGGAATCGAGGTTGAGCTTGAGGTCCTTGGCGTATTCGGGCAGCTGGCTGCGCAGGTCGGCAATGCTCATCGGTGTGCTCCTGATCGTAATTAAAGGACAAAGGGAAAGAGGGTCGCGGAATGGCTCGGCGCGGGAGCACCGGTTCACGCGGGGCACGCGGGGTGCGTGCCGGGGGAATAGGGGGCGTAGCAGAGGGTTGTGTAGGAGCGTGCTTGCACGCGATGGGTGCTTGCGCAGACCCCCAATCGCGCGCAAGCGCGCTCCTACACGAGTTGCCCGCGCCGCGCGGGGAGGGAGCGATGCGGCGCGGGACTTTTAACGCTAAGGCTTAAGCGACCTTGAGGGTCTCTTCGCCGGCCTTCCAATTGCAGGCGCACAGCTCGTCGGTCTGCAGGGCGTCGAGGACGCGCAGCACTTCGTCCGGGTTACGGCCGACCGAACCGGCGGTGACGTAAGCGAACTGAATCTCGCCGTTCGGATCGACCAGGAAGGTCGCGCGCTGGGCGACGCCGTCGTTGGTCAGGATGCCGAGAGCCGAGGTGAGCTCCTTCTTGATATCCGCCAGCATCGGGAACTTGAGGTCCTTCAGGTCGGCGTGGTCCATGCGCCATGCGCGGTGGACGAACTCGCTGTCGGTCGAGGCGGCCAGGATCTGGCAGTCACGGTCGGCAAACTGCTCATTGAGGTCGCTGAAACCCTTGATCTCGGTCGGGCAGACAAAGGTGAAGTCCTTCGGGTAGAAGAACACCAGCTTCCACTTACCTTCGTACGACTTGTCGGAGATCGTGGTGAACGCGTCTTCGATCTTGTTGGCCAGCGGGCCACCGTCGACGGCCAGGAGGTTGAATTCGGGGAACTTATCGCCAATGGTCAGCATGGATCGACTCTCCAGAGTGAGGGTTGGTTTACAAGGGTTGCCCGCCTGGGGAAGCGAGCGATGAAGCAAGGTTAACGAAGGGGGACATATATCTCAAATCGATTGTAGGCATGAATGTGATAGTCTATGGCTATCGCAACACCTCTCGAGACCGTCCCGTGAACCTTCGAGACTTATCCTATCTGGTCGCCCTGGCCGAGCACCGCCATTTCGGCCGGGCCGCCGAAGCCAGCTTTGTCAGCCAGCCCACGCTCTCCACCCAGATCAAGAAGCTGGAGGATGAGCTGGGGGTCGCGTTGGTCGAACGGACACCGCGCAAGGTGTTACTGACCGAGACCGGCCGCGAGATCGCCCGTCGCGCCCGGGGCGTGCTTTCCCAGGTCGAAGAGATCAAGGCGATCGCGCAGCGCACGCGGGATCCGGAATCGGGCACGATCCGGCTGGGCATCTTCCCCACCCTGGGACCGTACCTGCTGCCGCATGTGATCCCGCACCTCCGTGAGCGATTCCCACGCCTGGAGTTACTGCTGCGCGAAGAAAAAACCGAGCAGGTGCTGCACATGCTGCGCGAGGGCACCCTGGATGCCGGCATCCTCGCGCTGCCGGTCCACGACGACTCCCTGCATACCGAATTCCTGTTCGAGGAGCCGTTCGTGCTCGCCGTACCAAGCGGCCACGCGCTGGCGGGGCACCGCCGCCTGCGCATGGACGACCTCGCCGAGCAGAACCTGCTCCTGCTGGAGGATGGCCACTGCCTGCGGGACCAGGCGCTCGAGGTCTGCCACCTGGCCGGCGCCGGCGAAAAGACCGGTTTCCGCGCCACGAGCCTGGAGACGCTGCGCCAGATGGTCTCGGCCAATGTGGGCATCACCCTGCTCCCGACCCTGGCGGTGAAGCCACCTGTCGCGCAATCGCCCAACGTACAGCTCATCGAGTTCGAGGAACCCGCACCCAGCCGACGCATCGCCATGCTCTGGCGTAAGAGCTCGGCCATGACGCCGTTCTTCGAGGCCCTCGCCGAGGTGATGCGGGATATCCCATCCGAACTCTTCAGCGCGCAGGGTTGTGCCACCGGTCAACCGGGGCGGCCGTCAACCGTTGCCTCCCCGACACCCTGACGGTTTTCGCTGATGCGTTCATGGCTCGTCGTCCTGCTGCTGGTGCTGTGTAGCTGGGGCGGCTACAACTGGTGGCGACATAGGCCGGTGCACAATGCGCCAGGCATTGTCGCGGGCGATGTGCCGGACCAGGAGGACATCCGCCGCGGCACGGAGCTGGGCCGCGGCCGTTTCAAACTCGAACCCAGGGCGAAATTCGCGATGACCGGGCGCGTGCTTTCGCGCGAGGACTACCAGCTCGATGACCTGGCGCCGATCGCACCGACGGATCTTGCGATGGGTTGGGGCCGCATGTCAGATGCCTCTGTCCTGGACAAGATCCGCATCTCGCAGTCGAACCGGTTCTATTTCTGGTACACCGACCACTTCCCGATCCCACGCCACGAGATCGAGGATTCCAGCGCCAACATGCACATGATCCCGGCCAACGACACCGCCGCGGCCCAGCTGCGCGATGTACGCCAGGGCGAGGTGGTCCACTTCGAAGGTTTTCTCGTCGATGTGAAGCGCGACGACGGCTGGCACTGGGACACTTCGCTCACCCGCGAGGACACCGGTGCCGGCGGCTGCGAAATCGTGCTCGTGGAAAGCATTACCGAAGAGCGTCCGGGGCAACCGGTCAGTAAGTAACCAGCGCGTGCAATGGCGTCACGCTGGCCCAGCGCGCGCGCCCGTTCAGGCCACCCAGCTCGATCGCCACGCTCGCGCCCATCACCTCGGCGCCGAGGCGTTCGACCAGACGGCGCCCGGCATCCAGTGTCCCGCCGGTCGCCAGCACATCATCGACGATGAGCACGCGCTCGCCGGGTTTCAGGGCATCCGTACCGATTTCCAGCCGATCCAGCCCGTATTCCAGGCCGTAATCCATGCCTACCACCGGCGGCGGCAATTTGCCGGCCTTGCGTAGCGGCACGAAACCGGCGGCAAGCGACTGGGCCATAGCAGCGCCGAAAATGAACCCGCGCGACTCAATACCGCATACGGCGCCAATGCCTTGCCCGCGCCACGGGCCGCACAGCGCCTCGATGCACTCGGCGAAGGCAGCGGCATCGGCCAGCAGTGGGGTGATGTCCTTGAACATGATGCCCGGCCGCGGGAAATCCGGGACGTCGCGGACAAGGTCGAAAATGGCCTGCATGGGTCGTTCCTGTAGGGGAGTGCCGGCTTTCAGGCCGGCAGGATACCGGCGTCGAAGTCACCTTCTGCCGCCGCGGCGCGCGCCTCGGCCAGCCTGGCATCCACGGAGCGGACGATACCTTCGGCGGCTTCCACCGCGCTGTCGGGCACCATCACGGCCACCAGGCCCATGACGGGGAGTTCGCCCATGGCGCCGGTCAGGTACTCGCCGGATATGAATGCGGGGATCCCCGCCTGCTCCAGCGCATCCCGCACGAGATGGGCATCGATAAGGCTCTGGGCGTGGTAAACGATCCGCATGGGGGCAAGCTACCCGGCCCACGGCGCCACGGCAAGCATCCCGCGCGCAGGGAAGGTAAACTCACATGTTTGTGCCGCACCCACAGCAGAGCCACCCCACGATGTCGACCGAAACACCCATCCTGCAGCAGCATTTCATCCGCCAGATCGTCCGCGACGACCTGGCCTCCGGCAAGCACACGGTGATCCACACGCGCTTCCCGCCGGAGCCGAACGGCTACCTGCACCTGGGGCACGCCAAGTCCATCTGCCTGAACTTCGGCCTGGCCGGGGAGTTCGCCGGTACCTGCAACCTGCGCTTCGACGACACCAATCCGTCGAAAGAGGACGTGGAATACGTCGAAGCGATCCAGCGCGACGTGAAGTGGCTGGGTTTTGAATGGGCCGAACTGCGCCACGCTTCGGATTACTTCGAGGTGTTCTATCGCGCGGCGCTCAAGCTGATCCGCCTGGGCGTGGCCTATGTGGATGATCTCTCCGCCGACGAAGTGCGCGAGTACCGCGGCACGTTGACCGAACCGGGCCGTAATTCGCCGCACCGCGACCGTTCGGTGGAAGAAAACCTCGACCTGTTCCAGCGCATGCGCGCCGGCGAGTTCGCCGATGGCAGCAAGACCCTGCGCGCGAAGATGGACATGGCCTCGGGCAATATCAACCTGCGCGACCCGGCGCTGTACCGGATCCGCAAGGTGCACCACCAGAACACCGGTGACGCATGGCCGATCTACCCGATGTATGACTTCGCGCATTCGCTCTCCGATGCGGTCGAAGGCATCACGCACTCGCTGTGCACGCTGGAATTCGAAGACCACCGCCCGCTATACGATTGGTGCGTCGACAAGGTCGACCTGGCCAATGACCCGCAGCTGTGGGAATCGCTGGTCGCCGCCGGCCTGCCGACCGTGCCGAGCAAGCCCCGCCAGATCGAGTTCTCGCGCGGCAACCTCAATTACACGGTGATGAGCAAGCGCAAGCTGATCACCCTGGTCACGGAAAACCTGGTCGATGGCTGGGATGATCCGCGCATGCCGACGATCGCCGGCGTGCGTCGCCGTGGCTTTACCCCGGCTGGCATCCGCCTGTTCTGGGAGCGTGTCGGCGTAAGCAAGCAGAACAGCACGATCGACATGAGCGTACTGGAAGGCTGCATCCGCGAAGATCTCGACGCGAAGGCGCCGCGCCGCCTTGCCGTGATCGATCCGGTGAAACTCACCATCACCAACCTTCCCGCCGATCACGCCGAGACACTGACCTTCTCGAACCACCCGAAGGATGAGAGCTTTGGTACGCGCAACGTGCCGTTCTCGCCCTCGCTGTGGATCGAGCGCGAAGACTTCGCCGAAGTGCCGCCGAAGGGCTTCCACCGCCTGAAGCCGGAAGGCGAAGTGCGCCTGCGCGGCATCGGCATCGTCCGGTGCGATGAAGTGGTGAAGGATGACGCCGGCGAAGTCATCGAGCTGCGTTGCACCCTCGATCTTGAATCGCGCTCCGGCCTGCCGGGTGCCGATCGCAAGGTCAAGGGCACCATCCATTGGGTAAGCGCACGTGATGCCGTGCCGGCCGTGGTGCGCCTTTACGATCGCCTGTTCGACGTGACCGATCCGGATGACGACACCGACGGCAAGACCTACAAGGATCACCTGAGCCCGGAATCGCGCCGCGTCGTGCACGGCTATGTGGAACCGGCCGCTGCGGGTCTCGCGCGCGAAGACCGCGTGCAGTTCGAGCGTCTTGGCTTCTTCGTTGCCGATATGCACGACCACACGCACGATGCCCCGGTCTTCAACCGCGTGGTGACCTTGCGCGATTCATGGGCGAAGCAGGGCTGATGTTGTACGCACAGGTTCATCTCACCCTGCCCGCCTGGGTCCACGATTTCGTCGATGCCTCCAAGAGTTATGAAGGCGACGAGGCCAAGGTCAGGCTCTCGATCGAGCTCTCGGCACGCAATGTCGATAGCGTCACCGGTGGCCCGTTCGGTGCGGTGGTGTTTGACGGCAACGACCGCATCGCGGCCGTGGGCGTGAACCGCGTGGTGCCACATAGCTGTTCCGTGGCGCACGCGGAGATGATGGCGTACATGCTGGCCCAGCAACGCCTGCAACGCTTCCGCCTAAACGAAGATGGCAGCCATTTCACCCTTGCCACCAGCTCGCAGCCCTGCTGCCAGTGCTACGGCGCGACGGTGTGGGCCGGTGTGGATACGCTGTTGATTGGCGCGCGCGCCAGCGACGTGGAAGAACTCACCACGTTTGATGAAGGCCCGCTGCCCACCGACTGGATAGGCGAACTGGAGCGCCGCGGCATCGCCGTGCGCCGCGATATCCTGCGTGACGATGCACGCAAAGTGCTGCGCCACTATGGCGAGATCGGCGCCACCTACTAAGGCACAGGGCGACGGCCGGCGCGCATGGCGCGCCGCCTTGCCGCTTGTTCTACTGGTTGTCCTCGGCATCGCGGTCATCGCCAGCGGCGTCCTCGAAAACGTCGACGCATCGCACCTCGTGAAGGGTGAAGGCTCGGTGCGCGCCTTCGTGGAAGCGAATCCCCTGCTCTCCCGCCTCGCTTTCACCGTCGCCCTCGCGCTGGCCATCGCCACCGGCGTGCCAGGTACGATCGTGCTGGTGCTGGCTGGCGGCCTGCTGTTTGGCACCCTGGAGGGCACGCTGTTCGGGTCGGTCGCGCTCGTCGTCGGCTCGGTCGCCCTGTACGCGGCGGGCCGGCACGCGTTTTCCGCCGGCACGCGCCAGCCTCCCGCCTTCGCCGAACGCTTGCGCGAGCGCTACCAACGGCACCCGGTGCGGCACACCTTCGCCTTACGCTTTGTTCCGATCGTCCCGCTCGGCGCCATGACGCTCGCGCTTGCATGGGTAGGCTGCCCGCTCTGGCTTTTCGTGGCAGCGACCTGGGTCGGCGGGACGGTGTCGATCGCCGTGGAAAGTGCGATCGGCGCCGGCCTGGCCGATACGCTGGGCCAGGGTCCGGTGACTGCATCCCACCTGGCCAACGCGCGTCTTCTCGTACCACTCGCCTTGTTCCTGCTCATCTCGACCCTGCCCGCGCTACTGAAGGCATGGCAAGGACGCCGCCGGAACTGACGCCCGGCGCGGCAAACTGCGCTAGGCTAATGGCTCGCGCCGGCCCGGGCGGCGCCAGGGGACAGGCATGCGGGATGGATCGGCTTCATGGCTTGAAAAGGTATGGCGGCGCACATCGCTTGTGCAGCGCCTGACCTGCGTTGCGCTCGCCCCTACCGCAATCAGCGCGGTCCTGCTCGTCACGCTGCTCACTCGTCACCAGATGGATACGCTGCACGAGATGGGCCGCTCCACCGCGGACGCCATCGCCCAGCAGGCCGCCACCGTCTCCGGCGAGGCCCTGCGCAGCGAGCAGCGCCGCGAACTGGGCCGCATCGCCCAATCCATCGTGCAGCTTCCGCAGGTATCCCGCGTACGCATCGCCGATCGCGATGGTGAGATCCTGGCGGATCGCGTGAACGGTTCGGTCGAGGACGACGACAACCTCACGGTGTCACGCGATGTGCTCGATCCGGTCAGCCACCGCGTGGTCGGTGCGGTCACCGTGGATGTCAGCGTGGAGGACGCGGTCGCCGCGCAGCGCGCCAGCGTCCATAACGCACTTATCTGGTTATCGCTGAGCCTGCTCATCGCCATCATGATCGGCTGGTCGGCCGCGCGGTGGATGAGCGCGCCGCTGCGCAACCTCGCGATCGCCGTGCGCCAGCTCGGCCTCGGCGACCGTACGGTGGTGGTGCCGGTTACCGACGACACGGAAATCGGCGATCTGCAGCGCGGTTTCAACGGCGCCGCGTCCAAGCTGCTGCACGCGCAGATCGGCATGGAACGCGAAATCGCGACGGCCACCGACGAACTGGCCCGCAAGAACGCAGCGCTGGAAGCCGCCAGCGTGGCCAAGGCACGCTTCCTCGCCGCGGCATCGCACGACCTTCGCCAGCCCCTGTATGCGTTGACGCTGTTCTCGTCCGGCCTGGCGGTGGATGAATTCGATCCGGTACGGCTGAATCGTATCGCGCACATCCAGGAATGCGTCGAGTCGCTGGACCACCTGTTCAGCGAGCTGCTCGACCTTTCGAGACTGGATACCGGTGCCATGAAGGCCGTGCCGCGCGATGTGGCGCTGGACGAAGTGTTTGAAGAGGTGAGCGTCAACTTCCGCATGGTGGCCGAACAGCACGACCTGCGCCTGGTCGTGCGCACCACCGGGGCCTGGGTACGCACCGATCGCACGATGCTCGCCCGCATCCTCAACAACCTGGTGAGCAACGCGCTTCGCTATACGCGCTGTGGTGGCGTACTCGTGGGTGCCCGCCGGCGTGACGACGGCACGGTACGCATCGATGTATGGGATACCGGCCTGGGCATCCCGCGTGAACACCTGGAACACATCTTCGATGAGTTCTACCGGATCGAAAGTGGTCCGGAAGCCGGGCGTCCCGAGGGAACCCGGCGCGGGCTCGGCCTGGGTCTCTCTACCGTGCAGCGCCTCTCCGTCTTGCTTGGCACGAAAGCCACGGTGATATCGCGGCCCGGGAAGGGCAGTGTTTTCTCGATCACCCTGCCCGAGGTGGCCGCCAACCCCATGCCGGAACCGGCGCCGTCGCCGGCACCCGAACCTGGCGTGCAGCGCGATGTGGCCGGCATGCGCGTGCTGGTGATTGATGATGAGCCAAGCATCCTGGCGGGCATCAGTTACCTGCTGGGTAGCTGGGGGTGCGAGGTGATGACCGCCGAGGATGCCCAGCAGGCGATGGAGGCCGTGCACCTGTGGATGCAGCCGCCCGACCTGGTCATCTCCGACCTGCGCCTGCGCGAGGGCACCGGCCTGGATGTGCTGGCCCTGCTCGACCGCTACTACCGGCGCCGGCCGGGCGACCCACCACCCTTTGCCCGGGTGTTGATCACCGGCGAAACCCGCAGCGACTTCCTCGCCAGCGTGGACACCACAACCACGCAGGTCCTGTACAAGCCGGTCTCACCCGAACGGCTCCACGATGTAATGGTTTCCGCGTGGTCTGTCCATCATGCAGCCGTCTGAGGCAAATGGCCTGCTTGCCGCCGGGAGCCGGGAGGGCTATGGTCCTTTGAACGGGGATGCTCGTGGCAGTGCGGGCGGAGGAGTGGCATGCGAGTTCTGATCGCGGACGATCATCGTCTGATCATCGAGGGCGTGAAGCTGAAGCTTCGCGAGCTGGGTGATGACGTCGATTTCGTCGAGGCTGAAACGGTGGCGTCACTACGCGCCCAACTTAACAAGAAGCCCCTGCCCGATATCGCGCTGATCGATATGGCCATGCCTGGCGCCGATGGTGTCCAGCACATCAAGGATGCGGTCGCGGCGCTGAAGGAACCGTCTGACGAGGGCGAGGGCCTTCCGGTCGACCGTGCCCGTCCCGTCATCGTGCTTTCCGGCACCGAAGATCCCGCGGCCATCCGGCACGTTCTGGACCTGGGTGTGCAGGGCTATATCCCCAAATCGTCCCCCCCGGATGTCATTCTGAACGCCGTACGCCTGGTGGTCGGTGGCGGCATCTACGTGCCGCCCGAGGCCATGAAGGCGGCTTCAGCCAGCCCCATGCTCCCAGCGTTTGCCACGGCCGGCGGCGATGGCCTGACCACCAAGGAGCGCCTGGCGACGGTACTGACGGATCGCCAGATCGACGTCCTCAAGCTGCTTGCCAAGGGCCGGCCAAACAAGCTGATCGCCCGTGAACTCGGCATCAGCGAGGGCACGGTCAAGATCCACCTCGCGGCGATTTTCCGGGCACTGCATGTGCGCAACCGGCTTGAGGCCCTCGTGGCTGCACAGCACCTCGGGGACTGACACACAGGACACGCTTTTGCCATGGTGCCGGCGTAAGCTGGCGCCCGGGCAGGCAGGGAGCGCCGGGGGACGGTACGTCACACGACGCGAGGCGGTCGCATGCGGGCAGGCAGTGCGGGCACGACCAAGGGGTATGTTCGCAGCTGGCTCGCCGCCATGCTGCTGGCATGGCTAAGCCTGCATCCTGGTGTTGCCTGCGCTGGCGGCACCGATATCGATCCGAACGCCCCGCTGACCTTTGGCATCCTCCCTATCGGGGGGCCCGCGGAGTCGCTTGAAGCCTGGCGACCCATGCTCGATGACCTGCACACAGCCCTTGGCCGCCCCGTTCGGGCGGTATCCGTCACCACGTATGAAGGCATTGCCCAGGCCATCAGCGAGCAGCGTGTGGATATCGCATTCCTCTCCGGCCGCCTCGCCCTCGATGCCGTACTGGGGCAGAACATGCAAGTGATCGGCCAGCTCACCCGTGGTGACGGCTCAAAGGGTTATTACGCCGTGCTGCTGGTGGCTGCCGATTCGCGCATCGCTAACCTGGACCAGCTGTTCGCCAAGCCCGGGCAGTGGCGTTTCGCGCGCGGCGAGGCGCTCTCGGTGTCGGGCTACCTGGTCCCCGAAACGCAGCTGTTCGCAGCGCGCGGCGTGGATTCCGACACCTTCTTTGCCAAGGTGCACGTCGATAACCACCAGAACAATGCGCTGGCCGTGGCCAATGGCGAAGCTGACGTCGCCACGAACAACACCGCCGATCTCGAGCGCTTCCAGCAGCACTTCCCGGATCAGTACGCCCGCTTGCGCGTGTTGTGGAAATCCTCGCTGATCCCGCATGCCGTCATCGTCATCCGCAATGACCTGCCCGCACCGCTGCGCGAGAAGGTGGCGTCGTTCATCACGGAATACGGCAAGGGAAAGGATGGGCCGCGCCAGGAAGCCAATCTGAAGCTCATCCACGACATCAGCGGCTTCGCGCCCGCAAGTAACGCGTGCCTCGTGCCGTTCGCCGATATCGAATACACCCTTGAAAAGCGCCGCGCGACCACGGCGCAGTGGGTAAGCGAGAACGCGCGCGAAGCGCGTTTCAAGAAAATCCAGACCGATCACGATGGCCTGGTCGCGCGCCTGCGTGGCAAATAGGCCATCGGCCGAAAGGCATACGCCGCCTGTCTTAGCTCCCCTTGTCTATCGCGCCACGCCCGGGTGTTTCATAGATTCGTCATGAGTTCCTCCCCGAGGCCGCTGCATGATCGTGTCTACCACCCCGCCCGGACGGTCCATGCCGTCGAGCGAGCACCAGGTCCGCAAGGGCTTGCTGCCGATGGTGGCGATTGCGCTCGCGCTTACCGGGACCTTGGGCATCATGCACCTCCGGGGCATCACGCAGGAATCGCGCAATGTGGCGCGCATCCAGGCCGTGCGCCTGGCCGGCGTGATTACACCGAACTCGGGAGACGATGCGATACGTGACGCGCTCGCGCGCACGCTCTCGCGCAGTTCGCCAACCGTGCTCGTGATCCTCCACCGCAATGAAGGCACCGATGTGGTGCTGGATAGCGGGCGTCCGTTGCACACGGGGCAAAAGTTGCGCGTCAGCGTGGCGACACCGTTGGGCGAGCTTGAGACGGTCTCGGATGCATCGGCGCTGCGCGAGCGGCGGCTGGCCGCCCTTTTGATGGTGCTCTTGCTGGGCACGGGCATTATCGCGGTCTATCTCGCCAGCAAACGGGTCGTGGAGCGCGAACACACCGATGCCTTCGATGCCATGGATAGCGTGAAGGCACGAATCGACGCTGATCTTCGCGCGCGAAAAGATCGCGGACTGGGTGATACGGAATCGCTGGAACTTGCCGTCGGACGCCTTCTCGGCGAACTGCGTGAGTTGCGCAGCCGGCATGACGCGGCGCTGGCCGATGCGTTCCGCCAGCGCATGCAGGAAATGGCCCGGCAAACCCGCTTCATCGAGCAGGTCGGCGACCATTTTCGACAGCCGCTGCAGGCGCTCTCGCTCTTCGTCGGCGGTATGCAGCCTGGCGATGATCTGCGCCAGCGTGCCGTCCAGGGGCAGATGCGTACGAACGTCACGCGGCTCAACGAACTGCTGGAAGGGCTGCTTGACCTGGCCAGGTTTGACGCGGGTGCGATCGAGCCCGCCAGCAACGACGTGGTCGCTGCCGACCTGTTCGTACGCGAGCGTGATGCCATTGCCAACGATGCCGAGCGGCTCAGCGTGGATATCCACTGGCGCGGCGGTCGCCTACCGGTGCGTAGTGATGCCAACCTGCTCGGCGAACTGATTCACCGGCTGGTCTCCAACGCGGTCATCAGCACCCCACATGGCCGTGTCCTCGTGGCCATGCGCCGCCGTGGCGATGCCGTGCGTCTGGAGGTGCGCGACAATGGCATGGGCCTGGAGTCCCGACAGCAGGAACGGCTTTTCGAAGACTTCACCCGCCTGCCCGGCCACCCCGGTTACGGGCTGGGTCTGGCAGTGGCCCGGCGTATCGCCGACCTGCTCGGCGGCACGATCGGCGTACGCTCCAGCCCAGGCCGCGGGACGCTGTTCTGGGTGCAACTCGAGGGTGCGGCGGCCAGCTCCGCGCCCCGGCAGGTGTCGAGGCTAAGCCACCACACGGCGATGTGAAAACGCGAGCCTGACCCCTGTGTTTCGTGCAGGGACCGGGGTACGCTTGCGCCACTGAAACCAAGCTTCCGGGGATACGGTCGTGGCGAGCGTCAACTGGTCGGATACCGCCCCGGTAGTGGCGTTCCTTGGTGTGTTCGCCGGTGCGATCGGCCTGCCCGTCCCCGCCATGCCCACCCTCATCGTTGTCGGCAGCACGCTGGTGCTGGCCCGCGATCCCATCCTGATCCTGGCAACGTTCGCGGCCGCGCTCGCGGGCGCCTTCGCGGGCGATACGGCCTGGTTCCTCACCGGCCGGCGCTATGGCTACCGGGTGCTGGATAGCCTGTGCCGGATCTCGCTGTCGCCGGATACGTGCGTGCGCCGCGCCAGCGGGTTCTTCGAGAAGCGCGGGGTAAAGTTGCTGCTGGTGTCGCGCTTCATCCCGGGCCTCTCGCTCGTGGCTATACCGATCGCGGGGGCCGGCGACACCCGGTTCAGTCGCTTCACGGTGTACGACCTCGTGGGCGCGGCCCTGTGGATCTCGGTGGGACTTTCGGTCGGCATGCTGTTTTACCGGCAGATCGATGCGGTGCTGGCCCTGCTGAAACAGTTCGGTGTTGGCCTGGTGACCCTGGCAGCTATCACCCTGGTCGTGTGGATCACCTTCCGCTACATCCGCCGCACGCTGCTGATCGCCAGGTTGCGCAAGAGCCGCATTTCCGTGGATGAGCTGGCGATCCTGCTGGCTAATGACCCGGGCGCGCTCATCGTCGATGTGCGCAGCATGTCCAACCGCCGGGACGACCCGTTCGTCATCCCGGGTTCGCAGCTATTCGACCTGAGCACGGCCAGCGCCGACCTCGCCACCCTGCCCCGTGATACGTCGGTAGTGATCTATTGTTCGTGCCCGAACGAGGTTTCGGCCGCCAAGGTGGCCGAACGGCTCTCCAAGCTGGGTTTCGCCAATGTCCGGCCGCTGACCGGCGGGATCACCGCCTGGCGCGATGCCGGGCGTGACGTCGAAGCGATTGTTCTGGCCACCTGAACGGCGCTTGGGTTGTGCCACCCCGCCCCGCACACTAAACTAGTCGGCTACGTGCGCATGGGTCGTTAGCTCAGTCGGTAGAGCAGCGGACTTTTAATCCGTAGGTCGACGGTTCGAGTCCGTCACGACCCACCACGTGCGCCATGCTTCCGCTTCCCCTACAGCACGTATCGGCATTGCCGCGTCGATGTTGGTCACGATTCTCATCCTCGCGACCACCCTGAGCGGGTAACGTAGCGACTCCCTAAGTCACGGAGTTCGCCAGATGAGTCGCCACCCTTCGTCTCCCTTGCTCTCGCCCTGCCACGCACCGGGTGAGCTGGCGACGCGCGCCGAGCTACAGGCGCTCTCCACGAAGTTCGATGATCGCTTCGCAAACCTTGAGCTGCGCATCGATGCACGCTTCACGAAATTGGAGGATCGTATCGACGAGCGCTTCACCCGCATCGACGAGCGCTTCACCCGCATCGATGATCGCTTCACTCGCGTCGAAGAGTCCATTGCAAGTATCGCGCAGTCGCTTTCACGGCTTGAGGAAAAGGTCGCGCATGGCGCCTCGAAGGCGTGGGTCCTGGGTGGGAGTGGGGGCGTTCTTCTTGCCATCCTTGGGGTGGCGTGGTGGCTGTTGCAGCCCTATGTGGCCACGATGATGCGCATCGCGTCCGGATCCGGCGCGTGATGTGGCGGACACAGCGTTTGACGCGGCGGCGTACCTATCATCGGGGCTAAACGTACCGCGTCGAATCCGGCACACCGGCCTTTGCAAACCCTTCCGCACGCAGGCGGCAGGCATCGCAGTGGCCACATGCACGGCCTTGCGCATCGGCCCGGTAGCAGCTGACGGTTTCCGAGAAGTCGACGCCAAGGCGGACGCCTTCGGTGACGATGTCGCCCTTGCCCATCTGCATGAGCGGTGCGTGGATGCGGATACCTGCACCTTCGACGCCGGCCTTCGTCGCGACATTGGCGAGCGTCTGGAACGCATCGATGAAAGCGGGGCGGCAATCCGGGTAACCGGAGTAGTCCACTGCGTTGACGCCGCAGAAGATATCGTTGGAGCCGAGCACTTCGGCCCAACCCAGCGCGATCGAAAGCATGATGGTGTTGCGTGCCGGCACGTAGGTGACCGGGATGCCCTCGCCGCCGTCTTCCGGTACATCGATGTCAGCCGTGAGGGCCGAGCCGCCGATGGTGCGGAGGTCGACGTGAACGGTCTTGTGCGCCACGGCGCCGAGCATCTTCGACACGCGCTCCGACGCTTCCAGTTCAGAGCTATGCCGCTGGCCATAAGCCACGCTAAGCGCATACACGTCGAAGCCCTGTTCGCGGGCCATCGCGATCGTGACGGCGGAATCCATGCCGCCCGAAACGAGGATGACGGCCTTGCAGGAGGAGTTCGAAGCGTTCATGCGGGTACCTTGATCGGGAATCAGCGGCCCTGGGCGTCGTTCCACAGCAGCTTGTGTAGCTGGAGCTGGAAACGCACGGGCAGGCGTTCGGCGAGGATCCATTCGGCGAGCTCACGCGGGCCGACCTTGCCCCACACCGGGGAGAACAGCACCATCGCCTTGCTGTCCAGGCCGTGTTCGCGGACAACGTCACGCGACCATTCAAAATCGCCACGGCTGGCGATCACGAACTTCACCTGGTCGTGTGGCAGCAGGTGATCGAGGTTGGACCAAAGATTGCGGGCGCTTTCGCCCGAATCAGGCGCCTTGAGGTCCATGACCTTGCGCACGCGCGGGTCGACCTGCGAGACATCAAGCGCGCCGGAGGTTTCCAGCGAAACCTCGTGGCCGGCATCGCACAGCTTGCGCATCAGGATATGGCAGCGTTTCTGCGCGAGCGGCTCGCCGCCGGTCACGCAGACATGCTTCGCACCATGGCTGGCGACCTCGGCGACGATCGCGTCGATGTCGTGCCACTGGCCGCCGTGGAACGAGTATTCGGTATCGCACCACACGCAACGCAGCGGGCAGCCGGTGAGGCGCACGAAGACGGTGGGCCAGCCGATGGCATCGGCCTCACCCTGCACGGAGTGGAAGATCTCGGTGATCCGCAGGCGCTCCGCGACGGCAGCGGCCGGCGGAACATCCGCCGGAATTGCGGTGTTACCGTTCATGGGCTCAGTTGGCCGTCTGGCGCTGCAGACGGCGCAGGCGTTCCTGGGCGAGGCCAGCGGCCTTGGTGCCGGGATACTTTGTCGTCACCTGCTTGAGCGTGGCGACGGCAGCATCCTGCTGCTTGAGTTCGATCTGGCAATAACCCACCTTGAGCAGGCCATCGGAGACCTTGTCGCTCTGCGGGTAATTCTTGACCAGACGCTGGAAGGCCTCGATAGCCACCTGATAATTCATCGTGACGTAGTACGACTCGCCCAGCCAGTAATAGGCGTTAGGCGCGAGCTGGCTATCCGGGTACTTCACGAGGAAGTCGCGGAAGCCGCGTGACGCCGTGACGTAGTCGCCGCCACGCAGCGATTTGAACGCAGCATCGTACGCGGCTTGTTCGGCCGGCGACGCGGCGCCCGGGTTGTTGCCGCCTGCGCTCGCGGCGGGTGCCGGGGCAGCTGCCTGCGGAGCACCTGCGGCGGGCGCGGCCTGTTGCGGTGCCTGGCCGGAAGCTGCGGCCGGCTGGCCGGCGGGCGCACCACCCTTTTCAACACGACCCAGCCGCGAATCGACATCCGCGTACTGCGCCTTCTGGGAATCCTGGAGTTGCTGGTTCTGGTGCTGCAGCTCTTCGATCTGACCCTGGAGCTGGGCCACCTGCTGCTGCAGGTCATTGACCTGGTTCACCAGTTGCGTCGTACCCGAATTGGCCTGGTTCTGCTGCTCGAGCCGCGCGACGCGATCGGCGAGGCTTAGGCGATCCTGAGCCGGGGCCACAGACGCAAAAAGCGTGGCGGACGCGATTGCGCCCGCCACGCCAAGCCTGGCCATGAAACATTTAGCCAGAGACTTCTTCATTACTTCGCGGTGTAGACGATCTCAACGCGACGGTTCTTGGCCCAGCAATCCTCGTTATGCTCCTTGCAGGTCGGCTTTTCCTTGCCGTACGAGGTGACATTGACCTGGCCAGCCGAACCACCAGCAGCCTGGAGGGCGCTGGAGACGGCATTGCCACGGCGCTCGCCGAGACCCAGGTTGTACTCGCGGGTGCCGCGCTCGTCGGTGTTACCCTCGAGGGTCATGGCCGACTGCGGACGATCCTGCAGGTACTTGGCGTGGCAAGCGATGATCTGCTGGAATTCCGGCTTCACGTCGTTCTTGTCGAAATCGAAGTACACGACGCGCTGACGCAGGCAGGCATCGGTATCGAGATCCGACGGCTGGTACTTGCCATCGTTGGTCGGGGCCTGGGTCGTGGCGACCGGCTGCTGTTCCGGCATCGGAGCCGGCTTGGTGTTCTTCTTGGCGCACGCGGCCGCGCCCACGCAGAGCAGAGCGGCCAGGGTGACGGTAACGGTCTTATTCATGGGACGTTCCTTCAACAGTTGAGTTCCGACAGTCTTTTTTGGTTTCGGGACAGACACCGCCGGTTGACCGGCTGTTTTTGTACTTGCTTCCACGTAGACGGGGCGCTGTCCCGCACCCTACGCCTTCGCTCCGTCGGCCGCCTTGGGGGGCGACCACCGGGTGTTCCTTTATTCTATCGCCCGCAGGAAAGGCGCGGACTTAGCCGCGCCCTGCCCCGGACGGTGTTGATGTCGCAGCCCTGACGGGCGCGCCATCAACGCTGTCGGTACGGTCCCCAGGACGGTTCGCGCACGTCGCCATCCGATAGGACAAGACGCTGACGCACGAGGCCATCCGCCGAAACCGCATACAGGACGCCACGCGTACCCTGCGATGCGGCATAAAGCAGCATGCTTGCGTTGGGCGCGAAGCTGGGCGAATCGTCCACGTTACCCGGGGAAACGAAGCGCACCTGCCCGCCCAGACTGCGGTCCATGATAGCGATACGATACACGTTCCCGTTGCCCTGCACCATCGCAATCTGCTTGCCATCGAAGCTGACCGAGGCGCTGGCGTTGAAGCCGCCCTGGAAAGTGAGGCGCTGGGCGTTACCGCCCGAGATCGAGGTCTGGTACAGCTGGGGCTTGCCGGAGCGATCCGAGGTGAAGATCAGGCTCTGGCCGTCCGCCGTAAAGGTGGGCTCGGTATCGATCGCGAAGTTGTTGGTCACCCGGGTTTCGGCGTGGCTGGCGACATCGATGATAAAGATCTCCGGGTTACCCACGTAGGACAGGCTCACCGCGAGCTTGCTGCCGTCCGGCGACCAGGCCGGGGCGGAGTTGATGCCCTTGGGGTGTGCGGCGATCAAGCTACGCGAACCGGTGGAGATGTTTTGCACATAGACGGCCGAATTGCCGCTTTCGAACGACACGTAGGCGATCTTGCTGCCATCCGGCGACCACGCCGGCGAGAGCAGCGACTCACGCGAACGGGCCACGACCTGCGGATTGAAGCCATCCGAGTCGGCGACGATCAGCGAATAGGTGGTGTTGTTACCCGTACCCACCGCGGTGACATAGGCAATGCGAGTCCAGAAAGCGCCGCGGACACCGGTGATCTTTTCATAGATCTGGTCGGCGATCTGGTGGGCGACGCCACGCAGGTCACCCGTGGGGGCGGTGAACGACTGGGCGAGCAGGCTCTGCTGGCGGTTCACGTCCCATAGTTCGTAATCCACCTTGACCATGCCGCCGCCCGCATCGCTGATGCGGCCGATCGTCAGGAAATCCTGCTTGAGCAGGCGCCAGGTGGCGAACTTGATGTCGGAACCCTGCGACGGGGTCTCGACGATATCCGCCTTGTCGAGCGAGCGGAACTTGCCCGAGCGGTTGAAATCGGCGCGGATCACGTCCGCCACATCGGTGGGCAGCGGGGCGCCACCAGCCTGCGCAAACGGCACCACCGCGATCGGGGTGGCCGTTTTGAGGCCGCCGACGATATCGACGTTGAGCGATTGCGCGGCGGCGGGGCCGGCCACGAAAGCGGCCATGGCCGCCAGAAGGAGAGCGAAGCGGGAAAGCGTTCTGCGCATGGGTGGGTTCATGGCCTGGCTGGGGACGTCGACGGAATCTTAACGTGTGGGCCGCGTTTAGCGTGACCCGTATCTGAACCGCCCCACCCGGCGACCGGGCGAGGCGGGCTACATCATTGCGGCCTGAACGTGAACGTGAGGTTGCGCTGGAACACGTCCTCGAAGCCCTGGTAGGGCAGCGGCTGGGCGCGCAGCACGGCGTTCTCGATCGACGCCTTGCCGGCCGCATCGTACGGGCAGCTCGCGTCGGCCTTGGCACTCAGCACCTGGCCGCCGGGGATCTGCACGATGTGGACCATGCAAGGTGCCGGGGGCGTGTTGTCCGGGCGCAGCCAGTTCGGCGTCACCGCGTTCTGGATCGCCGCGATGTACAAGGCCTGCTTGCTGTCATCCTTGCCGTTCTGGCCGGTCTGGGCCTTCTCGGCGAAGGGCAGGTTCTCGCGGCCATCGTCCTTGGCGTTCGCCAGGTCCTTCAGCTGCTGCTCGGCCTGCTTCTTCGAGGAATCCGCCTTTTTGGTCTGCGCCTTGGCGGCATCGAGCTGCTTGAAGATGTCGTCGATCTTCTTCTGCTGCTCTTTCTTCTTTTCTTCCTGCTGGGCGTCGAGTTCGGCCTGGCGCTGGCGCTGCTTTTCTTCCTGCAGCTTCTTCGCGTCTTCAGCCTTCTGCACGGCATCGTCGACGACCTTTTCCTGGTCGACCACGTCAGGTTGCTTGGGCGGCGGTGGCAAGGTCGGCACCGGCACCTTCTCCTTGGGGGGAGTCGGGGTCGGGGTGACCGGCGGAGGCGGCGTGGAATCCGGCACCGGCTTGGCCTTGGTCGCCTTGGGTGGCGGGGCGCCCGTGGGGCCAACGATCGTCGCCTCGATGATTTCGCCCGGCAGCATGATCGGCGCCGGGCACTTCATCGGGTTCCATTCCGCAGGCACGCCGATGGCCTCGGCCCACTTTTCGTAGTCCGTGCAGGGGATCACCGCGATGGCCAGGAAGGCCACGATGCCCAGGTGCAGTAGCGCGGCCAGGACGACCGCGCGCGGCGTACCGTTACGGTTTTCCATTCGGCGCGGACTGGGGCTGGCTCATGAGGCCGATCTTGGAGACGCCAGCGGCCTGGAGGATCGGGAGGATCTGGTAGACCTTGCCGTAGCCCACGCGCGCATCGCCCGCGAGGAGCACCTGCAGCTCGGGGTTGGCATCGTGGAAGGCCGTGATCTTTTTGGTGAAATCATCGACGCTGACCGGCTCGCGCTTGGTCCCGTTGGCGGTCAGGTAAATCTGCCCCTGCTCGTCCACGGAGACGACGATCGGATCTTTCTTGTCCTGCAGGGACTTGGCATTGGTCTGCGGGAGCTGGATGTCGACGCCGAGGTTCATCATGGGCGTGGTGACCATGAAGATGATCAGCAGCACGAGCATCACGTCGATGTACGGCACGACGTTGATCTCGGACTTCAGTTTCCGCTTTTGACGGTGGGTGTTACGCATGGCCATGGCGGCGGGCTCAGGCGACGTCGTCGGCGTGGATCTGACGCTGCAGCACCGAGGAGAACTCTTCCTGGAAGACCTCGTAGCGCGATGCCACACGTTCGACCTTGGTGGCGAAGCGGTTGTACGCCCACACGGCCGGGATGGCGGCGAACAGGCCCATGGCGGTGGCGATCAGGGCTTCGGAAATGTGCGGAGCGACCACGGAGATGGTCACGTCCTTCATTTCGCCCAGGCCCTGGAAGGCGCCCATGATGCCCCACACGGTACCGAACAGGCCGATATACGGGCTGATCGAGCCGACGTTGGCGAGGAACTCGAGGTTCTGCTCGAGCTTGCCGATCTCACGGGTACCGGCCACGCGCATGGCGCGCTCGGTGCCTTCGGTGATGCGATCGGCATCGGAAACACGGCGCTGGCGCTGGCGGGCGAATTCGCGGAAGCCGGCTTCGAAGATATTCTCGATGCCGTGCTTGCCAT
The DNA here is from genome assembly GCF_036500425.1 of Luteibacter sp. Classification (GTDB taxonomy): domain Bacteria; phylum Pseudomonadota; class Gammaproteobacteria; order Xanthomonadales; family Rhodanobacteraceae; genus Luteibacter. The sequence goes on from NZ_DASYCB010000059.1 coordinate 47,780, forward strand.
CGCGATTGCCCACTTCGCGGAACAGGGCGGCCAGGTCGGCGCCCGACCAGAAACGGTCCTCGAACGCTTCCGCGTTGCTGTGGGCTTCTTTCAGCTGGCCGTACTTGCGGATGATGATCACCCACGACATGAACGAGAAGACCAGGAGCAGCAGCATCACGAGCTGCACGGGCAGGCTGGCTTCCATCACCAGCTTGAAAATATTAAGTCCACCGTTCATCGCTTGAAGGCTCTCCGCCGGGTATCTGGGGCTTGGTAATTAGGGGAATTCGGGGCGGAACAGATCCGGGGGAATCTGGGCCGGGCGCATCGAGTCGAGGTTGACGCATGCCGCGCGCACCGTGGCGCGTAACAGCGTGGTATCCCCCCGCACGATCTCCTGACCGAACAGCATACTTGCTGAACGCCGTTCTTTGACGGCCAGGGTGACCAGGAGTTCATCATCCAGACGGGCCGGGCGCAGGAACTCCAGGGTCATGTCCCGGACCACGAAGCCGAGGCCCGTGGTCTCGCGCAGGGCCAACTGGTCGATGCCCTGGGCACGTAGCCACTCGGTGCGCGCGCGCTCCATGAAGCGAACGTAATTGGCGTGGTAGACCACCCCACCGGCATCCGTATCTTCCCAGTAGATCCGCACGGGCCAGGAAAACAGGCTCACGGGGCGTCCTGGAACAGGTCGGGGGCGGCGGCCTGGCGGGGCGGCGGGTTCAGGCCCAGGTGACGCCAGGCCTTGGCCGAGGCCATCCGGCCACGGGCCGTGCGAATCAGGTAACCCTGCTGGATGAGGTAGGGCTCCACCACATCCTCCAGGGTGCCACGGTCCTCGCTGAGCGCGGCCGCGAGCGACTCGACGCCCACCGGGCCGCCTTCAAAACTCTCGATGATGGTGCTGAGCAGGCGGCGATCGAGGTCATCGAAGCCCTGTGCATCCACCTTCAACATATCCGTCGCCGCCCGGGCCAGTTCATGGGTGATGCGGCCATCGCCACGCACCTCGGCGTAATCACGGACGCGGCGCAACAGGCGGTTGGCGATACGCGGCGTGCCCCGCGAACGGCGGGCAATCTCGATCGCGCCCTCGAGGTCGCAGTCGATGCCGAAGATCTTCGCGGCGCGGCGCACTATCGCGGTCAGCTCGTCGACGCTATAGAACTCCAGGCGCTGGATGATGCCGAAACGATCGCGCAACGGGCCGGTGAGCAGGCCGGCGCGGGTGGTGGCACCGATCAGGGTAAACGGCGGCAGGTCCAGCTTGATCGAGCGCGCGGCCGGCCCCTCGCCGATCATGATGTCGATCTGGAAGTCTTCCATCGCCGGGTAGAGCACTTCCTCGACCACGGGCGAAAGGCGGTGGATCTCGTCCACGAAGAGGACGTCATTGGCCTCGAGGTTGGTCAGCAGCGCGGCCAGGTCACCGGCGCGCTCGAGGACGGGGCCCGAGGTGGAACGGACATTGACCCCGAGCTCATTGGCGATGACATGCGAGAGCGTGGTCTTGCCCAGGCCAGGCGGCCCGAAGATCAGGACATGGTCGAGCGCACCGCCGCGACGACGGGCGGCCTCGATATAGATGGCCATCTGTTCGCGCACCGTCTGCTGGCCGAGGTATTCGGCCAGGCGCTTCGGGCGGATGCTGGCTTCCAGCGCCTCGTCATCCATGGCGGCGGCGGAAGAGATGATGCGGTGCTCGGACATAGCGGCATTATGGCATGCCACGCCAGCCCGGATCGCGCGCAAGCGCGCTCCTACAGGTGCTATGGGGTCTTGCCGGGTCGCGCGCGAGCGCGCTCCTACAGACAGAGCGGCGGTTGTAGGAGCGCGCTTGCGCGCGATCCGCGCACGCGACTAGATCTCGACCTGCGCGCCCAGCTCGATCAGGCGGTTACCCGGGATCTGGAAGAACGCAGTGGCGGGCAGCGCGTTACGGGCAAGGAAGGCGAACAGCTTGTCGCGCCAAAGGGCCATGCCCGGGCGACGGACATCCGCCACGATCGTTTCGCGCGAGAGGAAGAACGTGGTGTCCATCATGTCGAAATCGAGGCCGAGCGAACTGGCCCGAGAGAGCGACTGCGGAATGTTCGGATCCTCGGCGAAACCGTAGCGCAGCTGCAGGCCATAGAAGCCATTGCCGAACTCGAGCACTTCCATCCGCTCTTCGTAATCGGCCACCGGCGTTTCCAGCATTTCCACGGTGAGCAGCACGTTGCGCTCGTGCAGCACCTTGTTGTGCTTGAGGTTGTGCAGCATGGCATGCGGCACGCTGTTCTGGTTCGCCGTGAGGAACACCGCAGTGCCCGGCACGATCAGCGGCGGGTGGTCGGCGATGTTGGCCACGAAGGGCTCCAGCGCGAGGCCGGATTGCTTGATCTCGCGCACCACCAGGTCCCTGCCACGCCGCCACGTGGTCATCATGGTGAAGATCACCACGCCGAGCACCAGCGGGAACCAGCCGCCGTGGGCGATCTTCAGCGCATTGGCGCCGAAGAACGCCAGGTCGGTGACCAGGAAGATGACGCCGACGGTGATGACCGCCGACCAATGCCAGTTCCAGCGACGCTTGGCCACGACCAGCGCCAGCAGCGTGGTCATGGTCATGGTGCCGGTCACGGCAATACCGTAAGCGGCGCCAAGGTTGTTCGAGGAGCGGAAGAAGATCACCGCGACGAACACCAGCACCAGCAGCAGGCGATTGATCCAGGGCACGAAGATCTGCCCGGACATCTCGCGCGAGGTATGCACGACGGCCATGCGCGGCGAGTAGCCCAGCGACATGGCTTCGCGGGTCATCGAGAACGCGCCCGAGATGACGGCCTGCGACGCAATGACCGCGGCTGCCGTGGACAACGCGATCATCGGGTACAGGAGGTTCTCCGGCACCATTTTGTAGAACGGGTTTTCGATCGCGGTCTGGTCATGCAGCAGCAGCGCACCCTGGCCGAAGTAGTTCAGCAACAGGGCCGGCAGGACGAAGAAAAACCAGGCCATGCGGATCGGCTTCTTGCCGAAGTGGCCCATGTCGGCATACAGCGCCTCACCGCCCGTGAGCGCCAGCACCACGCCACCGAGGGCGATGAATGCCTGCATGCCGTGCTCGGTGAAGAATTTCACGGCGTAGTACGGGTTCAACGCGAACAACACCTGTGGGTGCTGGGCGATCTGGCGAACGCCAAGGATGGCCAGCACGATGAACCACGCGACCATCACCGGCGCGAAGGCCTTGCCGACCAGGTCCGTACCGTGGCGCTGGATCGCGAACAACACGAACAGGATCACCAGGCAGATCGGCAATACGTACGTATCCAGCGTCGGTGCGGCCACTTCCAGGCCTTCCACCGCCGAGAGCACGGACATGGCCGGCGTGATCACGCCATCGCCATAGAACAACGAGGCGCCAAAGATACCGATCGCCGCCAGCACCCAACGCGTGCGCGGCGACCCCGCCACGCTACGCTGGGCCAGGGCCATCAGCGCCATGATGCCGCCCTCGCCCTTGTTATCCGCACGCATCACGAAGGTGACGTACTTCAGCGAGATCACCATCAGCAGCGACCAGAAGATGAGCGAAAGCACACCCAGCACCGCCAGGGGCTGTGGCGTCATGCCGTGCGTACCCAGGGTTTCCTTCATGGTGTACAGCGGGCTCGTGCCGATATCGCCGAACACGATACCGATGGCGCCCAGTGCCAGTTTCGCCAGCTTCTTGCCGTGCGCGTTGCGTAATTCTTCAGCGTGGGACATGCCCATGATCAGCTTCCCAGCGCGGCGCGCAGCGCCTTGCGGATGATGGCTTCGGCGGTATCGCCTTCAGCGGCCACCTTACTAACGAGGCGAGTGGCCTCGGGCGGCTTGTAGCCGAGTTGCTGCAGCGCCACCGTGGCCTCGCCCACCGGATCGACCGGGGCGGCGGCGCCACCGTTACCCGCCGGCAGGCGCACGCCCACCGCATCCACGCGATCGCGCAGTTCCACCACCATGCGTTCGGCGGTCTTCTTGCCAATGCCGGGAATCTTGGTAAGTGCCACCACGTCACCGGCATGCACCAGGCGCGACAGTTCGTCAGTGGAGACCCCCGAAAGCACGGCAAGCGCGATCTTCGCGCCGATGCCGCTGACCTTCAGCAGGTTGCGAAACATCGCCCGCTCGGCATCACGGAGGAAGCCGTACAGCGACACACCATCTTCGCGTACCGCGTAGTGGGTGAGCAGGATGACTTCCTGGCCGGTTGCCGGCAGGTCGTAGATGGTCGACATGGGCGCATCGACCTCGTAGCCGACACCCGACACTTCAATGAGAAGCGAGGGCGGCTGCTTGCTAACCAGGGTTCCGCGCAGGCGGCCGATCATCGGCGACGTCTCCATGCCGTGCGCGGGATACCCACGCGTTCAATACTGGAACGGGTATGCGCATGGGCGATCGCGATCGCCAGCGCGTCGGCCGCATCCGCCTGCAGCGGACCCTTCAGGCCGAGGATCATCCCGATCATGTGCTGGACCTGGGTCTTGTCGGCGCGGCCGGTACCGACCACCGCCTGCTTGACCTCGGTCGCTGCATATTCGTGCACGACGATTCCCTGGCTGACCACGGCACACACGGCCGCGCCACGCGCCTGGCCCAGTTTCAGGGCCGAATCGGCGTTGCGCGCCATGAAGACACGCTCGATCGCGGCTTCCGCCGGACCGTGCGTGCCGATGATGGCGCAAAGTTCGTCAAAGATGCGTTTCAGGCGCAGGGGGAAGGTGGCCTCCCCCCCGATCACCAGGGCGCCGTGCCAGACGTGGACCAGGGCGCCGTTCTCGGCGACGTCGATAATTCCGACACCCGTGCGCTGGCTGCCCGGGTCAATGCCGAGGATTCGTGTCATGGCGGCGAAAGCGGATCGCGTGCGGTGCGGGCAAGGCCGGGGCCTTACTCGTCGTCCGCGTCCTGCGGCAGCACGGCGTTGTGGTAGACCTCATCCACATCGTCGAGGCTATCCAGGCGGGCGAGCAGCTTCTGGAACTGCTCCAGGGCCTCGCCCGTGGGCGTGACCAGCGGGCCATTCGGGTGCATGACCACGTCGGAGCTTTCCACTTCGAAGCCAGCCGCGACCATCGCCTTGCGCATCTCCTCAACGGCAATCGGGTCGGCGGCGAGCAAAACGGTGCCCACGCCATCAGCGATCACGATGTCTTCGGCGTTGTTCTCGATCGCGGCCTCTTCCAGCTTCGCTTCCACATCGGCATCGCCGCCGGTGTGGATCACGACCTGGCCCACGCGGGTGAACTGGAACGCCACCGAATTGGTGGTGCCCATGTTCCCGCCGAGCTTGGTCAGCGCGGCGCGCACGTCGGCCACGGTGCGGGTCTGGTTATCGGTGACGCAATCGATGATCAGCGCGGTGCCCGCCGGGCCGTAGCCCTCGTAGCGCATCTCGTGCATATCGGCGCCGCCATCGGCGCCCGAGCCGCGCTTGATCGCGCGCTCAATGGTGTCCTTGGTCATGTTGGCGGCCAGGGCCTTGTCGACAGCCGCGCGCAGGCGCGGGTTGCCGTTGGGGTCGGGCACGCCGCCACGGGTAGCAATGGTGATTTCGCGGATCAGCTTGGTGAATACCTTGGCGCGCTTGGCGTCTTCGGCGTTCTTGCGACCTTCGATGGACGGGCCTCTACCCATGAGCGTTTCCCGGACCTAACCAGATAGACAGGGGCGGGATTCTAACGGAACTGGAGCGCAACGTGTTTCTGTAGGAGCGCGCTTGCGCGCGATGGGGCGCGTGGCGAGCACCCATCGCGCGCAAGCGTGCTCCTACAAGGGGCAGTGCGGTCAGGGGATGAGGGGAGTATCGAAGCGGCCTTCCCTGAGGAAAAACGCGGCCTGGCGGGCTACGTCAGCGGAGACCAGCATGCCAGTGTGGCTGGTTTCGAGGATGCAGTGGGCGGTGAGGCCCGGCAGGCGGGTCTCTTCCACGCCGACCGAACCATCATGCTGGTCGCCCACGTCGCCGAGCAGCGAACCCAGGCCGACCTGCTGGCGGCCGGCGATCATGCCGACCTCGCGCGATCCATCCCAGTGGTCCAGCCCGTGCGCCAGCAACTCGCGGGAACGGCCCAGCAGCACATCGCCACCCCAGTGGTGGGTGAGGCCACGGGCCGCGCCGCTGCCGTTGAGCGGTGAACCCAGGCAGACGATACGCCCACCCGGTTCGTCCATCTCCCGGCAGGCCAGCAGGGCCAGGATCCCGCCCAGGCTATGGCCCACCACGTGAACCGGGCCAGGGGCGAGGGCCCGGATCCGCTTGCGCAGCCGCGCGATCGCCTGTTCAGGCGGCGCGGCCACGCTCATGTACTCGAACTGATGGACGTTGAAACCTTCCTCACGCAGGCGCCGGTGCAACATCGCCATGGCGAAGCCACGCATCCACAGGCCGTGGAGCAGGATCACATCGGGCAATACGGCATTCATCGGTTTCGAAGGACAGCGGTCAGACTTTCAACGGCTCCGCGGCATCGACGCGGACATGCAGTTCCTTTAGCTGCGGGGCCGAGACCGCCGACGGGGCGTCGGTCATCAGGTCCTGCGCGCTGGTGGTCTTGGGGAAGGCGATGACGTCGCGGATCGACTCGGTGCCGCCCATCAGGGCCGCGATGCGGTCGATACCGAAGGCCAGGCCACCGTGGGGCGGCGCGCCCATGCGCAGTGCCTTGAGCAGGAAGCCGAACTTCGCCTCGGCCTCGTCCGGGCCAATGCCCAGCAGCTCGAACACCGCGCTCTGCATCTCCGGGCGGTGGATACGGATGGAACCGCCGCCGATCTCGTTGCCGTTGAGCACCATGTCGTAACCGCGGCTCAGTGCCACGGCAGCGTTGGCGCGCAGATCGGCGATGTCATCGATATTCGGGGCAGTGAACGGGTGGTGCAGCGCCACGAAGCGCTTTTCCTCTTCGTCCCACTCGAACATCGGGAAATCGGTGACCCACAGCGGCTTCCAGCTGTTTTCGACCAGGCCACGGTCGCGGCCCAGCTTCAGGCGCAAGGCGCCCATGAAATCGGTGACGACCTTCCAGCGGCCGGCGCCGAAGAACACGATGTCGCCGTTGCCGGCGCCGGTCAGCTCCAGCACCTTGTTGAGCGCAGCATCGTCGAGGAACTTGGCAACCGGCGAGTTGATGCCCTCGCGGCCCTTGGCCAGGTCATCCACCTTCAGCCAGGCCAGGCCCTTGGCGCCGTAACGGCCGGCGTACTCGGTGAGCACGTCGATATCCTTGCGCGACAGATCGGCAGCCCCCGGGACGCGCAGCGCGGCCACGCGGCCCGCCGGGTCATTGGCCGGATCGGCGAAGACCTTGAATTCCACGTGCTTCACCGCTTCGGCGATGTCGGTGAGTTCCAGCGCGATACGCAGGTCGGGCTTGTCCGAGCCGAAGCGGCGCATGGCCTCTTCATAGGTCATGCGCGGGAAGGTGGCATCGAGCTCGACGCCGCGCACTTCGCGAAAGACGTGGCGGATCAGGTTCTCGACAAAGCCCTGCACATCACGCTCTTCAACAAAGGCGAACTCAAGGTCGAGCTGGGTGAATTCCGGCTGGCGGTCGGCGCGCAGGTCTTCGTCACGGAAGCAGCGGGCGATCTGATAGTAGCGGTCGAAGCCGGCCATCATCAGGATCTGCTTGAACAGCTGCGGCGACTGCGGCAGCGCGTAGAACTGGCCCGGATGCACGCGGCTGGGCACAAGGTAGTCACGTGCGCCTTCGGGCGTGGCCTTGGTCAAGATCGGGGTCTCGATATCCTGGAACCCCGCGGTATCGAGATAGCGGCGTAGCTCACGGACCAGCGCCGTGCGCGTGCGCATCAGCTTCTGCATCTCGGGGCGGCGCAGGTCGAGGTAGCGGTAGGTCATCCGCATATCCTCGTTCGGGTTCTCGTGCAGCGCGAACGGCAGGTCGCGCGCGGCGTTGAGGATCTCGACCTTGTCGGCCAGCAGCTCGATGGTGCCGGTCTTCAGCTTGTCGTTCACCGACAGGCGCTTGCGGATCTGGCCGGTCACCTTGATGACGTACTCGTAACCCAGCTCGCCGGCCACGGTGAAGGCATCGGTATTTTCGCGCTCGATCACGACCTGGGCGATGCCCTCATGGTCGCGCAGGTCGACGAAAGCCACGTGGCTCTGCAGGCGCAAGGTGTTGACCCAGCCACACAGGGTGACTTCCTGGCCGACCAGGGACTCATCGATGAGGCCGCAAAAATGGGTGCGCATGCGCTTGGGGCTCCGCGGTGCAATGCAAAAGAAAAGACCCCGGATCGTACCACGACCCGGGGTCTCCATAAGGCCATGTAGGAGCGCGCTCGCGCGCGAAAAGCCAACGAAGCGCCCGGCAACCGCGCCAGGAACCTCGCTACCCCTTACCGCCCGATATCGAACTTCCCGCGACAACCCCGGTCCGCCCAGATGCCATCCCGGGTGAACCCGTAGGAATAGCCCTCGCGGCAATCGTTCTTCGAGAGCTGTTCGACCAGACGCGCGCCCCGGCCAATCGGCAAGCGGCAGAACACCCGCTTATTGTCCTTAGACTCGCAGTCGAAGATCTGGCCACCGCCACCGTAACCCGGGCGGCCACCGCCGTAGCCCGGCCGGCCATCATCCCCCCAGCCCGGGCGGCCACCGCCGCCCCAGCCACCAGCCTCCTGGAAGATGCCCCGGCAGCCGTCATCCACCCACAGGCCGCCGCGATCGATATCCCATGTGCGGCCACGGATACAGGCCGTCTTCGAATCCTGGCGGATCAGCCGCGCATCGCGCCACGGCACGCGGCAGTACGAGCGCTTGCCGTTGTCGCTATAGCAATTGACGGTGTCGCCGCCACGCTGGGCGTGCGCGGCAGGCGGGGCCATGAACAGGCCCGCGCCAAGGGCGAGCATTGCAACCATTCCAAGCAGGCGTTTCACGGCCGGTGTGTCCTTTCGATCGAGGTGTCGCAAAAACTATCGGAAGGATCCGCAACGCTGATTGAACGGATCGCAGGAAATCGTTGCCATCGCGTGCAGCCCCTGTAGGAGCGCGCTTGCGCGCGATGGGTCCGGCACCGTCAGTCCCCGGATTTAGCACCCGATGCCGGGGCCGGAGCAGGCGCGGGAGCAGGCGCAGCAGCCGGCGCCGGCGTCGCCGCAGGCGCACCCGATGAGCCCTCCACCAGGTTTTTCTTCTTGTCCCCGTCTTTCTTGAAATCGGTCTCGTACCAGCCACCGCCGGCCAAGCGGAACTGCGGCGCGCTTAGCATACGGCCCACGCGCGGCTCGCCGCAGCTCGGGCAGGTCTCCGGATCGGGGTCCGACATCTTCTGCAGGCGGTCGAAGCGGTGGCCACAGGCCTGGCACTGGAATTCGTAGATGGGCATGGCGGGGTCCGGGGATGCTTTAGCCGGTCATTATCGGGGAGTTGGGGCTATCGCGCGCAAGCGCGCTCCTACACGGGGCAGGACCGTCGTGGTGTGATCGCGCGCAAGCGCGCTCCTACAGGGGCCTTCGCAGGTCGTTTGTAGGAGCGTACTTGCACGCGATGGGTCTGGCGATTACGCGGCGGAGAACCGGATGTGGTTCCCGTCGGAATCGACCCGGATGGTCTGTCCCGGTGAGAACTCGCCACGCAGGATGCTCTGCGCCAGCGGGTTTTCGAGCTGGACCTGGATCGCCCGCTTGAGCGGCCTTGCACCATAGACCGGATCGAAACCGGCGCTGCCGAGCAAATCGAGCGCCGCATCGCTGATATCCAGCCCGAGCTGGCGCTCGGCCAGTCGCTTCGACAGGTAGCTCAGCTGGATCCGCGCGATCGAGCGGATCTGCTTCTTGTCGAGCGGGCGGAACACCACGAGGTCGTCAAGGCGGTTGATGAACTCCGGACGGAAGTGGGCCTGCACCACGCCGAGCACGGAGGCCTTCATCTGCAGGTAATCCGCCTCGCTGTCGCCGGCCTGCTCGTGGATCACGTTGGAACCCAGGTTCGAGGTCATGACGATAACGGTGTTGCGAAAGTCGACCGTGCGACCCTGGCCATCGGTGAGCCGCCCATCATCCAGCACCTGCAGCAGGATGTTGAACACATCCGGATGCGCCTTCTCCACCTCATCCAGCAGGATCACGCTGTACGGACGGCGACGGATCGCCTCGGTGAGATAGCCACCCTCTTCATACCCGACATAGCCCGGAGGCGCGCCGACCAGGCGGCTTACGGAGTGCTTCTCCATGAACTCGCTCATGTCGATGCGGACCATGGCGTCCTGGGTATCGAACAGGAAATCGGCCAGCGCCTTGCACAATTCGGTCTTTCCCACGCCCGTGGGGCCAAGGAAGAGGAACGAGCCATAGGGGCGGTTCGGGTCGGACAAGCCGGCGCGCGCGCGACGGATCGCATCGGACACCGCACGAACAGCTTCATCCTGGCCGACGACACGCCCATGCAACGCGTCTTCCATGTGCAGTAGCTTTTCGCGCTCACCCTCCAACATCTTCGACACGGGAATACCGGTCCAGCGCGCAACTACCTCGGCGATTTCTTCCGCGGTGACGCGATCCTGCAACAGGGTGAAATCCTGGCGCTCGACCTTCTGCGCATCGGCAAGCTGCTGATCCAGCGCCGGCAGTCGGCCGTACTGGATCTCGCTCATCTTCGCGAAATCCTGCCGACGCTGCGCAGCCTCCAGCTCGAGGCGAGCGGCTTCGATCTGCTCCTTGATCTTCGTGGCCCCCTGCAAGGTCGCCTTCTCTGATTTCCAGACTTCGTTGAGGTCGGAGAACTCGCGATCGAGCTTTTCGATGTCGGCTTCGAGCGTGGCAAGACGCTGCCTTGATTCATCGTCCTGCTCTTTCTTCAGCATCTCGCGCTGGATCTTGAGCTGGATGAGGCGGCGCTCGAGGCGATCGAGCTCCTCCGGCTTGGAATCGATTTCCATGCGAATGCGCGATGCCGCTTCGTCCATCAGGTCGATGGCCTTGTCGGGCAGCTGGCGATCGGGGATGTAGCGCGATGACAGCGTCGCCGCGGCGACGATGGCCGGATCGGTGATCTCCACGCCATGGTGCACGGCGTAGCGTTCCTTGAGCCCACGCAGGATCGCGATGGTGTCTTCGACGCTGGGTTCGCCCACGTAGACTTTCTGAAAACGACGCTCCAGAGCGGCATCCTTCTCGACGTACTTGCGGTATTCATCGAGCGTGGTCGCGCCAATGCAATGCAGCTCACCGCGGGCGAGCGCGGGCTTGAGCATATTGCCTGCATCCATGGCGCCATCGGCCTTGCCTGCACCCACCATGGTGTGCAACTCGTCGATAAACAGGATGACCCGGCCTTCCTGCTTGGAAAGGTCGTTGAGCACGGCCTTCAGGCGCTCCTCGAACTCGCCGCGGAACTTCGCACCGGCGATCAGCGCGCCCATGTCCAGTGAGAGAACGCGCTTGTCGCGCAGGCCCTCGGGCACTTCGCCGTTGATGATGCGCTGGGCCAGGCCCTCCACGATCGCCGTCTTGCCGACGCCGGGCTCGCCGATCAGCACGGGGTTATTCTTGGTGCGGCGCTGCAGGACCTGGATGGTGCGGCGAATTTCTTCATCGCGGCCGATGACCGGGTCGAGCTTGCCGCTTTCAGCGCGCTCGGTCAGGTCGATCGTGTATTTCTCCAGGGCCTGGCGTTGCTCCTCGGCGTTCTCCGACTGGACCTTTTCGCCGCCGCGCAGCTTGTCGATCGCGGCTTCGAGGCGCTCTTTCGTGGCGCCGGCACCCTTCAGCGCGCCGCCGAGTTCACCCCGGTCTTCCAGGGCGGCAAGCAGGAACAGCTCACTCGCGATGAACTGGTCGCCGCGCTGCTGGGCCAGCTTATCGGTGAGGTTGAGCACGCGGTTGAGGTCGTTGCCGACGCTGATGCTGCCCTCCTGGCCGCTAACCCGCGGCAGGCGATCGACCGCTTCCGCCACACGCTGGCGCAACGCCGGTACGTTGACCTGGGCCTGGGTGAGCAGCGGGCCGGTGGACCCGCCCTGCTGGTCGAGCAGCGCCAGCAACACGTGGGCAGGCTCGAGGATATTGTTGTCGCGGCCAACCGCCAGCGACTGTGCGTTGGCCAGCGCCTGCTGGAAACGCGAGGTAAGTTTATCCATGCGCATCGATGGTCTCTCCCAAAGGTTCTGGCGTGCCCCGGGCCCTCCCCGTAGCCGCCTCTGGTGTCACAGATGCGGGTGAGATCGTGCGCCTTCAACAGTACAGCGATCGTGTTCATCTCCGTTTTTTTACTATCGGGGAGGCATCCTCGGGAGAAACCTGCTGGATGGAGCTGCCGTGACCGAACGCCACACCCCCCTGCCCGCGCCCGACGCTGACCGCGTCGACCAGCGCTCGGCCCTGTTCCTCGATGCCGACGGGACGCTGCTGCCGTTCGCCGAGGATCCGGAAGACGTGGCGCTGCCGCACGGCCTGCTGGCCACCCTGGATGCCTTGCACGATGCACTCGGCGGCGCGCTGGCCCTGGTCAGCGGGCGGCCGATCGAAGGGCTCGACCGGATTTTCCAACGCCCCGGCTGGGCGGCGGCCGGGCAACACGGACTGGAGCGTCGCGCTGCCGATGGCAACCTTACCCTCATGCCGGTTGATAGCGACGAGCTGGCCCGGCTCCGCGAAGCCGTGCACAGCGCGGCAAGAGCCTTGCCCGGCCTGCGGGTCGAGGATAAGAGCTGGTCGGTAGCGCTGCACTGGCGCGAGCATCCCGAGCACGGCCCGACGGTAGAGCGGCTGGCGCCAGCGATCGCGGCGATGTTCCCTGGGTTCGAGCTTCAGCCGGGAAACCACGTGTGCGAGTTCAAGCCACGCGGCATGGATAAGGGTGTCGCGGTGGCGACATTTCTTGAGGAAGCCCCGTTCCAGGGCCGGCACCCGGTGTACCTCGGCGATGACCTGACCGACGAGCACGCCTTCGTGGTGGTGAACGCACGTGGCGGCATGTCGGTTCGTATTGGTGCAAGAACGCCGTCATACGCCGCGTTCACATTGTCTAGCCCGGCCGATGTCCATGCTTGGCTGGATAAAGTGAAATCCATGTTGACATAGGGAGCCGCAGGCAAACGATGAGCCGACTGGTCGTCATTTCTAACCGCGTGGCGCTGCCGAAACAGACGCAGACCGGCGGCCTCGCGTCAGCCATGAACGCGGCGCTGCAGGAGATGGGGGGATTGTGGTTCGGCTGGAGCGGCAACATCGCTGCCGAAACCGGCAAGGAGCTGCACGAGGTGGAAGAAGGCAACATTGCCTACGCCACGATCGACATGTCCAAGACCGACCACGACGAGTATTACAGTGGCTTCGCTAACCGGGCCCTGTGGCCGCTGTTCCACTACCGCGCCGACCTGGTCGATTACCGCCGTGACCATCTCGAGGGCTACCTCCGGGTGAACCGGATCTTCGCGCGCCGCGTCGCGAAGTTGCTGAAGAAGGACGACATCGTCTGGGTGCACGATTACCACCTGATCCCGCTGGCGGCGATGCTGCGCGAGCTGGGTGTGGAGAACCGGATCGGCTTCTTCCTGCATACGCCGCTACCGGCGGCGGGCCTGCTGATCACCCTGCCCCGCCACCGCGAGCTGCTGGAGCCGCTGGCCTCGTACGATCTGGTCGGCCTGCACACCCAGCGCGACCTGCGCGCACTCGAGGATTATTTCCTGCATGAGCTGGGCGCCGCGATGCGAACGGGCGGCCGCATCCGCGCCGCCAACGGCCGTATTTTTCGCGCTGGCGTGTTCCCCATCAGCATCGACACGGCGGAAGCCGTGGAGCTGGCCCACCGCGCGGAGGACAGTGGGGCCGTCTCCAAGCTGAAGGCATCTATCGACGACCGCGCGCTGATCATCGGCGTGGACCGCCTGGACTACTCCAAGGGCTTGCCGGAGCGCTTCGAAGGCTTCGCGCGCCTGCTGCGCGACCATAAGGACATGCGCGGGCGGGTCTCCCTGCTGCAGATCGCCCCGCCGTCGCGTTCCGATGTCCCGGAGTACCGCTCGCTACGCCGCGAACTCGAGCGCAGCGCCGGGCATATCAACGGCCAGTACGCCGAACCGGACTGGGTGCCGATCCGCTATGTGAACAAGTCCTTTGGCCACAAGGTGCTGGCAGGCTATTTTCGCGTCGCGAAGGTCGGCCTGGTCACGCCGCTGCGCGATGGCATGAACCTTGTGGCGAAGGAGTACGTGGCTTGTCAGGATCCCCAGGATCCCGGCGTGCTGGTGCTTTCCCGCTTCGCCGGCGCGGCCCAGGAGCTGGATGCGGCCCTGTTGGTGAACCCTTCGGACCTGGATGAAGTCTCCGAGGCGCTGAAACGCGCGCTGGAAATGCCGCTGAAGGAACGGCGCATGCGCTGGCAATCGATGATGGACGTGCTCGAGCGCAACGACATCACCCACTGGCGGAACCTGTTCCTTCACGCATTGATGGAGCCGCCGAAGGTGAAGCCTGAGATTTACGTGCAGACGCCGATGACCGCGCCCTGAGGGGTTACCGGTCGCGCGCAAGCGCGCTCCTACACAAGATCTGCGCAGGCTCTTGTGCGCGACCGCGCGCAAACCTTGTAGGAGCGTGCTTGCACGCGATCAGCCTACGTAGCGGTGACGCGGCTATCTGGTCCAGACAAGCGACGCAAATCGCCCGCTCTGCGCACCATCTCGCCGATACGAATACAGCCGCGCGTCGGTCAGCGTGTCGAATCCGCCACCGCTGACGTGGGTGACACCCACGGAAGCCAACCGGCGGCGAGCCAGGCTATAGAGGTCACACAGCCAGTGGCCGGGCCGGGTGGCCACGAATGCCTCAGCCGAGCCGGGATCATGCGCGACGAAAGCCTCGCGGACCTCCTCGCCCACCTCATACGAGGCACCGCCAATGGCAGGGCCTAGCCAGGCCTGGATGCCCTCGGCATCCATGGCCTTCACCGTGTTCTCGAGAACCCCGGCCGCCAGCCCGCGCCAACCCGCGTGGGCGGCGCCAATCGTCTGCCCATCCGCCGAGGCGAACAGCACCGGCAGGCAATCGGCTGTAAGGATGGCCAGGACCTGGCCGGGACCACGGGCCACGGCGGCGTCAGCCACCGGTTCCTCGTCGCCGGCCGACGGGCCTGTCACCGGGCTACCCGGGCTCTCTGGTCGTTCGGCCACGTCCGTACCGTGAACCTGGCGGAGCCAGAGGGGCTCGCGTGGAAGCCCCAGCGCCGTGACCACCGCGGCCCGGTTCGCCGCCACGGCCATGACGTCATCCCCCGAGCGCAGCCCAAGGTTCAGCCGGCCATAGGGCCCGGCTGAGACGCCCGGGCCCTGCCGGGTGGAGACCGCGGCGTCGACGCCCTTGGACGCCGTCCAGTCCGGGCGGATCCAGGCGTCGGCCATTCGCTCAATCCTCGATCGGGTTCAGGACCGTGTCCGCGCGCAGGGCCTCGATCAGGGCGTCCTGATCCGGTGGCCGCGGCGACTCGAACTCCAGGTATTCACCCGTGATCGGGTGCTCGAAGGCGAGCTTCTCCGCGTGCAGGGCCTGGCGGCGGAAGCCACGCAGGGCGTCGATCAGCTCCTGGCTGGCACCGCGCGGCAGGCGCAGACCGTTTGCGTAGAGCTGGTCACCGACCAGCGGATGGCCGATATGCGCCATATGCACGCGGATCTGGTGCGTACGGCCGGTCTCCAGTTGGCATTGCAGCACAGTGTGGCCACGGAAACGCTCGCGGACGCGGTAGTGGGTCACCGCCTCCTTGCCACCCTGCTCGACGTCGCGGATACCCTGCTTCAGCCGATCGTGCTGGTGCCGGCCGATGGCCTCATCGACCGTACCGCCGGCCACCATGGTGCCCAGCACCACGGCCTCGTACTGGCGGTGCACATCGTGGCGGGACAGCATGGTGACCAGCGCCGTCTGGGCGGCGATGGTCTTGGCCACGACCATCAGGCCCGAGGTGTCCTTGTCCAGGCGGTGGACGATGCCGGCGCGGGGCAGCTCGGCCAGGGCCGGCAGCCGGTGCAGCAAGGCGTTGAGCATCGTTCCGGCCGGATTACCGGCGCCGGGGTGCACGACCAGGCCCACCGGCTTGTCGATCACCATGACATCGTCGTCCTCGTAGACGACGTTCAGGGCGATATCCTCGGGCTGGGCATCGCCCACCTCGCTGGCCAGCTCCGCCTCCAGGACCACCGATTCCCCGCCGTGCAGCAGCGTGCGTGGCGCCACGGGAGCGCCATCCAGCAACACCTTGCCGTCCTTGATCCAGGCCGTAAGGCGGGATCGGGAGTAATCGGGGAACATCTCGGCCAAAGACTGGTCGAAACGCCGTCCTGCGGCCGTTAGCGGCACCGTGGCCTCGTGTCGTACCGTCGTCATACAGCCTCGCCCGGCCGGGGGCCGGTTTCAGCTATCATGCCCATTCGCTCAAGCATCCGAACTCTCTCAATGCGTGCAACTAAAATCACCATTCTGCTCGTCCTCGTCATGACGATGAGCGCCTGCTCGATGTTCCGCAGCAAGAAGGAAACGATCGACACCATGCCGATCGACCGACTCTATGCGAACGCGCACGACTCGCTGGAACACTCTGACTATTCCGCAGCCGAGAAGGCCTACCAGCGCCTTATCGCGCGCTTCCCGTCCGGTGATATCAACGAACAGAGCCAGATCGAGCTGGCGTACGCGCAGTACAAAGACAACAAGCCGGATGACGCGTACTCGACGATTAACCGCTTCATCAAGACGTTCCCGACCCATAAGCATGCTGATTATGCCTTCTACCTGCGTGGTCTGATCAATTTTGATCGCACCACCGGGTTCCTGGAGCGTTATTTCCAGCATGGCGACGATACGGGCGCCACCCGCCGCGACCAGGGTTTCAACCTGACCGCGTTCGACGATTTCAGCCAGCTGACCCGTCGATACCCGAACAGCGCCTATGCGACCGATGCCCGCCAGCGCATGATTTACCTGCGTAACCAGTTGGCGCAGTTCGAAATCCACGTCGCTGAGTACTACCTGCGGACGAAGTCGTATATCGCCTCGGCCGACCGCGCCCAGTATGTGGTCGAGCATTACCAGCAGTCGCCGGAAACGGCCGACGCCCTGGCGATCATGACCCGCAGCTACCTGGCCCTGGACCGCAAGCCGCTGGCCGACCAGGCCCGCCAGGTGCTGGCCCTGAATTACCCGGACCACCCGTACCTCACGGACCCGAACTGGCCGCACCACCCGTCGATCTGGCGCAAGGCCATCCCGTTCTCGGGACACCACTAAGAAAAAAGCCGGCGAAAGCCGGCTTTTTTATGCGAACCCCTGTAGGAGCGCGCTTGCGCGCGATGGGGTTACGGCGAGCACCCATCGCGCG